>JAFSWN010000058.1 GCA_017450185.1 Clostridia bacterium | reverse complement strand
CTGCCTCCCCGCCCCAACCGGGCGCTCTGGTCGCTCCTCAGCGTTGCCTTATCCTCCCGGTGGGCAAAAACAGTATATCACAATTATTCTCAAATTATTATCAATCAAATCAAAATTGTACTTGACATGGGGTACACTTCAAAGAGTTAAATTATAAAATCTACATATAACAAAATATAGAATAAAAAAGGAGTTGACCGATATGAATATATATGCCGATAACGCGGCGACCACAAGAATGAGCGAAAAAGCCTTGAACGCAATGCTTCCCTATTTCAGGGACGTATACGGAAACCCGTCTTCCCTCCATTCCATAGGCCAGAGGGCAAACGAGGCGCTTTGGGCGGCGAGAGAGACAGTCGCGAGGTGCATAAACGCCGACCCGAAGGAAATAACCTTTACGTCCGGCGGCAGCGAGGCCGATAACCAGGCGATAGTCACGGCGGCGAAGCTCGGGGCGAAGAAGGGGAAAAAGCATATTATCTCCACCGCCTTCGAGCACCACGCGGTTTTGCACACGCTGAACAAGCTGCAAAAGGAAGGGTATGAGATAACTCTTCTTGACGTGCACGAAAACGGACTTGTTTCGCCCGAACAGGTAGCCGAGGCTATAAGGGACGATACCTGCCTTGTTACGGTGATGTTCGCCAACAACGAGATAGGCACCGTGCAGCCCATAAAAGAGATCGGAGAGGTTTGCCGCGGGAAAAAGGTGCTGTTCCACACCGACGCGGTCCAGGCCGCAGGGCACCTGTTTATTGACGTAAAGGACATGAACGTCGATATGCTCAGCATTTCCGCGCACAAGTTCCACGGCCCGAAGGGCGTCGGCGCGCTGTTCTGCCGTAAGGGCATAATCCTTTCGTCCATCATCGAGGGCGGCGCTCAGGAGAGGGGCAAACGCGCCGGCACCGAGAACATCCCCGGCATTGTAGGCATGGCGACGGCTCTTGAGGACGCCTGCGAGCGCTTGGACGAAAACGCGGCGAAGATGAAAAAAACAAGAGATATTCTTATAAACGGCCTTTCTCAGATACCGCACAGCGTACTCAACGGCGACCGCGAAAAAAGGCTTCCCGGAAACGTGAATTTCTGCTTTGAGGGCATAGAGGGCGAATCGATTTTGCTGCTGCTCGACGACAAGGGCATAAGCGCGTCCTCGGGTTCCGCCTGCACCTCCGGCTCGCTTGAGCCGAGCCACGTGCTCCTTGCGATAGGACGCCCGCATGAGATCGCCCACGGCTCGCTTCGCCTTTCAATAGACGAAACGGTGTCAGAGGAAGAGGCGAAATATATTATCGATTCCGTTAAGGAAACCGTAGAGCTGCTTCGCGGCATGAGCCCCGTATGGAGGGACCTTATGAGCGGCAAGCAGAAATTTATAACGAAGTGAGGTTATTATTATGGCATTATACAGTGAAAAAGTGATGGACCATTTCCGCAATCCCAGAAACGTGGGCGTTATTGAAGACGCCGACGGCATAGGAGAGGTCGGCAACGCAAAGTGCGGAGATATAATGAAATTTTATATCAAGGTCGACGACGGCATCATAACCGACATCAAGTTTGAGACCTTCGGCTGCGGCAGCGCGATTGCTTCCGCCTCCATGGCTACAGAGCTTATCAAGGGTCAGCCCGTAGAAAAGGCTCTGGAGCTTACGAACAGAGCCGTTGTCGAGGCTCTCGACGGACTTCCGGTGCACAAAATACACTGCTCGGTGCTCGCCGAGGAGGTCATCAAGGCGGCGCTCAAGGATTATTACGACAAAAACGGCATCGAATACGATCCCGCCATGTTCCCCGAGACCCAGGACTGCGAGCACTGTGAATTATAAGCCCGGACGGCTGCGAAAACGGAGTGATTTGCCATGACCACAAGAGAGATCCAGGATGAGATCGTAAGGCTCAAAAAAGAAAAGAATATCTGCGTTCTGGCGCACGCGTATATGACAAGGGATATCTGCGAGGTTGCGGACTACGTTGGCGATTCCTTCGGGCTTTCTCAGCAGGCGGCGAAGGGCGACGCAGATACCGTCATAATGTGCGGCGTCCGCTTTATGGCGGAGACCTGCAAGCTGCTTTCCCCGCAGAAAAAGGTGATACTTTCAAGCCCTGTCGCCGGCTGCCCCATGGCGGAGCAGATCGAAAAAGAGGAGCTTACAGCGCTTAAAGAGACCTATCCCGGCTACACCATGGTGTGCTATATCAACACCACCACCGACCTTAAAACCGAGTGCGACGTGTGCGTGACCTCGTCGTCGGCGGTCAAGATAATAAAAAAGATCGAAAACGATAAGATCCTTTTCGTGCCGGACTGCAACCTCGGCGCTTTCGTTAAGGCGCAGGTCCCCGAAAAGCAGTTCGCTTTTATAAGAGGCGGCTGCCCCACGCACCTGAGGATAAGCGTCGACGACGTTAAAAGGGCAAAGGAGCTGCACCCAAACGCGCTCATACTGATGCATCCGGAGTGCCATCCGCGCGTTGCCGCGCTTGCCGATTATCTCGGCTCCACCACGGGCATAATGGACTACGCCGAAAAGAGCGAGCATAAGGAATTCCTTATCGGCACCGAGAACAGCATAATCCAGCACCTGCAGTATTTGTGCCCGGACAAAAGCTTCTATCCCGTTTCGAAGGACTGCGTGTGCCACAATATGCGCGTAACCACCCTTATGGACGTGCTGCGCTGCGTAAAGGGCGAGGGCGGGGAAGAAATTTTCCTCAGCGACGAAACGATGAAAAAGGCGAAGCGCTGCATTGACGAAATGCTGAGGCTCGGCTGATGAAGGCTCTTATCGCTATGAGCGGCGGCGTGGATTCGTCCGTTGCCGCGCTGCTCACAAAAGAAACGGGCTATGATTGCGTCGGCTGCACCATGCGTCTTTTCGCGAATGGGGACGTTGGGCTGCAGCCCGGGACCTGCTGCTCCTTAAGCGACGTTGAGGACGCGAGAAGCGTTGCGTACAGCCTCGGGATGCCGCACTACGTATTTAATTTTTCCGACGATTTCGGCGAAAAGATAATAAAAAAATTTGTCGATTCATATTTTAAGGGCCTTACCCCCAACCCGTGCGTCGACTGCAACAGATATATGAAATTTGAAAAGCTCTATGAAAGGGCGCGTCTGCTCGGCTGCGACAAAATAGTGACCGGGCACTACGCGCGCGTTGCGGAGCAAAACGGCAGGTTCGTGCTCAAAAAGGCTCTGGACCCTGCCAAGGATCAGTCGTATGTGCTGTACATGCTTTCAAGCGAGCAGCTTTCACACACGCTTTTCCCTCTCGGCTCTCTCACCAAGGAACAAACCAGAGAGATCGCTTTTCGGCACGGCTTCATCAATTCCCATAAGCCCGACAGCCAGGATATCTGCTTCGTGCCCAACGGCGACTACGCTTCGGTTATAGAAAAGTATTCGGGAAAAAAATCGGAGCCGGGCTTTTTTGTGGACGACGAGGGGAACGTCCTCGGCGAACACAAGGGGATAATCCACTACACCATAGGACAGCGAAAGGGGCTTGGGATAGCGAGCGCCGCGCCGCTGTTCGTTACAAAAATCGACCCTGAAAACAACACCGTTACCCTGTCGCACGGCGACGGCCTGTTTACCGATACCGTAACTGTGAAGGACGTAAACCTTACGGCCGTGGACAGCATAGAAGAGCCTTTGAGGGTCAGCGCGAAAATACGCTACCGGCATATTGCGCAGAGCGCAACGGCCGTTCAAACAGACGACGACACCTTAATAATCAAATTTGACGAACCCCAGCGTGCCGTAACGAAGGGGCAGGCCGCCGTTCTTTACGACGGCGACACCGTTATCGGCGGAGGCACAATAGTGTAGGAGGCGGGAAATATGATGATCTCAACCAAAGGAAGATATGTTTTGAGGGTGCTTGCGGATCTTGCCGAGCACTCAACGGGCGAATATATCCCTATGAAGGATATAGCCGAGAGACAGGAGCTTTCTCTGAAATACGTTGAAAAAATAATGCCGGCGCTCACTAAGCAGAAAATGGTGGACGGGCTTCACGGCAAGGGCGGCGGTTATAAGCTCAACCGTCCCCCGGAGGAATACAGGGTGGGCGACATACTTCGCCTCACCGAGGGAACTCTAGCGCCCGTGCAGTGCCTTGAGGACGGCAGCAGCGCCTGTCCCAGAGCGTCGCGGTGCCGCACGCTCGGTATGTGGGAGCGCTTCAACAAGCTCACAAACGAATTTTTTGATTCGATATCTCTTGCCGACCTTATCGGCGGCGACGACGGGAACGACTATGTGATCTGACGGCGTTTTGCCGTATTCACCTTTTTTTCGGGAATGAATAATATAGACCGAACAGGTGAAACGGAGGAAATGCCATGACAAAACAAAATAACGTGTACAGCGGAGTATCATTCTTTTTGGGCGCGAGCACGCCCGGAGGATTTTACTCCCTTTTTGATGAGCTCGGAAGCGCAGAAAACGGATGGTATACCTATATCATAAAGGGAGGCCCGGGCACGGGAAAATCGACCCTGATGAAAAAAATAGCAGCAGAAGAGGACAAAAGAGGCATGATCTGCGAACGCATACACTGTTCGTCCGACCCCTCCTCGCTCGACGCGGTCATCATCCCTTCGCTCAAAACAAGCGTTGCCGACGGCACGCACCCGCACACGCTCGAGCCGGTCTATCCGGGAGCGGGCGAAGCCATAGTGGACCTCGGCGCGTTTCGGGACGATAAGAAGCTCAGGGCGTCTTCTTCCGAAATTATCAGGCTCACAAAAGAGAACAAAGCAAAGCACATGGAGTGCGCCCGTTTTCTGAACGCCGCCGGAGGCGCGCTCAGGGACGGCGTTAAAACCGCCGCGGGAGCCCTCGATCTTGAAAAAACCGAAAACTTCATTTCACATCTTGCCTCGCGCGAGCTCGGTACCGGCTCGGGGGAGCGCGGAACTCTCAAAAGGCGTTTTTTAAGCGCCGTAACGCCCGAGGGGATAAGCGTTTTCAGAGATACGGCGGACGCCCTCGCCGAAAAAAAGATAATACTTCGCGACGATCTTGGCCTGCCCTCCGGCATCATCACCGAGGCCTTTTGCGAAGCGGCTCTTTCAAGCGGCTACGACGTTGTAAAATGCCTGTGCCCCCTTTCGCCCGAAACAAAGGCGGACCATATCATAGTCCCCGAGCTGTCGCTGGGCGTGTTTACGGCTAACCGTTTCCATGATTTTGAATGTGAAACGGCAAAGAGCGTTCAGTGCTCGCGTTTTCTTATCAAAAACGAGCTTCGTCTGCATAAGAACCGCCTGAGCTTTATAAAACGAGCCTATAACGAGATGATAAACGAAGCCGTCGTAAGGCTTTCTCAGGCGAAGGCGCTGCACGACGAGCTTGAAAAATATTATATAGACGCCATGGATTTCGACGCTCTCGGGGAATGCTCCGAAAAGCTCGTTGAACAAATTTTTTCATAAAAAAATTTTTTTCAAAAAACGCCTTTTTTGGGGAGAAACGCAAAAGGCAAAAATGGTAATATACAGTCACCGCGGGAAAAGCGGCGGCTGTATTTTTTTTGAGAGAAGGAAGAAAAGTGGCGGAGAAAAGAAAAAAGCGAGACAGGAGCTACTACCTTAACGGCGGGGCCGACGTCCTGAGCAGGCAGGTTTACGACCTTTGCAAAAAGCAGGCTGAGAACAAAGCGGACGCGGACCTTAAAAGCCTTAAGGAGCTGTGCGGAGTCCTTAAAGAAGCCGTAAATATTTCCCTTTCTCTTGAAAAATCGGACGACGGCGAAAAAGACGCGCTTCTCATCACCTTCGACGACGACGTGCTCGAGCTTGCCGAATAGGAGCTGAAAAATGAAAGAACTGATACTTCCGAGACCGAACCCCAAGCAAGAGCTGTTTTTGAGGGACAGGCACAGGTACATAGCCTTCGGAGGCGCGAGAGGCGGCGGAAAAAGCTGGGCGGTGAGAGTGAAAGCGGTATTGCTGGCTTTCAGATATCCGGGGATCAAAATAATGATAGTGAGAAAAACCTATCCCGAGCTCAGGGCAAACCATATAACGCCCATGAGGACCATGCTGGGAGATTCAGCCGTGTACCGGGACACGACGAAGGAATTCATCTTCCCGAATTCCTCGGTCATCATGTTCCGCCACTGTCAGAACGATTCGGATATGGACAAGTACCAGGGCACCGAGACGGACGTGCTTTTCATTGACGAGGCCACGCAGTTCACCGAAGAACAGTTCATGAAGTTCAAGGCCTGCGTGCGCGGAGTGAACAGCTTCCCCAAGCGCGTTTATCTCACCTGCAATCCCGGAGGAGTGGGGCACACCTTCATCAAAAGACTGTTTGTTGACAGAGCCTATAACCTGAGCGAGCGCGCGGAGGATTATTCCTTCATAAGGTCGCTCGTTACCGATAACAGCGCTCTGCTCGAAAGCGACCCCGACTATGTCGAGCAGCTTAAAGCTCTTCCCCCTAAGCTTAAAAAGGCATGGCTCGAGGGCGACTGGAACGTTTTTGAGGGGCAGTTTTTTGAGGAGTTCAAAAACGATCCGTCCCATTACTCCGACCGCCGCTTTACCCACGTTATCGAACCGTTTGAGGTGCCCGAAAGCTGGAACATCGTGAGAAGCTTCGATTTCGGCTTCGCCAAACCCTTTTCATGTGACTGGTGGGCCGTGGACTACGACGGAAGAGCCTATCTCATCCTTCAGCTCTACGGCTGCACGGGCGCCCCGAACGAGGGGGTGAAGTGGCACCCCGACAAGATCTTTTGCGAGATAGCAAGGCTTGAAGCGGAGCACCGCTGGCTCAGAGGGAAAAGGATAACAGGCGTTGCGGACCCGAGCATATGGGAC
Source organism: Clostridia bacterium (assembly GCA_017450185.1). Classification (GTDB taxonomy): domain Bacteria; phylum Bacillota; class Clostridia; order Oscillospirales; family Acutalibacteraceae; genus RUG806. Next base: position 13,906 of record JAFSWN010000058.1, on the reverse strand, counting down.
CGCTCCCGCGGCGACGCGATAATCGACTTTGCCGACAGGCACGGGATCTATTTTGAAAAGGGCGACAACAAGAGGATATCAGGCTGGATGCAGTGCCACTACAGGCTTTCCTTTGACGGCTCTGGGATGCCGATGGTCTATTTTTTCAACACCTGCCGCGCCGCGATAAGGACCCTGCCGCTGCTCAGCTTTTCGGACGCCAACCCCGAGGATCTCGACACTTCGCAGGAGGACCATTTCGCCGATTCGTTCAGGTATTTCTGCATGTCGCGGCCAATAGCCCCGAAAAAAACGGCGGCCCCTCTCCCGGAGCCCGACGACCCGCTGGAGCTTAACAAAAAAAGATACGATAGATTTTCTTATTGAGAGGTGCAAATGAAAAAGAATAAAAACGTTTTTTCGGTTTTTGCCGAAAAGGAAGAGAAAAAAGAAAACAAGAGCGCGGACGGGCTTTATATCGGCACTGACGAGGTCAGAGCCGCCGCCGAAACGCTCAGTAAATACCGCGCCGCAAAAGCGAGGCTTGAAAAGCGGATCGAAGAGAACGAACAGTGGTTCACCCTGAGGCACTGGGAGCAGCTGAGAAGAGAAAAATACGGCGAAAACAAGGCTTCCGCGTGGCTTTTCAACTCCATAATAAACAAGCACGCCGATTTTATGGACGCCGTGCCTGAATGCACGGTGCTCCCGAGAGAGGAATCGGACAGGAAGGCCGCCGAAGCGCTCACAAGCGTTTTGCCTGTGATCCTCGAGCGCTGCAATTTTACCGACGTGTATTCCGACGCTGCGTTCAACAAGCTCAAAACCGGCACCGCCGTTTACAGCGTGCTGTGGGACCCGAGGGCGGCTTCGGGGCTCGGCGACGTAGATATAAGCGTTACCGATATTTTCAACATTTTCTGGGAGCCCGGCATAAGGGATATACAGAAAAGCCGCAATATTTTTTGCCTCGAGCTGCAGGACAACGACCTGCTGACGGAAAAATACCCCTTCCTCGAGGGAAAACTCGGGGGAACGGAGCATGAGACCAAGAGCTACCTCTACGACTATTCCGTGGACACCTCCGATAAAAGCACGGTGGTCGACTGGTACTATAAAAAGCTGATAAACGGCAAAAACGTGCTGCACTACGTTAAGTTTGTGGGAGACACGGTGCTCTACGCTTCCGAAAACGACGACGCTCTGCGCGAGCGCGGGTGGTATGACCACGGGCTCTATCCCTTTGTTTTCGACCCTCTTTTCAAGGAGGAGGGCACGCCCGTGGGCTTCGGGTTCATCGATATCATGAAGGACGCTCAGGAGGAGATAGACATACTCGGCAACGAAATCCTCAGAAACGCCCGCCTCGGCGCGAAAAGGCGGTATTTTACAAGGAACGAGGGCGCTGTGAACGAGAAGGAGTTTGCGGATATTTCAAAGGATTTCGTGCACGTGAGCGGTTCCTCTCTCGGCGAGGACTCCATAAGGGAGATAACCTCCACTCCTCTTTCGGGAGTTTACGTCACGGTGCTCAACAACAAAATAGCGGAGCTCAAGGAAACGAGCGGAAACCGCGATTTTTCCGCGGGCGGAACCTCGGGCGGAGTTACCTCCGGTACCGCCATTTCCGCGCTGCAGGAGGCGGGCAGCAAGCTCTCGCGCGATATGATCTCGGCTAGCTACAGGGCTTTTTCTCGGGTTTGCGAGCTTACGGTGGAGCTCATCCGCCAGTTCTATTCCGTCCCAAGAGGCATGCGCGTGCTCGGCGCGAACGGAGAGTGGGCTTTTACTTCGTACGACAACTCCGACCTTCTTCCGACGGAGGCCGAAAACGAGTTCGGTATGGAGCTCGGCAGCCGCGTCCCGGTGTTCGATATGAGCGTGAAGGCACACAAGCAAAACGCCTTTTCCCGCTCCGCGCAGAACAACGACGCGCTTAACTTCTATCAGCTCGGATTTTTCGATCCGGCGAAATGCGTGCAGTCTCTCGCGTGCCTGCAGCTCATCGATATCGACAACAAGGAAAAAATAATGAACATCATTGCCGAAAACGGCAGAAAAGCGGGTTTTCTTGACGGCTATCCAAGCGCGCCGGAAATAAACCTTTCCGACCCGGAGCTTGAGCGTATCCTCAGAGAAAAAAGAACGACCGCCCAAAGGACTGAGAGCTCGCCGTGACAAAAATAACGATAAAACAGCTCAACGACGGATGGCTTTTTGACTGCGAGGGGCATTCGGGCTTCGGTAAAAAGGGGAACGATATCGTGTGCGCAGGCATTTCCGCCCTTTGCATGGCGTTCGCGGAGAGGACGGAGGAGCTTATTAACGAAGACATCATATCGAGCGCCGATATAAACGTTTCGGACGGAGAAGTCCACATCAGAATAGAGACCGACGGCGACAAGATGAGCGAGATACTCCTCAAAAATACCGTTGAGACCGTTATGGCGGGTTTCAGGGCGATAGAGCTTAAGTATCCGGAATACGTTATGTGCGACTGGTAGAATGATCTGCGGCGAATGCCGACTCTGAAGATGAAAGGAGATTTAACGATGGAATCAAAAATTAACCTGCAGCTTTTTGCCGAGGGGGAGAGCACGGGAAACGAGGCTCCCTCTCAGCCCGGCGAAGCGGAGAACGCTTCTGAAGAAAGCAAAGAGCAAAATAACGAAGACGCAGCCATTCCCGGCGAAGAGCCGGGTGCTGATACAAAAAAAGCGGAGGGACCTTCCGTTGAAGGCGGGGAAAACGAGGGGGAAGAGGAAAGCCTGCCTGAACAAAACGGGGAGCTTCTGCTTCAAAGCGTGGAAACAGCCCTTAATGAGAAGCTCAAAAACGACGGCGTCAAAAAAATAATCGACGACTGGGTAAAGAGCGGGGAAGAGCTCAAAGAGGTGTATCCGGGCTTTGATCTTAAAAACGAGCTGAAAAACAACGGGGATTTCTGTGAACTGCTGAAAGCGGGTGTGAGCGTACGGCGCGCCTATGAGGCGGCGAACCTTGAAAAGATCCTCGGATCGGCTCTGCGCTACGCGGCGCTGACGGCGGGAAAGAAGACGGCTCAGAGCGTTTTGAGCCAAACGGGCAGAGTGCAGGAAAACTCCGTACTCGACAGAGCGTCTTCTCTTTCGCGCAAGGACGTGAACAGCCTCACCAAAAACGATATCCTGAAAATACTGGATGAGGTCAGCCGCGGAGCGACAATCAAATTTTGAAAAGGAGACAAAAATGGATTTCAAAAGAATCGATCTTACGCACTTTTCGGCGGGCGACGTTGTGAACACCACCGCCGGGACCATGGAATCGGGGAGCATAACCGACTCGACGGCTCTTTCTCCCGAGATGAAGACCTTTTATGACAAGACCCTTATAACCCTTGCCGGAGCGAATCTGGTGCACGAGCAGTTCGGCCAGAAGAGGCCCATCCCGAAGCACGGCGGAAAAACCGTGGAGTTCCGCAGGTTTTCAAAGCTGCCCAAGGCTCTTAAGGCGATAACCGAGGGCGTCACTCCTTCGGGCAATAAGCTCAACGTTTCAACGGTTTCGTGCACGGTGGACCAGTACGGCGACTATATCGAGCAGACCGATATGCTTGAGCTCACCGCCGTTGACAATACCATCGTTGAAGCCACAAAGGAGCTCGCTTCCCAGGCCGGCCTTACCCTTGACACCGTTGTGAGAAACGAGATAATCGGCGGCACGAACGTTATGTACGCGCCGAGCGTTTCGGGCGGCAGCGAGACCGAAATTGGCTCCCGCAGCGATATCACCTCCGCCTGCAGGCTCAGAGTAAAGGACGTTTTCAAGGCTGCCGCGGAGCTTAAGGCCGTAAACGCCCCCAAAATAAACGGCTCGTACGTTGCCATCATACACCCCTACGTAGCCTACGACCTCATGCAGGAGGCGGGCGAGCAGTGGATAGGCATTCAGAAGTACGCGAATCCCGAAAACATCCTCAGGGGCGAAATTGGCTCTCTTGCAGGCGTTCGTTTCGTTGAGAGCACCGAGGCCAAGATTTACGCTCCCGCCGAGATCGCGAACGGCCTGGGCCGCCTCACCGTGCGCGCCGCCGTTTCAAGCGCGTCAACCTCCGTAACCGTGAACGAGGCCCTTACCGCACAGAGCTTTGAAACTCCCGTGCCCGTATACGTTAACGGAAGCGAGAACACCATAACCGCCATAGCGGTGAATTCTTCCACCGGCGTCGCCACTCTCACGCTCGGCTCAGCGGTTACGGTCCCCGCGGGCGCCGTTATATGCGGCAAAGGCGCGGGTAAAGACGGCAGCGCGGTGTTCTGCACGATGTTCCTCGGCGAAAACGCCTACGGCGTCACCGATGTCGAGGGCGGCGGCCTTGAGCACATCGTCAAGCAGCGCGGCTACGGCAACGATCCTCTCAATCAGAGAAGCAGCGTGGGCTGGAAGGCCACAAAGGTCGCCAAACGCCTGCTTGAGGAGTATATGATCCGCTACGAGTCGGGATCCGAATTTTCGGCGACCGCAGAAGAAAACTGATTATTGTCCCGTGGGAGGGGGCTTTCCCTCTCCCTTTGGGGCAAGGAGAAAAAATGAAAAACGATAAAATGAACGTGTCCGAAAGCGTCGAAGCCGTTTTTATCCCGAAGGAGAGCAAGCATGACGATTCGCTTTACGTTGCGGTGAACGGCCGCAGGATGCTTGTTAAAAAGGGCGAAAGCGTGCTGCTTCCGAAGAGCTTCGCCGAGGTGGTGAAGGCTTCCTTCGCCGCGAAGAAAAACGCGGAGAGCTATATCGATTCCGTTTGCTCCGGAGGCTGAATATGACTCTCAGGGAAGCAATTGAAAGATTTGACCTTCTGTATCCGAACGCTCTTGATCTGAGCGCGAAGAGGAATATCATTTCCGCTCTTGACGGCAGGATAAACAGCGAGATCCTCGTAAACTACGGTGAAGGCGAAGCTGATTTTTGCGGCTATAACGAAACTACTCCCGGCGAAACTCAGCTTCTTGCGCAGTTTCCGTTCGACGATATTTACATCAAGGCCCTGTGTGTTGAAAACGACGCGGTTTCGGGCGATATCGACCGCTACAACAATTCCGCCGAGGTGTTCAACCTTTCCTGGGAGCAGTACGCCGCATACTACAACCGGACCCGCCGTCACCGCGAAACGAAGCTGCTTTACCCTCGGAGGTGACGATATGAAATATCCGTTTTTGAGGGGAATAACGCGCAGGAAAGGGCTTATAAACGCCTTTTACGGCTATGAGGACCTGCATAAGGTCCGCGGCGGGGCGTTTCGCGATATGCTGAACCTGAGCTCCGATAAGTTCCCGCTTATGAGCGTCAGAAACGCCCGAAAAAGGTATTTTCGCGCTCTTTTGGGCCCGGGAGGAAGCACTCAGGAGCTGAGAATGGCTCCCGATTCTCCCGTCACAGCCGCGGCGGCGGTCAACGATACCGTGGTCCTCTGTTCGCAGAGCAGTATATATTATAAGGGAAATATCGTCCGTAACGCGCCTCTCGTGTCTTCTGTTGATAACAGGTGCATCGTCCCTTTCGGAAAGAACTTTTTCGTTGTTCCCGACGGAAGATACGTCGTGACCGACGGCGGCGGCGTAAGCGAGGTGAAGCACGCCTCTTTTTCTCAAACTCTCATAGGCGCGTATATCGACTACGTAGGCGCTGACCGCAATAGCGTTACGTTCCACGTTATGTCTGATTTTGAGCCGGAGGAGGCGAGCACGGGACTCAGATGGCTCGACGTTTCGGGTGAAAGCTTTGTGCTCAGGGAAAAAACCGCGGACGGCTGGGAAACCTTGGTAAGCGTATATATCATGGTTTCATGCGACGGCGCGGACGCTTTTGCCGAAGCGGGGGACGAACTGAGCCTTACGATATCCGGAGCGGTTTTCAAAGGACTGAAGGTGGCGGGGAAGGGCAGCGGATATGTTCTTCTGAACGGGAAGGCGTTCAGCATAACGCCCACCGATTATCTGGTGACGCTCAAAAAAACGATGCCGGCGCTTGATTTTGCCGTTGAACATGAAAACAGGATATGGGGCTGCAGGTTCGGGGAAAATGAAAACGGAGAATTCGTAAACGAGATATACGCGAGCGCTCTGGGCGACCCCACCGTATGGAACAGGTTCGGCGGTATCTCCACCGACAGCTACACCGTAAGCCTCGGCTGCCCCGGGGAGTTCACCGGCGCGGCGGTGACCGGAGGAGAACTCGTTTTCTTTAAGGAAGACTATATTATCAGAGTGGGCGGGTACACTCCGCAGGATTTCACCGTCAGCGTTACCCCCGCGAGAGGCGTAAAAAAAGGCCATTCGGGGAGCCTTACGGTGCTTAATGAAAAGCTGTTTTATCTGAGCACAGCGGGAGTCACCGTATACGACGGCGCTCTGCCGTATGTTGTTTCTGAGGAATTTTCCACCCGTCTGTTTTCCGGGACAAGAGCCGTTTCATTCAACGGGAAATACTATCTTGCCGCTGAGAATAACGGGGTCGGCCGTATTTATGTATACGACACGAAAACCGGGCTTTGGCATATAGAGGACGACGACTGCGGCGTGAGGTTTTTTATCCCTCTTGACGGCACGGTGTTTATGCTGTGCAAAACGAACCTGGACGACGCTTACTATGATCTTATGGTTCTTGACCCGGAGTGCGCCGACGCGCCGAGGAACCTTCTCGGCGACGGGGAGAGCGGGCTTGTTTGCAGATTCGACGACCTTGACCCTGTTTCATGGTATGCCGAAACCGGAGACCTCGGGACCGACAGCGGCGTGAACATCCTGCGCTCGCTTATATTCAGAATAGAGCTCGGCGAGGGCGCCTGTTTCCGGGTGGAGCTCAAATGCGGGCAGTTCAAAAAATATGTGAAGCTCTGCGAGATCAAAAGAACAAAAAAGGGAGTTTTTTCGGTCCCTGTAGTCACACCGCGCTGTACGAGCTTTTCCTTAAGGCTTTCAGGCGAGGGCGACTGCGTTCTCCACAGCATAGGTTTGATAAGCGAAAAAGCGGGGGAGGTATACGGATTTGCCATATAACGGTTATAAGGACGCGAACGAAAGGCGCTCTTCCGAGGAGATCTCAGCAAATAGGATATACGCTCTTTTGTATAAGCTTTCGTCCGATATCGGAAGGATCGATATTATGCTCAGAGCAATAAAAAAACAAACGGAGGAGGCGCGCAGAAATGAAGAATAAATATACTTCCGATGAAATACTCAAAATGGCGGTAAAGAAATTAGCCGCCGATCCCGAGGCGGACCTGGACGGGGACGGACATATAAGCGCGGCTGACGCAAGACTTGCGCTTATTGATGAAACTAAACAAAAATCAGCCGAAAAATCCGCCGCCGAGGGAAACTACGAATACGTTCCGGATGAAAAACTCAGCCTAATGAGCAGCTCGCTGCTCGACAGGATAATGAGCGATAAAACCGGAGAGATCGAAATAAACGCCGATAAGCTCTACAACAGCTATAGGGATATGTACTCAAAGAACGCTTCTCTCGCCGCCGAAAACGTTTTCGGGCTTGCAAGCTCCTTAACGGGCGGCTATGGAAATTCCTATGCCGCGTCGGCAGCGTCGGAAGCATATAACAAGTATATGAGTTCTTTAACAGACAGAGCTCTGGAGATAGAAAAGCTAAGCGATAAGCGTAGAGAAACGCAGCTCAGCGACCTTTATAAGGCTTATGATACGGTAAACGGGCTTGAAGATAAATATTACAAACGCTATTCCGACACGCTGGATCTCGCCTTCAAGGCGGCGAAGCTCGGCGATTATTCTCTTTTGGATAAATACGGTATAGATACCTCAAAGCTTGCCCAAAGCGACGCTCTGGAGAAGGCCGAGACCGCAGCGAAATACGGCGATTATGATTATCTCGAAGATCTCGGGATAAATACCAACTCGCTCTATCAGAAGGAAAAGCTTCAAAAAGCCGTTCAGGCTGCCGAGTACGGCGATTATTCTTATCTCGATTCCCTTGGGATAAACACTTCGACTCTCAGATATAACGAGCTTCTTAAAACAGCTTCCGAGATAGCCGGTTTCGGCGACTATTCCGCTTTGGAGCTTCTCGGAGTCGACGTGAGTAAGCTTATTGAGGACGACGATCTTGAAAAAGCCCTTCAGCTCGCAAAATACGGCGACTATTCGCTGCTCGGTTCTTTTTCGGAGAACCTTTCCGGCTTAAAGCAGAAGATCGGTTCCTCCATCCAAAAGGGAGCGCAGGAGGCCTACGCTTACGGCGGGTATTCCTCTCTTGTGAGGTACCTTGACAGGCAGGTGGGTTACGGACAGATAAACGACAGCGCAAAAAAGCAGATCATAGCGGTCGTAACTGGAGGCAGATATGCGGCTTGAGCTTCTTGATAAAAGTATTTATGAGGGCGAGAACGATTCCCGCGAGCTTGTCGTTTCCGTTGACGAAGGGCTTTCGGATTATGAGATAAGGCTTGCCTTTCTCACCCCAGCGGGATGCCGCTGCATGACGAATGAGCTTGCGCTCGAAAACCTCAAGGCGCGTTATATGCTGCCGTCCGTTCTTCTTGACGCTCCCGGAAGGCTGCTTGCGCAGATAGTCGCCGAAAACGATGAACAGCACATAGTCAAGAGCGAGGTCTATTCCTTTTTCGTTGAAAAAAGCGTCAACGCTTCGGGGGAAATAAACGTTGAGGGAGAGCTTATATCTCTTCCCGGAGTAAACGAGAAGGTCGACAGACTTTACCGGGAGCTTGAGAACTACGCTCTGCTGACGGATTTACCCTCAAAAACAAGCGATCTTACGAACGACGCCGGGTTTTTGACGCAGCATCAGGATATTTCGGGAAAGGCGGATATTGAGGATATCCCCACTAAGTTGTCCGAGCTTCAAAACGACGCGGGGTATCTTACGAGGCATCAGGATATTTCGGGGAAAGCGGACAAACCGGAGCTTATAAGGACCACGGAAGATCAAAGCGACCCCGGCAGGCTTGAGGGAACTATTTCAAAGGCCCCGGAAGAAGGAACGCAGGTGCTTGTTATAACCCCGGGGAGCGAGACTACGCCGACTTCTCTTTATCTGCTCTGGCAAAGCCAGATGGCCGTGACGAATACGCCTATTTACAGCAGCGGCGGCACCGTGCAGGACAAGGCATATCCCGCGTATTCTATTTTGAGGCTTACTTATCACAGGGACCTTGATATCGGCGGGACCTATTACACGGGCTGGTGGTTGGACGCGGAGCCGAAGACTTCGGGCTTCAGCGGGGATTACAACGATCTTACGAACAAGCCGACTATACCGACGGTGCCGACTAACGTATCGAGTTTTGTAAACGACGCGGGGTATATAACTGCGGCTGACGTGAGCGCCGAAGCTCCGACGCTTCTGCGCACGAACAAATCCGATACGTATGAGGGAATGCTAAACGGAAGGACGGTCTTGCCGGCTCTTGATGAAGGGACGCAGATAATTGTTGTAACTCCCGGCGTGGAAACGGTACCGCAGACTTTAGCTTCCGCTTATTACACGGGCACTGCCTCGGTGGCGACGAACGAGTCGTATATATTCGGGCACGGAAACGAGCCTCAGACAAAAGCGTATCCCCCGTATTCGATGTTGAGGCTTACTTATCACAAAAACCTTGATATAAACGGAACGCAGTGGACGGGCTGGTGGCTGGACGCGGAGCTTACCGGGGACGAGATATCGGCGAATGAAGTTGAGACTGCGTGGATCAGCGTAATGAACGCCGGAAGCGGCGAATAATAAAAAAAGAAAGAAGAGGTAAAAAAATGGCGGAAAAATTTGTAGGCAGCGCAGGCTTAAACAAGCTTATAACACTCATCAAAGACAACTATACGGATAACACGGCGCTTGCGACGGCGCTTTCGGCGAAGCAGAACGTGCTTACTTTTGATTCGGCTCCCAATGCGTCGAGCAATAATCCGGTTACGAGCGGCGGCGTAAAAACGGCGCTTGACGCTCTTTCGGCGAGTCTTTCGGAACTTATACAGTATATAACTGTTTTTCCTGAACAGACGGTCACGACGGACAGCTCATCGGGGAGCTGGTATCAAAAGGTTCTGGACGAAGGCGGGTTTGAGCCCGACTTGGACGAAACCTACCGTTTCACCGTTGACGGAAGCGTATATGAGCTTCAGTTTGAAGAGACGAGCGGAACGTGGATATATTTTGCCGGAAATGAAGCGGCAAAGACCTCTTCGTCTCCGTCCTCAAACACTCCTCCCTTCGGCGTATTTCTGAACACTATCGACGAGGGCGAGACTTGGGATATGCTGTTCAGCTTCCTCACCTCGGGCGAACACAGCGTAAAGATTCAGAAGTCGAGATCCTCCGGCGCGAGCGGAGCGAACTTCTCGTTTTATCCTTGCAACTCCGAAACCGAAGTATTAAACGGCGTGCCGAACGTTTCATCTCCTGACGGCAGCCATATCTACCTTGTGGCGAACAGCGGCAGCAATCCCAACATCTACGACGAGTTTATATACGTGTTCAACGGCACGAATTACGTTTATGAAAAGATAGGCACAACGGACGTCGACCTTTCGGGGTACGCGACAACGTCGGCTATGAACACGGCGCTTTCGGCGAAGCAGGACACTCTGACCTTTGACAATACTCCCATGCAGAGCAGCAATAATCCCGTTAAATCGGGCGGCGTATATGCGTCGCTTGCCGAAAAAGCGGACGTGCGGTACAGCACTCTTATAAACACTTCCGTTACAACGGACGGGACAAGCGGGATATGGTACACAAAAGACGTGCCCGGCGAAGGAGTTGAGCTTGACACTTCGAAGACCTATAAGGTAACTATTGACGGGACCGTTTACGATACTCAGTTTTCGTATAGTGAAGCTACCGGGCTGATACTTTATATCGACAATAATCAAGATGATTTCAGCATTATCATGAGGTCTTACGACGAAGGCGATACGTGGGACGCGAATTATCAGTTCAAGACAGACGGAACGCATACCGTGAAGATCGAAGAAACGGACGAATACGTCGCAAAGAGCGATCTTGCCGAGCTCACTGCGAATGAGGTGCAGAGCGCCTGGGACGCTGTGTTTAACGCGGGGGCTTGATTATGGCTTTTAACAGCGTAAAGGCGTACGTCCTTGACTGCATTACAAAGCTGTTCGGGGAGCTGCAGACGCGGCTCTCCCCGGCGGCTCTGTCGGGAAGGACGAGCGACCTTATAAACGACAGCGAATTTGTTTCGACTGCAATGGTTGAGGCTGCGCGTATCGGGCCGCTGAGCAATTTGCTTACAAATCAGAGCGGGCTTATCGGCGGAGTAAACGTAAACGTCGACTCCTTTGATCCCGGAAGCGAGCTTGCCTCACTTTTGATAGCAGCCTCGCAGTCAGGCGACAATTTATACTTAAACGACGATACTGCGCCTCTTACCAAGTTTATAACGGAAGACGACGGAGAGTATACGAGAGGATTTATATATAATCTGACGGAGACGCAAACCGGGGCAGCTCTCGGGTTTGACAGAGCTGATTCGGCAAAGCAGGTGTATCTTATCCTTCTTTCGGATGATGAAGAAGAGGATTCGGGGTACAGTCTAACATGTATAAGCGACGCAAGCCTTGCGAATGAGACGTGGAGCATAAAGGCTTCATCTGTTGATCTGACGCCGACGAGCGGAAGCGATAAGCTTATTAAGAGCAAAGGCGTATATACGGCGATACAGAAATCTATCGGATTGGTAACGCCGCAGTCTTATGACGCGGTGATCAGCGCCGACGACCTGCTGCTTGAAAACGCATCGTTTACCGTTGAATCGGGGAACCGCTCACAAATTCTCGACAAATTGCAACACGGTTACTCTGTGCGCGTGCGCGTTTATGCGTCCGTTGCAAACGTCGACCATCTTTGCAAGGAGTTTTTTTCGTCGAAGGTGCAGGCAGGCAACAACAACAGCGTCCTTATCGGACTTTACGATCTTGAAGAAGGCAAATACGTTCTTCTTGCATGGACGGCGAACGGCGTTGCGGTCGATTAAGGAGGAACAATGAAAACTCTTACCCTTATATGCGGAGTGCCGAACGCGGGAAAGACCACGTATTCCGAGAGATACGAAAACGTGATACACTTTGACAACGTGAGGCACAGGAGCATTGACGAGCAGTTCAGAAACTGCGATATGCTGGCTGCGAAGGCGAAGGGCAGCGTTTGCGTTGAGGGAGTGTATAACAGCGTAAAGAGGCGAAAAGAGTTCCTTGCCGCCGTGAGAAACAAGGACGCGAAAAAAGTGTGCGTGTGGATGGACACTCCGGCCGAAGTGTGCGCCCGGAGGCTTGGAATCGGCGGTGCCGCGATGATAGTGTTTTCACACTTCAAGAATTTTGAAGAGCCCACGAAAGAAGAGGGCTGGGACGAGATAATCAGAATAAAGTATTAAATGCTTAATGCTTAATACGAAAGGAGATCCTTCATGAATAACTATGAGCTGGCTGTAAAGCTTGTGGATATCGCAAAGAAATACAAGACGCTTTACGTTTTGGGGTGCTTCGGGGCTCCTCTTACAAGCGCGAACAAAAAGAGGTACATAAACGCCTACGCCTATAACCAGGGCAACAAAAGAAGGTCGAAGATAAACGCCGCCTCGGCCGACACGTTCGGCTTTGACTGCGTGAATCTAATAAAGGGCTGTCTCTGGGGCTGGAAGGGCGATAAGAACGCGAACTACGGCGGTGCGACGTACCAATCAAACGGCGTGCCGGACATCGGCGCCGACGCGATGATATCAAAATGCAAAGACATTTCAACCGACTTCAAAAAGATAGAGGTTGGAGAAGCCGTTTGGCTGTCGGGGCATATCGGCATTTATATCGGCGGAGGGCTCGCCGTTGAGTGCACTCCAAAATGGGAGGATAAGGTGCAGATAACGGCCTGCAACTGCGTGAAAAAAGGCTACAACACGAGGACGTGGACCAAACACGGCAAGCTGCCGTATATCACCTACATTCCCGAGGGCGACATCGACGCCGACGGTAAGGTGACGGCCGCGGACGCGAGGCTCGCGCTCAGAGCGGCGGTGGGGCTTGAACACTTCACCGAAGCGCAGAAGAAGGCCGGAGATACGGACGGCGACGGCAAGAACACATCGTCGGACGCGAGAGATATTTTGAGAAAGAGCGTGGGGTTAAAATGAAAGCGCATATTCTTTGTTTAAGCATCGGAGCCGTCGGTGCGGTGATATCGGGAGCTTTCGGAGGCTGGGACGCGGCGCTTATCACACTCATTATTTTTATGGCCGCGGATTACGTTACCGGGCTCATCGTTGCCGGAGTGTTCCACGCCTCGCCCAAAACCGAAACAGGCGCGCTCGAGAGCAGGGCCGGGCTTAAGGGGCTTCTTCGCAAGGGAGGCATGCTGCTTGTGGTGCTCATAGCCTGCAGGCTGGATCTGACGCTCGGAGCTCATTTCATCCGCGACGCCGTGGTTATCGCGCTTGTGTCGAACGAAGCTCTTTCCATTATCGAAAATCTGGGGCTGATGGGGGTCCCGATCCCCGCGCCCGTTTCGGACGCTCTTGAGGTGCTTAAAAGCAAGTCAAAAAATACAGACAGGTGAACCCCGGATGCCTCCGCATTTTTCGCGCAGCGCCGCGTTTTGTCCGTATCCAGATACCGAATATATAAAATGGACGGCCACATAGTGACCGTCCGATCTTTCTTTTTGAGGAGATTTTTCCTGCCGAAAAACACGTCCGATTATGAGCGTTTTTTTTCGCGCCATTCAGCGCGCCCGTGTTTGCCTCCCGGTTTCTGTCTTACGGCAGATATTTCCATCGGTAGCGCCGCGCCCCTGCGCGGTAAAAAACCAACGTTGATATGTTAATGTCCGGTAAATGATAAAAAAACCGGCTTTTGTCATAAAATGTATTTTCCTGTACCGCGCAGGGG
>JAFSWN010000057.1 GCA_017450185.1 Clostridia bacterium | reverse complement strand
GATCCGTATAAGGTTCTCGGTGTGGACCGAAACGCGAGCGAGGAGGAGGTCACAAAGGCCTACAGGAAGCTCGCGAAAAAATACCATCCCGATCTCAATCCCGGAGATGAGGAAGCCGCCCGGAGGATGAGCGAGATAAACGCCGCCTATGATATGATAAAAAATCACGAAGAGCCCGCGGCTTCTCCGTCATACGGCGGCTATACCGGCGCTTCTCAGTCGGGCTACAGCCGTCCGTCCGGCGGCGCTCAGTACCGCGACCCGTTCGAAGAGTTTTTCCGCAGGTTCTATGAAGCGCAGCAGGGCGGAGGCTCATATTCGGGGCAGGGGACGTACTCCGGCGCTTCAGGCTATTCCGGCGGCACCGCGTACGCCGACCTCTTCAACAGCGCGAGGGTATATATCAACGCGCGCGACTACAATTCCGCTCTGAACGTGCTTTCCTCCATTCCCGAGAGGAACGCCTACTGGTACTATCTTTCGGCGGTCGCCAACTACGGCGCGGGCAACGCCGTTACCGCCTTTGAGCACGCCAAAGAGGCCTATGAGCGCGAGCCCGGCAACCCGACGTACTCTTCTTTGTACCAGCGGCTTTTTGAACTGAGGAACAGCTATTCCGAAAGAAGCCGCACCTACGGCCGACCGAGGCGCTTCCGGGGCAATTTCTGCTTCTGGCTGTGCCTTGCCAATATACTGTGCGATATCTGCTCGTGCCTCGGGAATTACGGCTACGGCAACGGCTCGGGCGGAAGCTTCTGCTTTTTCTGCTGAGGGAGGTTAATTGATGAATTCAATCATGAACAGACTGAGAGGCTTCATGTACGGGCGCTACGGCTTCGACCAGCTCGGCCGTTTCCTGTTCATTCTCGCAATTGTTTTCTGGGCGCTTAGCCTTTTCTTCCGCTGGACGCCCCTTCGCAGGGTGTATTTGGTGTTTTGGGCTCTGAACACCCTGATATACGTTTACGCTGTTTTCCGCATCCTTTCAAAAAACGTCTCTCAGCGTTCGCTTGAGAATGATAAATACCTGAGGCTGCGCGAAAGGGTTATTCCTAAGTGGAACCGTTTTAAGGCCGACAATCTCGACCGCGACCACGTCTTTAAGAAATGCCCCTACTGCGGCGCGAGGCTTCGCCTTAAAAGAGTGAGGGGGCGACACACAACAAAGTGCCCTAAATGCGGCACGCAGTTCAAGGTCAGAATATTTTTCGGAAAATAAGGAGAAAAAAATGAAAACCATTGCAAGCTTTACCGTGAACCACGATAAACTGAAAAAAGGCATGTACGTTTCGCGCATCGACGGCGACGTGATAACCTACGATATACGCATGCGCGTCCCGAACGGCGGCGACTACCTTTCAAACGGCGCCATGCACACCTTTGAGCATCTTTTCGCAACCTACGCCAGGAACAGCGAATTTGAAAGCAGCGTCATATACGTCGGCCCCATGGGCTGCCGCACGGGCTTCTATCTGCTGCTCAGAGACGACGTATCCCGCTCAGACGCCATTCGCCTTGTTAAAGAGGCCTTCGCCTTTATTTCCTCGTTCGAGGGAGAGATCCCCGGAACAAAGAGGTGGGAGTGCGGCAATTATCTCGACCACGACCTCGAGGGAGCCAAAGCCGATGCCGCCGATATGTGCGAAGTTCTTAAAGACTGGACGGAGGAGAAGATGGTTTATGAAAATTGACGGTACGCTCGGCGTTATCGGCGCGATGGACAGCGAAATAAAGCATATCCTCGCGTTTTTTGAAAAATATGAGACCGTGGATCTGTACGGTCTCAGGTTCTATGTTTCTCAGGTGAACGGCCGAACGGTGGTCCTTGTCAAATGCGGAGTGGGCAAGGTAAACGCCTCCCGCTGCGCTCAGCTTCTTATTGACCGCTTCGGCGTAAAGGCGCTCATAAACACAGGCATCGCCGGGGGAGTATCCCCCGAAGCGGACGTCGCCGACGTCGTTATAGCCACAAAGCTCTGCCAGCATGATTTCGATATAACCGCCTTCGGCCACGTGAAGGGTTATCTCAGCACCGGAGAGGACGGCAGCGAGCCCACCTGGTTTACGGCCGATGAAGATCTTTGCAGCGCCCTCGAGCTTGCTGCAAAGGATATCGTGCCCGAAAACAAGATAAAGCGCGGCGTTATCGCCTCGGGCGACCAGTTTATTGCCCTCTCTGAGCAAAAGAAAGAGATTTGCGGCCCTTTCGGCGCTTTTGCCGCGGAGATGGAGGGCGCAGCTGTGGCGCAGACCGCGCAGTATTCGGGCGTGCCCTTCGCAGTGCTGCGCGTGCTTTCCGACCGCGCCGACGGCAGCGCCGCCGAGAGCTACGAGAAGTTTGAGCTTGAAACGGCAAGGCTGTCGTCGGAGATAGTCAAGAAGTTTATAGGGTAGTTAAGCGTTTTGCGTGTTGCGCGGAGATTAAGAGTTCAGAGTGAAGTGTACCCCATGTCAAGTACAATTTTGATTTGATTGATAATAATTTGAGAATAATTGTGATATACTGTTTTTGCCCACCGGGAGGATAAGGCAACGCTGAGGAGCGACCAGAGCGCCCGGTTGGGGCGGGGAGGCAG
>JAFSWN010000056.1 GCA_017450185.1 Clostridia bacterium | reverse complement strand
TCTGTAAGGCACATTCGAACCGGTGGTTTTTTATTCAAAAAGCTCCTTTTCATCAAACTTGCGGTCAGCTGACGGCTGTGGTCAGCCGTGCTACAGGGATGTCTCCGAAGCTTTTCAGTAAATACGCAGCCTTGCTATATATTCAGATTCGCCTTTTTTTATGAGAAAGATGAGATAATAACATGAAAGGACACGCCCTCATGATCTACAGGATAAGCAAGACCCTTCACAAAAACTTCAACGTTTTTGAAAAGAACAAAGCTCTCCCGAGAGCCTATTCCATCCCATATTCCGACAAAAAGAAGCTTATCGCCGCTTCTCTTTCAGAAGAACGCTACGGCTCCGACATGGTTGAATGCCTTAACGGGGAGTGGGATTTCAGGCTCTATAAATCGATAAGCCTCCTTCCCGACCTTCTTAATACCGCGAAAACGCGCTTCGGTAAAATAAAGGTCCCCGCCGACTGGCAGAGAGAGGGCTTCCTTCCTCCCGTGTTCCTCAACTGCCCCTATGAATTCACAACTCCCGAGCCCGACATCCCCAAGGACATGCCCGTGGGCGTATACAGAAGGCTCATTGAAATAAACGACGCCGCCAAGACCTATATCATTTCGTTTTTAGGCGTCGCGAACAACCTCGCCCTCTACGTAAACGGCAATTTCGCGGGCTCTTCAGAGGGCAGCCACAACACCGCCGAATTCAACATAAGCTCCCTTCTCAAAGAGGGTGAAAACGAGATGGTGATAGTCTCGTTCAAATGGTGCAACGGCACCTTCCTCGAGTGCCAGGACATGTTCAGGGAAAACGGCATTTTCAGGGACGTGCTGCTGTATAAATACGATAAAGCTTACATAAACGACTTTTCCGTGAACGCCGAAAAGACCGCCGAAGGCTTCGCTTTGGGCCTGTCTGTCTTCCCCGCGGGGGAATACGAGGGCTGCGAAATAGAGGTCGAGCTCAAGGACAAAAAGGGCAAGACCGTCTGCAGGGCGAACGCCGAGGCGGAAAAGAAAACCGACTTCTTCTTTGACGACCTGAAGGTTTCCGAGTGGAACCCCGAGCTGCCCGTGACCTACGATCTCTATATCACCATCTCAGGCCCGGACGGCTCAATGACTCTCAGGAACGTCACCGGCTTCAAGAGCGTTGAGATAGACAAAAACGTTTTCCTGTTTAACGGCGCGCCGATAAAAATGAAGGGCGTGAACCACCACGACTCGAACCTCTATAAGGGCTACGTTATGAGCCCCGAGGACCTTGAAAAGGACGTTAAGCTTATGAAAAAGCTCAACGTAAACGCGGTGCGCACCTCGCACTATCCCCCCGACCCCTATTTTTTGACCCTCTGCGACGTATACGGCCTGTACGTCGTCGACGAGGCCGACATCGAGACTCACGGCGCGGCGGACCTTATGGGAGATTTCCACTATATCTCCAAGCAGGCGAAATGGGCGAGCCACTACGTCGACAGGGTCCGCAGGATGTATTTCCGCGACCGCAACCACCCGAGCGTAACCATGTGGTCCCTCGGCAACGAGGCCGGCGGATACAAGTGCCAGGACGCGTGCTATAAATTCTTAAAGGAAACAGGGACTAAAATACCCGTCCACTACGAGAGCGTGGTGCACACCAGGCGCTTCCACTACGACGTCATTTCCGAAATGTACACCAGCACCGAAAACATCGAGCTTATGATGAAGGGCAGGCGCAAGAGGGGCATAAACGGCGCCAAAGAGAGGATATGCAGGGAGTATTCCGATTATCCGTTCTTCCTTTGCGAATATGCCCACGCGATGGGAGTCGGCCCCGGAAACCTCGAGGAGTACTGGGACCTGTTCTACGAGTGGGACAACTCCATGGGCGGCTGCATCTGGGAATGGGCGGACCACACCGTCTACCATCCGCAGCCCGATAAAAAGTATAAATACCTCTACACCTACGGCGGCGACCACGGCGAAAAGAGGCACGACGGGCATTTTTGCGTGGACGGCCTTATGTACGCCGACCGCACGCTTCACACCGGCGCGAAAGAGATGAAGACGGTCTACAGGCCCCTTCGCGCGTCCCTTGCCGGGGAGAAGCTGTACTGCTTCGAGAACACAAACCGCTTCAGGAGCTCAAACTACATAGACGTGAAATGGGAGCTCAACGAAAACGGCGTTAAGGTCGACGAAGGCAAGGTTAAACAGGATATTGCTCCGATGCAGGCCCAGTGCATAAAAATCAAGCATAAGGACATAAACGACGAAAAGGACTGGCACATCAATTTTATATACACAGATAAAGACACCGGCGACGAGCTTGCCGTTGAGCAGTTAACCTTAAACGACGTTCCCTATGAATACGACATAGAGATCGGCCAGAAGATAGCCTGCGAGAGCGAAAACGGCGTCGTCACCGTCCGCTTTGAGAACGGCGAGTGCGTTTTCAGCGGCGTCACCGGCGAGCTCACCTCCTACGTTGTGAACGGCAGGCAGCTTCTCGCCTCCCCCGCCGCCGAGAGCACGGGCTTTATGCCGAACCTCTCAAGGGCGTTCATCGACAACGACGCGTGCAACCGCGAAAGATGGGAAAAGGGCGGCCTTGACAAGCTCAAAAAGAACCTCAGGGAGTTTAACGTATCCCTCGACGACGGAGAAGTGTTCGTCGACAGCGTTTACACCCTTCGCGCGAACAGGAAGGACCTCTACGAGTTCGCCGTTTGCTACAATATTTCGTCGCTCGGGGCAATAGAGGTGTACGCATCCCTGCAGGTGCTCTCGGAGGACGCCGAGACGGATATCCCGCGCTTCGGCATGACTATCGAGCTTGACCGCTCCTTTGAGAACGCCGAATACTACGGCAGGGGCGAAGCCGAAAACATGCCCGACTTCAAGGCGCAGTCGCCTGTCGGCATATACAGCGCGAAGGTCGCCGACATGAGGGAAAAATACGTTTATCCTCAGGAGAGCGGCATGCACTGCGATTCAAAGTGGCTCGTCCTTTCCGACAACAACGGCAGCACCCTGAGCTTTTATTCTGACGACAGCTTCAATTTCAGCCTTA
>JAFSWN010000055.1 GCA_017450185.1 Clostridia bacterium | reverse complement strand
GGGAGAGGCGCCCTCTGCCGCGTTGGCGGAAGCAATACCCGCGCCGATAACTGCGGCGCCCGCGGCTATACCGGCGCCGACTGCGGCTGCAGTCTTGGCGTTTTTGCCCGAGTCATCGTCCTCGGCGTTATCCTGCTCAAAAACATTGCCCTCAAACTCGGTCGTCTCGGGAATTATAACGTTTTCCTTGGCTTCCTCGTCCTCTTTGAGCTCTGTATTTATAGCGTTAAGGGCGTTCTTGAGGTTGCCCGCGTTCTTCCAGCGGTTCTTAGCGTCGGGCTGACAGGCGATAACGATAACGCTCTTGAGCTTTTCGCTTCCGTTTTTGGGAGCCGGAACGGTCTCGCCCTCAAAGCGCTTTACCATTGCTTCCTTGGGGGAAACTCCTTCTTCTTCAAAGGGGAGCTTTCCGTCGTTTGCCATAGCGTACATAACAAGACCGGTCGAATAAATATCGGTCGTATAGTCCGCCTTTTCGTTGCGCTGTATCTCGGGAGCTACATATGTAAGGTCGTTTACCTTGCTCTCCGCGTCGATAAATCCGCCGAGCTTATAGCGGTTTTGAGGAGTGACGTAGATGTTTTCGGGCTTGATATTGCCGTGGAATATCTTGTTTTGCTCGAGCATTTCAAGGATCTCGCTCATCTGGCTGCCGAAGTCCACGATATCCTTTTCCTCGAGCTGCTTTGTTTGGAGCGTCTGCGCAAGTGTGGGGATATCCTCGGTGACGATGAAAAGGTCGAGCTTTTGCTTTCTCCCGTTGTCATCGGCGGCAACGTCTATGTAGTTGCTGACTCTGCCGATGTCGATTATCGAGCGGATAAAGTCCGCCTCGTTGAGCAGGTAGTCAACATTATCGTCGTTGTAGTTTTCACCTTCGAATGTGATTTGCGTCAAAACAGCATTTGTGGTACTGCCGTCGATCTCCTTTTTAGAAACCTTGTAGACAGCGTTTCCGTTAACGTCTTCAAGCCTTTCGCTCACCTTCCAGGATTTAAGAGGCTCGGGTAGTTTGAATTTAGCCATTTTAAAACTCCTTATTTTTTGATTTTCCAAAAGATTAAACTTTTCATATTTATATTCCCAATTATTATAACACATTATTATTCGTTTTTCCACTGTTTTTTATAAATAATTTTCGGAATTAGAAAAATATTTTGAGTTTCAGGGGCGTTTTTGCCGTTTTTGAGGCTTTTTCAAAGGACTAGCGGCGCATTTTGTAATCAAATAATTAGTTATGTTCAACAATGGATGGTTTTTGTTTTGTGTATATTATCAATGGATTTTTCCGCGCATTGTGATATAATATAAATTAGATAATTATGTAAAAGAGGGGGACTGTAATGAAAAATATGAAAAAAGTATTGGCGGTGATCCTTGCGGTCGTGTTATTGATCTGCGCCTGCTCTTTTTCCGCGTATTCGGCCATCCTTGCCGATTCGTATAAGGCAGCGGGCTCTGTTGACGAGCAAGAAGAAACGACCGAACCGGTTACGCACATCACGTACAATGAAAACGATGAATTCGACACATATATTTATTTTTCGGACAGAAACACATTTGACGGCGAGGTATACCTTTTCTCCTGGAACGAAGACGGCGATATGCTCAGCGGCGAATGGCCGGGCACTAAGCTCCATTATATTGATTCCACTATCAGCGGATGGGAAATATTCAGGATCGGCATCCCCGAAGACTGCCAGGGCATAGTCCTCAGCAACGGCGGCAACTTGTATACAGAGGATATCACCGATTTTAATTTGAACTCGGAGTGCTGGCTCACCGGAAATAAAGACGAATGGAATCGGTACCGTGTCTATAATAAATATAATAATGACAACACCATCCCAATACCTACCGAAGACAATGACCCCAACCGCAAAGAAACTCTGTGGATAGCGGATACCCTCGGCTGGGGCACATGCTACCTTTTCGCATGGGACAGCAACGGGAATGATATCTTCGGCGCATGGCCGGGAACGAGGATCTCAGAGACCCGTGTAAATGAATTCGGAGAGACTGAGTTTGTGTGTCAAATCCCAAAGACTGCTGTGGGTATAGTCGTAAACAACGGCAACGGCGCGCATTCGGCCGACATAACCGATTTTTCAACCTATGACGGCTATTGGTTTGACGGCACAACACACGAGTCGGGCGCATATAACGTGAAGGGCTTTGTCATAGAAATTCCCGCGACTGACGCGACTGTCGAGCCCGCTGAAAAGGCTCTCGGCGATATCAACGGAGACGGTATCATAACGGT
>JAFSWN010000054.1 GCA_017450185.1 Clostridia bacterium | reverse complement strand
GGCGAGACCGACATCATCGCCCGCTCGGAAGAGGGCGAGCTTTGTTTTGTTGAAGTCAAAACAAGAGCGCCCGGAGGTATCTTCCCTCCGTCCGACGCGGTCGACCGCGACAAGCAGGAAAGACTTATAAACAACGCCGCCGCCTTTATAAAATACGCAAAGCCACAGTATTCCCGGGTCAGGTTCGATATCGCCGAGGTTATACTTCACGATCTGAAAAAGGCGGATATCAACATTATAGAAGACGCCTTCGGCCGTGACGCCCTCCCGGACGGGACGTTCAAGAGGGCGGGGATAATCCAAAAATTAAAAAATAATTTTTTTTGATTTTGGTATTGACAAGCAGAAATCCTTGTGTTATAATTCCAACTGTTCCAATCGGGACGCGAGAGTGGCGGAATAGGCAGACGCGCACGTTTGAGGGGCGTGTGGTAATCCCGTACGGGTTCAAGTCCCGTCTCTCGCACCAAAATCCTGCGTTTTCACGTGGGATTTTTACTTTTTAATTCAGTTGTTACCGTGGATCGGGGGGCCGGGAAGTGAAAATAAAAAAACATGATCTCCTCTCGGCGCTGAGAACGAGCGCGCCGATAATGGTGACCTTCCTCGTGCTCGGGGCGGGCTACGGGATCCTAATGTAGAAGCACGGCTTCGGCTGGTTCTGGTCGATGATCTCCGGCGTTCTTATCTTCAGCGGGACGGCTCAGTTCGTCAGCGTTGCCATGCTATCGGGCGGTTCCTTTTTTATGGCTGCCGTCACGGCTCTGATGGTTTCCGCACGCCATATATTTTTCAGCATTTCCATGATAGGAAGGTACCGGAACGAGGGAAAAAGAAAGTGGTACCTTTTCTATGCGCTGTGCGACGAATCCTACGCGATGCTGAGCTCCGATAACACGCCAGACGGCGTAAACGTAAGCGCCTACAGATTTTTTGTTACGTTGTTCGATCAGGCTTCGTGGGTTATAGGTTCAACTCTCGGAGGACTGCTCGGAAACGTTTTGCCTTTTGATTCCACCGGTATCGATTTCGCTATGACGGCGCTTTTTACCACTGTGTTCATTGAGCAACTTTTAACGGAAAAAAGCCGGATACCCGCGATCCTCGGCTTTTTTGCAACTCTTTTGTGCCTTCTTGTTTTCGGCAGGGATTACTTTCTTATTCCCGCAATGATCCTTATCATTGCCGCAGTGCTTTTTATGAGAAATAAAACTGAGGCCAAAGACGCGTCAACGGGAAAAGAAGGTGATAACGGTGCCTGAAAAACTTCACGCTCTTATCATCATACTCATAATCGGAGCCGTTACCCTTGCCACAAGGCTGCTGCCGCCGCTTATTTTCAGCAAAAGCGAAAAAGTACCTGACGTGATCCTTTATCTCGGTAAGGTCGTGCCGTATACGGCTATGGGGCTTCTTATCGTGTACTGCCTAAAGGACGTTTCGGTTTTTACCGGCTCTCACGGACTTCCCGAGATCATTGCTTTGGCAGTCGTTGCGGGAACATATTTATGGAAACGGAACAGCATTTTAAGCGTTGTGGCCGGAACGGTCGTTTATATGCTGCTCGTCCAGAAGGTCTTTTGAAATATATTACATAGGATAGTGTTATGCAGACTGAAATCAAAAAATTGCTTGAAAACGTTAAAAACGGGACCGTGACGGTAGACGACGCTCTGTTGACGCTTAAAACGGAACCCTTTGCCGATCTCGGTTACGCCAAGGTCGATCTCCATCGCGCCGTACGTCAGGGACACCCCGAGGTTATTTACGGTGAGAGCAAAACCGCCGCGCAGATATCGGGGATAATCGGAGCCATGAAGGAGCACGGGCAGGAGCGAGTGCTTATAACGCGCCTTTCGCCCCAAAAAGCGGAGCTCTTATCAGAAAGCATACCGATAACCTACAATGAAACTGCCGGGACCGCCTGGACGGGAGTGTTCCCGGAGCCGGACGGTATAGGCGAGATAGTGGTCGCGTGCGGCGGGACAAGCGATATCCCCGTTGCGCAGGAGGCTGCGCTCACCGCCGAGTTTTTCGGCAACAAAACCTGCCGGCTTTATGATATCGGAGTCGCCGGGCTGCACAGGCTTCTTTCAAACAGTAATATAATAATGAGAGCTTCCGTTATTATCGCGGTCGCGGGAATGGAAGGCGCTCTCGCAAGCGTTGTGGGAGGTCTTGCCGACTGCCCGGTGATAGCGGTGCCCACAAGCGTTGGCTACGGAGCTTCCTTCGGAGGTATCGCCGCGCTTCTTTCTATGCTCAATTCCTGCGCGAGCGGTGTGTCGGTCGTCAATATAGACAACGGCTTCGGCGCCGGCTACCTTGCCGGTATGATAAACCATATGGAGGTAAAAAAGTGAGGATACTTTATCTTGAATGCGCCATGGGCGCCGCGGGAGACATGCTGACGGCCGCTCTTTTGGAGCTTTTGCCCGATCCCGACGGTTTTATTAATAAACTAAATTCCTTCGGTATCCCGGGAGTCGTTTATTCAAAGGAACGCTGTGTCAAACAGGGGATATGCGGTACAAAGGTCAGAGTTCTGGTGAACGGGAGTGAGGAAGGCGAAGACGGCTGCGTTACCGCTTGTCACGAACACAGCAATGAAAATGAAAGTCGCCATTCCCACCGCCACACGCATGTTCACGCCGACCACGAGCACCACCACGGCGATCACGAGCATTATCACGGTGAGCATGAGCACCATCACGGCAGCATGGAGGAGATAGAGCATATCGTTTACGATCATCTCGATATTCCCGAAAAAGTCAAAAAAGACGTTCTGGCTGTTTATTCTCTTATTGCTCGCGCCGAGAGCGAAGTACACGGCGTCGATATCAAAGATATCCATTTCCATGAGGTCGGGACAATGGACGCCCTTGCCGACGTCGTTGCGGTTTGCATGCTTATGTATGAGCTTCGTCCCGATAAAATCTCGGCATCAGCGGTTCACGTGGGCTCGGGGCACGTTAAATGCGCTCACGGCGTGCTTCCGGTTCCGGCTCCCGCGACAGCTCTGATCCTTAAGGGGATTCCCTGTTACAGCTCGGGAATTAACGGAGAGCTGTGCACCCCCACAGGCGCGGCGCTTCTTAAGTATTTCGTTTCGGATTTCGGGAATATGCCGGTTATGAAAGTAAACCGTATCGGATACGGAATGGGAACAAAGGATTTTGAAACGGCAAACTGCCTGAGGGCCATGCTCGGAGAAGGACAGAACATGGCCGATTCGGTTGTGGAGCTTTCGTGCAACGTGGACGACATGACCGCCGAGCAAATCGGCTTTGCGATCGAAGCTCTGTTTGAAGCCGGCGCGAGGGACGTTTTCACCGTTGCGGCCGGAATGAAAAAAAACCGCCCCGGAACGCTTATCAAGGTGATATGCAATAAATCCGACGCCGAAAAGATGGCGGTGGTACTTTTTAAGCATACCTCTACCACGGGAGTAAGGATGAACGAATGCGCAAGGTTTATTCTCGAAAGAGAGGAAAAAACCGTTGATACGTCCTTCGGAGAAGTAAGGTTCAAGCATTCCTTCGGTTACGGAGCGGATAAGCTCAAGCCCGAATACGACGACGTCGCCGCTTTGGCAAAAAAACTCGGCGTAGGTATTATTTAAGCCGGTGAAATGATAAAAAAAGAATATGAACGATAGACAAAAAAAATATGAGGCCCTTCTTTTGAGCCTGAAAAAACTTGAAAGCGCCGCTGTTGCTTTTTCCGCAGGGACCGATTCGGCTTTTCTTTTGAAAACGGCTAATAAAGCGCTCGGCGGCAACGTTTTGGCTCTCACAGCGCGCAGCGCCGTCTTCCCTCAGAGTGAGCTTGACGAAGCGGCGGCGTTTTGCAAAAGTGAGGGGATAAGGCACGTTTTTGTCGATATAGACGTTATTAACGTCCCCGGTTTTGCCGAGAACCCGCCCGACAGGTGCTATATATGCAAAAAAGCCCTGTTCTCGCGTTTGAAGAAATGCGCTGAAGAATTCGGTATGGGAACCGTTCTTGAAGGCTCAAACGCCGACGACGTCAAAGACTACAGGCCCGGAATGAAGGCCGTTAAAGAGCTTGGAATAAAAAGCCCGCTGATCGAATTAGGACTGACAAAGGACGAAATCAGGCTTCTTTCAAAGGACGACGGCCTTTCGACGTGGAACAAACCGTCATCCCCCTGTCTTGCGACAAGAATAGCATACGGTGAAAGTATAACCCGCGAAAAGGTCTTAATGGTGGAAAAAGCGGAGCTTAAGCTGAAGGAGCTCGGTTTTCCTAAGCTAAGGGTCCGTTTGCGCGGGAAGGGCGCGGTAATAGAGGTCCCGTCCTCCGATTTTTCGCGGATGCTGGACGGTGAAACGAGGGAAAACATCGTATCTTATTTCAGCGATCTCGGGTTTTTTTATACTTCTCTCGATCTCGCGGGCTTTAAGAGCGGCAGCATGAATAAGGAATTATTTCAAAAAACGGTGTTTACATCGTCGTAAAACGGTGATAAAATAAAGAAAAAAAGGAGAGTTTTTATGAAAAAAATAATCAGTGTGCTTTTGTGTGTTGTTCTTGCGCTTTTATGCGCCGTTCCGGCTCTTGCGGTCTGCGATGGGCCCGAGAGCTTCGGAGCGTACAAACATGTATTTATAATCGGAGTCGACGGGGCCGGCAGGTTCTTTAATGAGGCCCAGACTCCCGAATTTGACCGAATTTTTGAAGACGGAGCCGTGGATTATACCGCCAGAGCCGAGATCATCACCACAAGCGCGCAGAACTGGGGCGCTATCCTTACAGGCGTTTCATTCCTCCAGCACGGCCTGACGAATGATATAACAGGCTCTGAGGAGCGTTCAAGCGACACCGAGTATCCAACGATATTCAAATATGTGCGTGACGCGATGCCCGATGCCGAGCTTGCGTCCATTGTGAACTGGGACAACATCAGCAGCGGCATCATTGAAAACGATATCAACGTAACTAAGCTCTATCCCGGCAACGACGACGAGGGCGTATGCGAAGCGGTCTGCGATTATTTCAACGCGGGAAACGCCCCCTCGCTGTTCTTTGTCCAGCTTGACAGCGTCGACCATGTGGGCCACGAGCTCGGAAGCAAGGCCGACGAATACTTCAAACAGATCGAAAAGGTCGACGGATATCTCGGACGTATGTATAACGCCATCGAAGCGAACGGCCTTATGGAAGACGGACTGTTTATCGTTGTCGCCGACCATGGCCACACCATACCCGGCGGACACGGAGGCATCACAAAGCGCGAGACTGACGTTACGGTCGCCGTGAAAGGTAAAACCGTCGTTTCCGGCGGAAAGATGGACCTGATAACAAGAAACAGGGACGTCGCGGCCATCGCGCTTTACGCGCTCGGCGTTGAACGTCCCGACCATATGACTGCGCGTGTTCCCGCCTGCCTTTTTAGGGATGTTTTGGGTGAGATCCGCTTTGTCAAAAACGATTATGCCGACAGGATACTGTCGTCGCTTTCATGGATAATAACGGTCATCACCGGAATGTTCGGTTTCTGACCTGACGGTTATTTGTTTTCGGAAAAATGCTTATCTCTCTTTTGCTTCATTACGTCATATATCTCATCCGGTATATCGGGAGTAACTTTTGAACAGCTCGGAAGGAGCATATCTCCCGCGCATTCCGGATCTGTGCAGCGCGTATCGTTCCTGTAACGGTCGCGCTGTTCTTTTTTTCGAAGATCCGGGATCTCCATAGGAGCTCCGTTTTCGAGCGCTGAGAAAAATGCGAACAATCCGGGCAGCGCCATGTCGAGAGCTTCGTAAACGTCTATGACGTCGGCCTGCTCGTTGCCGTTTATGGCTTCGCAGGCGTTATAGAACAGATAATAGTCTCCGCCGCCGTGATCGAAGCCCGCGGCCATCTCGGTGAGTCCGTCCGAGGTGTCGGTGTCGGACCAGAGCCCGTCGTCGCTCCCTTCCTTCGAGTCGCCCTGCATATAAAGCTTTTGGACTCCGTCCTTTTCGAGGACGTTCCTCTCGCTCTCCATCACGCCCATTTCGCCCTGCACGCCGTACCAAAGAGAGTATTTAACGCTTCCGACCCCGTGCAGGCTCTTGAGTATAGCCCCGTTTTCAAGGGTTACTATTTCAAGCCCGAATGGCGCTCCTTTCGCTCCCATACGGAGCATTTTTTTGTTGTAGGGGGCTTCGAAGCCCGAGACAGATACCGGACGCTTGCCGGAGATATGGATAAGCGGGCCGAGAGAGTGCGTGCAGTAGAAAAACGTCGTCATCGTGTTGCGCCAGTGGTTCTTGTCGGCGTGGCAGTGAAGGTACCAGTCGTTTTCGCAGTTGTGCAGGTATTCGCCTTCACCGTAAAGGAATTCCCCCATGTGCCCTTCCTTAAAGAGCTTGCGCATTTTTTTCGGAGCGGGCATGTAGCAGCAGTTTTCGGCGTAGATATATTTTTTTCCGCTGTTTTCAACAGCCTCAACAAGCTCTACCGCCTCCTTCATATTCTGCACCGGCAGCAGCTCCGAAAGAACGTGCTTTCCGGCAGAGAGAGCCTTTACAGCATAGGGCGCGTGCTTATTAGCGTAGTTCGCCAAAACGACAAGGTCAAAGTCGGCTTTTATGAATTCGTCGAAATCGGAGTAGTAGGAAACGCCGTCGCCGAAATCCTTTTTTACCTTGTTGAGATATGTTTCGTCGAAATCGCAAACGGCGCGAAGCTCGGCGTTTGAACTGATTTTGCAGTAGTGCATGACGGCCGTTCCGCGACCGGCTCCGAGCACGCCTATTTTTACTCTTTTCGGAACGTCGTCCTTAAGTATCGTTTTATAAAAGCTGCCGTCGTCGTAGAGCATGTCGAGCTTTTCGATACCGTATTTTTGCATGAAAGCGCGCCAGCGGTCCTCCATTCCGTAGTCGTACTCCACCGGCTTAAAGCCCGCTTTCAGATAGCTTCTCACGGCGGCGGGCCTGCCTTCGCCCGTTGTCAGGGCGATCATCTTTACATTTCTTTCGCGAAGTGTTTTTATAACGATCTGACTTAAATACCTTGCAAGCCCTTTGCCTCTGTGATCCTCCCTTATTCCGACCTGGTGCATGTCGCCGAGGTTCGTATCGGGGTAAACGAAAGCGGTCGCAGTACCAATATGCTCTCCGTTAAAGTCGAGAAAAAGAATGTCCTCCGCGGCGTTTATAACTTTGAAATTCGTTATCTCGTCACGGAACATCTCTTCGTCGGTGCGCTCTCCGATAAGGTTGCCGTTTCGCAGGCAGTCGCACCATTTATGAAGATCCTTTTCGGGATCGTATTTTGAATACGAGTAGCCTTCGGGAAGAGCCTCCTCCTCAAAAGGCGTTTCGGGCAGATAATACATTTTGAGCTGTGCCATGATACTTCCTCCAACCGGGTGTTATAATTCTATAATATTGTATCCCGAGTAAAAAATCAATTGAAAAATCTATATTCAATATTTTTTTTCACCCTGCTTACGACAGATATTGCAGATAAAAACAGATATAATCAGCATAGAGAGGGGCTGAACCGACTTGCAGCAGGTGATATATGCGGACGTACTGATTTTTTTGAATACGGTCATAACATTTTTACTTCTTCTTCCGGTAAAACAGTTTACCGGAGCCCGAACGGGAGCCGGAAGACTGACGCTCGCTTCTTTTGCCGGAGGGCTGTATTCCCTTGTGATGCTCGCGCCTGAAATGAACGTCCTTTTGGCGTTGCTCACAAAGAGCGCGATGTGTGTTTCCATAGTGTTCATTGCTTTCAGAGAGAAAAAATTCCGAAAAATGCTCCGGTGCGTTTTGCTTTTCTCTGCGTTCAGCTTTTTGTATGCCGGGATCATGTACTTTATAGTCAATGTTTTCGGCGTTTCGTTTTTCAGCGTAAACAACGGAAGCGTCTATTTCAACATAAACGCTTTTTCTCTTATCTGCATATGCTGCGCAGTCTATGCCGGGATATTTTTTTTCAGGAAAAGGTTTTTCGTCCCGTCGCCTGAGGATATGATATACGGCGCAAAACTCTATTACCGCGGAAACTGCGTTTCTGTCAGGGCTCTGCTTGATACGGGAAACAGCGTGAAAGATATATACACGGGCAATCCTGTTATTATTCTCGAGAGCCGGAACGCGTCGGCGCTAACGGGGCAGGCGGGAGAACTCGCACCCGGTAACGCAGAAATACCGGTAAGGCTCATTCCTGTCAGCTCTTTGGCGGCCGGAAAGCTTTTGCCCGCGTTTACCGCCGAAAGGGCTGTGATAACGAACGGGCCTGACGAGAGAGAGATAAAGACGCCCTGCGTTGCCGTTACTGAGGATAAACTCGGGGGAGAAAAATACCAGGCGCTCATATCGGGCGACCTTTTTTGAGGAAAGGATCAAAATGAAAATCACAAAAACGTTCGAGAAACTGAGGCTTTACATATTTAAACGAATCCGTAAAAACCGTATTTTTTATATAAACGGAGTTCCGGCCCTGCCGGAGCCGCTTTCAAAGGAGGAAGAGGAAGCTTATATTGATAAGATAGCCGAGGGATACGACGAATACCGAGAAAAGCTGATAGTCAACAACCTGAGGCTGGTGGAGTATATAGCCAAGAAATTCTAGAATTCGCAGGTGAACATAGAAGACCTTATTTCAATTGGGACCATAGGGCTTATCAAAGCCGTCAAGACGTATGCGCCTGAGAAGAATATTAAGCTCGCGACGTACGCGAGCCGCTGTGTTGAGAATGAGATCCTCATGTTCCTCAGAAAAATATCGAACCGTGCCGGAGAAATATCTCTTGACGAGCCTTTGAACGTTGACTGGGACGGAAACGAACTTCTTCTCGGAGATATACTCACAACAGGCGATAATACGGTGGGGGAGCAGCTCGAAAACAGCGACGAGGTAAGGACGCTTATGTCGTGTGTGGCAAGGCTCGGTTCTCGTGAGCGCAGAATAATCTGTATGCGTTTCGGGCTTGGCGGTTCAAGGGAATACACACAAAAAGAAGTCGCAAGCGCCCTCGGAATATCGCAGAGCTATATTTCGAGGATAGAGAAAAAGATCATTTCGGAGCTTAAAAAGGAAATAAAAGAGGAATTTGAGATCAAATAAGGCAAATATCGCCTTTCGAAAGCCGAAACCGCCTACAGGTTACAAAAATTTAACTTGTAAATATTTATATATTTGATATAATATTAAAAAATGCGGAAATGCGGCTCATAGGAGGATGTATTATGCTGTATATGTTCCTTGCGGATGGTTTTGAAGAAACAGAGGCCATTGCGCCCTATGATATGATAAAACGCGCCGGGATACCGGTGGCGACTGTGGGTATCG
>JAFSWN010000053.1 GCA_017450185.1 Clostridia bacterium | reverse complement strand
TATCCATGCTCTCCTGCTTGCGCCTGTGCTCGTCAAAAATAAAATCAACTCTGTGGGGGCTCGCCTTGTTCGTGAGAGGTGTGTCCACGGTGATGTCGTAGCCGTGCGGCGCGAAGGCGAGGTTTTTCTCTTTTTCGCCGTTTTCGTAAACCACGGCGGGAGTGCGGCAGGGTATGCCGAGATTCGAGTAGTAGGAGTTCTCCATAAAAAGAACTCCCTTGTCGGTAACGCCGCGTATCGCCTCGCCGCATGCCCTGATAAAATCATAATAAACGCCCACGTCAAATTTTGTTATCATTTTTTCGGCGCCGTCTATAAAGCCGTGATAAACGACAGGGTCGTCCGCAACCGAAAGCGCCGCCATGACGTCGCCGTTCATAAGGTCCTTTACCGCCCGCTTCCTGTTTACGTTCCCGCTGAGAGCCAGCGTCAGGACTCCGTTTGCCGCAACGTTCCTGAAAACCCTTCCGCCCGCGGTTCCGGGATAGGGCTCGTTGAGCACGTCGTAGCCCATAACGTTTTCACAGTCCGCAAAATACCCCGCGATAAATCTGAGCATATCGCAGTAGCGGTCCCTGAGCCCTCTTTTGCAGACCTCTTTATTTTTCCACAAGGCGTCGAAACAGCGCATCACGTTACGGTCGAAGAAATACCCTTCCGCCCATATAAAACGCGACCTGCGGGGCTTTTTTGAATACAGACACGCCCATGCGGGAGCGCCGTCGCCGCCGATATGACAAAACGGGCTGTACAGGTCCTGATGGAGGTCGAGATAAACGTATATGCCGTATTTTTCGCAGCGTTTTACCGCTTCCTTTATCCCGTCGAGATAAACGGCGTTGTATTTCTCCATCTCGGGCTCGACCCCGGCCCACGTGAACCCGAGCCTTATTATATTCACGCCCTTTTTTGAGAGCGCCGAAAGCACGCCGTCCGTCAGCTCGTTTTTGTAACGGATAACGCCGTCCCCGTCGGCCTGCGCCTCCTTGTAAACGTAGTTTATCCCGCTGAATATTCTCTGACGGCCCTTGTCGTCAACAAAGCTTTTTCCGCAGGTGGAAATACTTTCCATAGCCGCTCTCCTTTCTTATTCGCAGAGGCGCCCTATTTTTCCGGCGCATGCGGCGCAGATCTTTTTATCCTTATAGGTTGCAAGCTCGTCCATGCTGCCGCAGAACACACACGAAGGAGCGTATTTTTTGAGGATGATCTTATCGTCCTCAACAAACACCTCGAGCGCGTCGTCGCGCGTGTCAAGCCCGAGTTGCTTTCTCAGCTCCATAGGTATCACAAATCTTCCGTTTTCGTCAAATCTTCTCACAATTCCCGTGGCTTTCATCGAACATTCTCCTTTTTTGGGGGATTTTTGTATATTATACCATATTTTTCCGTAATGTCAACAGTTGTACAAGCGCCGCATATAAATTATCCGGACAGAAAAAAGGGAGAAGTTCATATGAAAAGATATTTCATTCTGGCAATAGCCTGCGCGCTCGCGATGACGCTCATACCTTGCGCCATGACGGACATGCCGAAAAGCCCCGACGAAACAAATGAAAACCTCCTTGAGCAAAACGGGGACGGCACGCCCAAAGGAGACGAAACCATAACCGTTTTCATGGCGGACGACGAAAAGACCGTGGAGCTTTCGATGAGGGAATACGTCATCCGCGCCGTCGCTGCGGAAATGCCCGCCGTTTATGAGGAAGAAGCCCTCAAAGCTCAGGCTCTGGCGTCGGCGACGCTCGCGAGATATATGGCGCTTCACAACAAAAACAACAAAGAGCTAAAGGGCGCCGTAATTTCCACCGACTCAAAAAAATACCAGGCGTATATGGATGAAAGTATTATGAAGGAGCGCTGGGGAGAAAATTTTGAAGTCTACTATAAAAAGCTGTGCGACGCTGTGGACGAGACCCTTTCCTACACGATAACCTACGGCGGAGAACCGATAACCGCTGTGTTCCACGCCGTTTCAACGGGGCTGACCGAGACGGCTGAAAACGTTTGGGGCAAAGCGGTCCCCTATCTTGTGAGCGTTGAAAGCGAGGGCGACAGCCTCTCTCCGGGCTACCGTTCCACGCTTACCGTTTCCCCTGAAGAATTCAAAAGCGCGCTCGGGCTCTCTCCCGGGAACGACGACCACGAAGGCTGGCTCGGCGAAACGCAGTATTCCGAGGCGGGCACGCTGCAAAACGCCGTCATCTGTGAAAAGAGCTTTACCGGCGCTTTTATACGCGAAACGTTCGATCTGAGAAGCGCGGCGATAAAAATAAGCTTCGACGGAGAAAATTTTGTTTTTGACGTCACCGGCTACGGCCACGGCGTGGGGATGTCGCAGTACGGCGCCGATTATTACGCAAGACAGGGCCTGACCTGGCGGGAAATAATCGAGCATTACTACCCCGGAACCGAAATTTCGGAAATTAAGTCTTGATTTTGTCTGTTATTGTGTGCTATAATGATAAAAAACACACACCGTGTTGGAAAATGCACATGATGACGGAGAAGATATGGAACGAAAAAAAGAAGACAGACGCACGCAATACAGCAAGATGGTGATACGCGACACCCTTTTTGAGCTTATGCGTGAAAAACCGATAAACAAAATAACGGTGAAGGAGCTTTGCGAAAGGGCCGACGTGAACCGCAGCACGTTTTACGCCTACTACACCGA
The DNA here is from genome assembly GCA_017450185.1 of Clostridia bacterium. Lineage (GTDB taxonomy): Bacteria > Bacillota > Clostridia > Oscillospirales > Acutalibacteraceae > RUG806. The sequence goes on along the minus strand of JAFSWN010000053.1, from coordinate 4,316 downwards.
TATCTACGACCTGAACAAAAAGATCCTCAAGGAGATATTCATCCTCCAGAGGGAATTCATCAACAAATGCAACGCCATCCTCGCCGAAAGCCCAGATATCACGAATCTCGGGCTTGACGAATACTATAAAATTGCCTACGCTTATCTCTCAATAGTCAAAAAAAATCAGGCGATATACAAATTCATATTCTACGATCAGGCAAATTCTCCCGTTCAGATAAGCTATGACAAGGTGTTTTACAGCTCCATAAACAAAATGCTCCCCGAGATCTACAAGGAGCCTTTCCGCAGGGCGTTTTCATTTGTTTCGGGCGGCACGACCGCTTTTTTCGTAAGATGGCTGCTCAACAACTGCAGCGAAGACATCGAGGACATGGCGAAGAGCCTGTCGTACTACTACAACGGCGTATTCAACGGACACAAAATGAGAAGGATATAAAAGAGAGTTGTTGCTCCCTGTCACTCATTTGATGTTCGAAACATCTGAAAAAGTACTGTTGAACACGCTAAAAGCGTTAAAGCGGTCTCACCTGCAGGCTCGGTCGGCGCTTCTGTCCAGATCAAAGATATCTCCGTAGCGCCGCGCCCCTGCCGGTATAAAAAACCGGCGTTGATATGTTTATGTTCGTTAAGTGATGAAAAAAACCGGCTTTTATCCTAAAATGTGATTTCCCGTACCGCGCAGGGGCGCGGCGCTACGGTGCGTATTTGACGTCAAAAGTGTTTTTTTGACTTTGCAGCTGTTCAGGATCCCCATATGCGGCTAACGCCGCAAAAAGAATAAAGAGAAAAGAAAAAAGATGAAAGATAAAAGAAAAACAGCCTTTGCGATAACAATGATCGCAAAAACCGTCTTGTACAGTCGATTCATTCAACAATAAAAATCGCTCTCTCCGAAAAAGTCGATCCACTTTTGAATCACATCATCGCTTCTTGCTTCGATTATGCGCATGATATTCCGCAGAACAGTTGCAGGAATCTCGGAATTGTTATTGCAAAGAAGACATTTCCCGGATTTTGTAATCCAAACCTTTGTTGCGTTTGCCTGAGGAGAACCCTGTGCGATATGCACGTGAACAGGCTCCAAAGGTTTGTTTTCATTTGCCCAGAAATAAACCCAATATGACCCGATCTTAAAAACCTGAGGCATTTTCAAAACCTCCCTGTTTTGAAAACTCAAGGATAAGATGCGATACAGATTCAATAATCGTTTGATAATGCGCTATCTCTTCGTCGGTAAAACCATTGATTTCATCCCAGCGGTATGCAGGCAAAAAGCATGAAGCGTGATGGAAACAATCTTCCGGGTCGGGTTTTTCAACATAAACCTTTACGCTTCCGTCCGGCTGCATGTCGGAATGAACGATCTCGGTCCCGTCGTCAAGTTGCAAAAAAGGATACATCATAACTGAAGCTCCACCTTTTTTTTATTTCTGATTATATTATACACACACGGCATTGTTTAATCAACCCCGTTTTTTATGCCGTTACAAAAAGACAGCCTTTGCGTTTTATCGCAAAAACTGCCTGAATGCCTATTGACTATTGCCTGTTGCCTACTGCCTTTACCACTACGCTTTCACTTCCGCTCTGAGCTTGACCACAGAGCGCTTTTCTTTTATCGCGAGCACAATGATGAGCGACGCGGCAGCGAACGCGGTGCCTGCCGCCGCAAAAAATATGTCGAGGTCGGTGTCGAAAACTCCGAGCTGCCCGGGATTCTGCGCGCCGTAGCCGAAGATCTCATAAAACAGCATCCTTCCGGATGGGTTATAGCTCCAGTTCTGGTTCTGAGAATCCGCCATGACGAAATCGGCGATAAACTCGAATACCTCCCACAGCACCATCACCACGCATGAAAACCCGCAGCTCGCCGCCGCCTTTGTCGTCTTCGGAAGGCCCTTGCCTGCGCGAATACCCTCTATGAGCAGCAGGCCGATAGCCACGGTTATCGCTCCGGAGATAAAATGCACGAATTTATCGTAGTTCTCGATCTCTCCGGTCCAGCCGACCCCTATCCCAAGGAAGTTGCCGAGAAAGATTATGAGGTCGATATAGGACTGTACTCTGAAATTGATATTGCCGAAAAAAAGCTTTTTGAAAAACAGAACTCTTGTAACAGGGATAATGAAGGTCACGCCGATATTTGCCGAAAACTGCAGCGCGTGCGCTCCGAAGCCTTCTTCTTTGACCTCTTTCACAAGCATGTATATAAGGAGGCCTCTCAGGATCCACCAGCATATGTACTCAAAAACGGATATCTGCGACCTGAACGTTTCAAACTCGTTTTTTATATACTGCGAAAAATCCGGAGTTTTTTTCATGCCGTAGAAAAGGCCGTTTTCATAATCGCCGTTTCTTTTGTTCTTCACCGCGCTCACAATAAGCAGCGCCGCGCCGCCCAAGGCAGCTCCGAGGACGCAGCACAAAAAGTCGGTGTCGATATCCCAAACGGGAAACTGAGCCTCGCCGGACTTGCCGACGCCGAACAGCTTCAAAAACAGGTCCGTGCTGCCCGGCGCCGAGTTGAAATGCTGAAGCTCGGAGCCTTTGACGTAGTAGTCCACGAAAAACTGCAGCATCTCCCAGAAGACTATCATAACGTATGAAAAGCCCGTTCCGAACAGGAACCGCTGAAAATCGGTAAGCGGTTTTTTCCCACGCCTGAGCTGCGCCGTATCGTAAAGCGACGCTCCGATAAAAACAAGAGCCGCAGAGCACAGGACCGTCACCGTTTTATCCACTTCAATTCCTCCCTTCGGGGGTGGTTTCCATACATATAATAGCACATTTGGCCGAAAAAAGTATAATTGTAACAATATTATAATAATTATTAAAAAATTATTAATAATGAAACGCAGATTCTCTTCCGATTTTGTGCATTTTAACATATCTGCTCAGTTTTATCCGCTCCTGCATTGAAAAAAGCGGAGGGCTGTTGTATAATCGGTATGATAAACGGAGGGATAATATGAAACTGCAAACTCTTTCAAACAACTCGCAAGCTGATTTTTTGAGCTCGCTCAAAAACGGCGTGCACATATCAAAACAGGGGAAAAACCACGTACAGGGCATTGCCGTTGACGAAAAAAACGGCTGGATCTACTGGTCCTTCACCACGCGGCTCGTCAAAACCGATCTGCGCGGAAACGTCGTCGGCTCCGTACAGGGGCTTGTCGGGCACCTCGGCTGCATTTCGCTTTGCCCCGAAAACGGGCTTGTTTACGGCTCGCTTGAATTCAAAAAGGATTCCATAGGCGCGGGGATATTGAAATCTCTCGGGAACACAGGCAACTATGAAGACGGCTTCTACATAGCCGTTTTTGACGGAGCCAAAATAACGAGGACAAACATGTCCGCCGAAAACGACGGCATAATGAGCGCGGCGTTCCTGCCCGAAGTGCTTGCCGACTACAGCGGCAGCGGGAAGGACAAAAACGGAAAAACCGTCCCCCACCGCTTCGGCTGCAGCGGTATAGACGGCGTATGCTTCGCGCCGGACGCGGGAAGCGAAAACGGAAAGCTTCTGTGCTGGGTTGCATACGGCGTATATTCAGACCTTACGCGCGCCGACAACGATCACCAGGTTTTGCTGTGCTTCGATCCGAACGAGCTACTTAAGCTTTCGGCTCCGTTATCGCAGACCGCGATGCACAGAACGGGCTCTGCGTCGCCGTATAAAAAATATTTCGTTTTCACAGGCAACACCACATACGGCGTGCAGAATCTTGAATACAGCAAAAAAGACCGCCTTTTGCTCATGGCGGTCTACAGGGGCAAAAAGCCCGAATATCCAAACTATGATATGTTTGCCGTTGATCTCTCAAAGCCTGCGCGGTTCACCGGCCTTTCCGGCACAGGTGAAAAAGGCGACGCGCTGACTCTTTTTAACGCTCCTTCTCCCGAATCGTCAGAAGGCATTTCGGGCTTTCGCTTCCCCTACGGACAGTGCGGTATGCAGTTTTTATCCGGCGGGGAGCTCGTATGCGCCGCGCCTGTCGGCGAAGACGGTGAAAACGCCGCCGACCTGTTCGCCTTTTCCTTTGACCCGAAAAACGGTTTCGAAAAAATATAAGATATAATAAAAAGAAGATGAAAGAGCTCCTGCCGGCTTTTATCCGGCGCCCTCCCCCCTTTTGTTCTTTCATCTTTCATCTTTTTTCTTTTATCATTTACAATCGAGTAGGGCGGGTTTATCTCGCTCTCTCACACCACCGTACGTGCCGTTCGGCATACGGCGGTTCAATTCAATTTCAAAGCATGTTTCTCAAGATAGTAATCCATCGGACTGACTAAGCCTCGCTTGGTCAGTTTCT
>JAFSWN010000008.1 GCA_017450185.1 Clostridia bacterium | reverse complement strand
TTTGTGAAGAACATCCGCCACAACGACTTCCCCGGCCAGTTCTATGATTTAGTTATCCGCATGACAAGAGCCGACCGCCAGCTCACCGTCAACGACGACCCCGAGTTCCCGCAGTACACCACCTACTACTGGTCAAACGGACATGATTACTGGGCGCCGATGACAAACGACAACATGAACACCGAATACGGCCACATGAGCTTCTTCCAGGCGATAAGGGCCTTCTTCCAGAGACTGTTCTCGCTGCTAAGCTCCCTTGTTTTCCGCAGATAACCGAAGCTGTCTTTTGATTAAACCGAAAAAATAAAAAATACACCCTTTGTTGACGGCGACGTCCGACATAGGGTGTAATATTTTATATTTTTTTGATGGCCGGATGGATGGCTGCAAGTTTTTTCGCTTGTTAAGGATTTACGTTTTCGCCTATGCTGTCAACGTAATCTGTGACCATCTTGCTCCTGCGTTCGGAGAGCTCATAGTACATCTGAGCGCGTTTTTTCTTGGTGATGGGCCAGAGCATCTTGGGCAAAATGCCGAGCGCGCCGGTGATAGTGGGCATTATGGAACACAAAATGAATTCCCAGCGCTTGGTTTTTTCGGTTTGCGTGCCTATCTTCTTGCCCTGAACGTAACCGATGTTCTTCATTATGATGTTCGAGATGGAACCCTTTACAACGCCCTGAAGCTTGAGCACGAGGCTCTTTGCAACGCCTGTGGTTGCCTCCATGCGGTAGCCGCTCTTCCACTCGCAATAGTCCATCGCCTCGTTCCAGAGGTCGGCGTTGATGACCTTGTTCACGCCGAACAGCAGCTTCCAGAGAAATTCACGTATACCGTAAACTATAAGCATGGGCTTGAGCTTTTTATAGTTGTTGTTTATAAAGCCTGTAAGGAAGAACATAAGGCACAGCATATCGCCGTACATATCGGCGCCGACCCAAAGGAATTTTGAAGAAAAGCGTTTTCTTAAAGGCGCGACGAACGCGTATGAGATGCTTCCGACAGGTCCCGAAATGCCGCTCACCAGCGCAAGCACCGTGTTTATCATAGTGTTGGACCCGTGTACGTCTATCCAATAATCCTTCTCGCCCATGCCCATTGCGAAGTTGCCGAGGAAATCGGAAAGCGACATCAGAAGCACAGGGTAATTTTTGATGATCGCCATGAAGCCCTCTTTGATGTTCGGGCGCTCAAGCGTTTGCGGGACGCGTTCCTTTGTTACAACGAAGAACCAGAACGTGAACGCGGAAGAGATAAGCGAGCATCCGACGCCCATGCCGACGAAGATCGACCTGAGCTGGATCTTCCAGCGTCCGGTGGCGACCATATCGTAGAGGAAGCCGAAAATGTAACCGGGCATATCCTCGCCCATGTAGCCGGTGAGAAGCTCCGCAAGCGTTATAAGACGCACACGTTCGTTCGGGTTTGGGGTTATGGTGCTCATATAACCGGCTTTCGCGATGCCTGTGAAGGTTCCCGCCGTTTCCATGATAACACCGAAAGCAAAGTGGAAAATCAGCTTCGGTATGTAGGTCCCTGCGGTATTCGCGAAGAAATAGGGCTCGAACCAGTATAAAAGGCCTATAAGGCTCAGCGGGATCTGCAGCAGAACAAGATAGGGACGGAACTTGCCGAGACGCGAGCGGGAGTTATCAACGAACGCGGAAATGAATATGTCGTTTATAACGTCCCAAACGCCGGTGAAAAGACCGACTATAGCGGAAATCCCGAAGTCGATCTTAACGACGTCCCAAATAAACCTGCCGCTGTAGCCGTTAATGTTGAAGGTGTTTGACCAGTCGTTGAAAAGATAAGCGACGGTCTCCTTTGTTCCAACATAGTTGTAGCTGCGGAAAATATTGCTGTTGACGCCGGCATCCTGCTTCTGCATAATCTGATTGTTGTCAGCCATTGTCCGTCGCCTCCTTTCCTTCTATTATCGTCACGGGTAATTCGGCGAAGTAAGTGTGTCCGCCGCAGTCAAGCCTAACCTTTACGGTAACAGGCGAAGAAGAGTTATTATGCGCGATCGCGTACAGCTCCTTGCCGTCAACCTCAATGCTGAGCAAATCAGGATCCGATACATCCACCGTTAAAGTGTATTCCTCTTCTGTCTTAAGGTCCGACTGCTCGTTTACGGGGACGCGTATCTCAACGGGAAGGGGCGTCTGCTTATCAGTTTCAACAGTGAATCCGTCTTTCCAGAAGCGAACTCCGGTGGTAGTTTTTTCAAGCTCCGTTATATATACCACAATATCGTCCGTGTAGGTTTTTCCGTTGTAGGAAAGAGACGCCGTAACCTTTACGCCCTCGGTGGCGGAAACGTCGTTGGTTTTGTTGACTGTCATAACTGAATCCGAGTCTATTTCCATGGTGGACGGATCCGAAATAATGTACTCAACGTCAAAGTCAGTTCCCTGCATGGCTGAGCCGTTCACATAGATATCAATAGGCAGAGTAACGATATCGTTCGGACGCTGCTCCATGTAATCCTCAAGAAAATGAAGCCCGTACCACATAAAGCTGACTCGCTCGGCCGCTCTGTAGGGCAGAACGACGGAGAAATCGTTTGAGCCGTCTGTAATGAGGGACGAATAGGCGTCGGTCAGCGAAACGTCCGCGGTGATCTCATAGCCGCGGGAAACGTCGGCGCCGAGCATCCTGTCGGTAAGGCGGTCTATGCGGAACCTGACTTCTGCGTCAACGACCTTGACGTCTGCTTTTTTTACGGTCACGGCGCTCTTCAAGGCTTCGCAAACGCTGTCGTACACCCCGTTGTTTAAGATATCGTCTATGCTCTCAAAAGCGGGATCCACCTTGAATACTATCTCGTATGTATCGCTTTTATATTCGCCCTTGCGGTTAAACACGTTTTCGGGTTCGTAAACGTATTCGATGATATCTGACTCCTTAAGATTTATGACCGGAAGATCCTCCTTTTTTTCATCGGACATCTTAACGCCGCTCTGACTCGGATAAAACGACTGAACGGAGCCGGCGGCCCCGGAGCGGATCTCGTTTACTATTTTGCTGTCTGTTTCGTCAAACGGCAAAGCCATATCGCCTCCGAGATCGACGTCGGTGTGCCAGCTTCCTTCAACCTCGCCTGAATGAAGAGCCTCGTCATAAAGACGCATAGCGTATTCATAGGCGTCGTGCGCGTTGTCGGGCAGCTCGGTTACTGAAGCGCTCTGAGGTGAAAACTCCGGCGGGAGCCAGGAGCGCTCCTTCTCGAATTCATGTTTCGCGTAGAGGGCAACGCTGAGAAAACACGCGCCCAGCAGCACAGCGACAATGAGAAGGACAAGAAAGATCTTCATGCCTTTGCTAAGTTGCTTTTTCACAGCTCTTTCCCCTCCTCTTCCGCTTT
>JAFSWN010000052.1 GCA_017450185.1 Clostridia bacterium | reverse complement strand
GCCTTATTGGAAGAATTGCCTGATAATGAAAGCCAAAGCGTTTTTGTCATAACAGATGATGAGCAGGAAGTTATTGAACCCGACGATATTTATACGGATTCTGAGATTCCGGAATATTATGTAACTGTCAATACCGATCAGGACCGCTCCGACGTCCTCGGAGGAGGAACTTATATGAGAGGTGAGTTTGCTCAGGTTCAGGCGTTCCCGGATAGTTGCTCGACTTTTGTTGGATGGTTCGAAGGCGACGAATGCGTCTCTGAAGATTTGGATTACCGTTTCAGTGTTAAAAACGATATCGAATTAACGGCTGTATTTGCTGATTCGCACGAATATGCTGAAACCGAACGCGAAGAACCTACATGTACAGAAAAAGGATATGTAACATATGTTTGTTCTCGCTGTGATGATACATATACCGAAGATATTGATCCTCGCGGTCATATTTATGCGATCCGTATCACCCCTGCCACCTGCACTTCCTCCGGTTTCACCACCTGCACGTGTACGCTTTGCGGCGACACTTTCACAAAGGATCCCGTTCCGGCGCTCAGCCACGTTGACGCCGACGGTGACGGCTACTGCGACTACGGCTGCGGCGCAAATATGGGTGCGCCTCAGTCCAACTGCGTGTGCGGCGAGTTCCACGGCGGCCCCTTCGCGTCCATCATAATCTTCTTCCACCGCATAGTCTATTTCTTCAAAAACCTGTTTAAATAAGAATCGTAAATCCATTTTTCTCCCTCGTCCATCGGGGGAGTTTTTTTTGGCTCTTTTGATTATAATATCACTAAATCAAATTTCCGTAGCGCGGCGCCCATGCGCCGCCAAGGAAGCACCGGACAGAGGGAATTGTGGTACAACGATTCACAATAAAACATATCATTATAATAAATCTGCAGGTCCGTTGCGACACGGTGTGCCGCGCTACGGGTTCGTCAATTCCACATTTCCGAATTATCTATAATGCCAAAGCGCAGCTTCCTTCATTTATCCTCTTTCTTTTTTCTTTACTGCTTTAGCCGCGCCATAACTGCTGCGAAGCGGCATCATAACTGATCCGCGCCGGCGGATTATCATAACTCGTTTCGAAAGAACAGGTCAAGTTTACAGTTTGCAGTTATGATTTTCGCCGAGGCGAAAAGTTTTGATATGCCCGTTTCTTGCGAAACGGGCATAACTGCGCGGCAGCGCGGCAGCGCCTGCGCGCCCTGTCACTTTTCTGTCACATTGGGCGGCTATAATGCGCTTGTAAACAAAAACGGAGGAAAAACCATGGAAATTTTAAGAGTAGAAAACCTTTCAAAGATCTACGGCAGCGGCGAAAACGCAGTAAAGGCCGTCGACGACGTATCCTTCAGCGTGGAAAAGGGCGAGTTCGTTGCTATCATCGGCGCTTCCGGCTCCGGAAAGTCCACGCTTTTGCACCTCATAGGCGGCGTGGACCGTCCAACTTCAGGCAAGGTGTTCATTGACGGCAAGGATATTTTTGAGCTGGATAACGACGCGCTCGCGATTTTCCGCCGCCGTCAGGTGGGCATAGTTTATCAGTTCTATAACCTCATCCCCATTCTCGACGTGACCGAAAACATCACGCTGCCCGTTCTTTTAGACGGCGAAAAGCCGAATGAAGAAAAGCTTGAAGAGCTGCTGAACGTTCTGGGCCTTTCAGATCGCCGAAAGAACCTCCCGAACCAGCTCTCGGGCGGGCAGCAGCAGCGCGTTTCCATAGGCAGGGCCATGATAAACGACCCCGCAGTGATACTTGCCGACGAGCCCACCGGCAACCTCGATTCGAAGGCCGGGGAGGAAATTGTCAACCTTCTGAAGCTCTCGAACAGGCAGTTCAACCAGACCGTCGTCGTTATAACTCACGACCCCGACATAGCCAGAGAGGCCGGCAGGGTGATAACCGTCGAGGACGGCAAAATTGTGCGCGACGAAAAAACGGCGTGAGGTGGCAAAAATGAACGTCATAAAAAAACTGACCTTCGCGTCTGTAAAAAACAACAAAAAGCGCGGTATCGCCACCGTCATAGCGATAATCCTCTCCACCGCGCTCATCTGCGGCACTGCGGGGCTTTGCACCAGCGCTGTTATAAGCTTTCAGCAGGCGGCGGTGTATCAGGTGGGCGACTTCCACCTGACCGTTGAAAACGTGAACCGAACGGAGCTGACGCAGATCACCGAAAACGCTCAGGTAAAGGACTTTTTCCTGACAAAAAGCCTCGGGTACGGAGTTTTAGATGGCTCGATAAACGAGGATAAGCCCTACGTTTACGTTTGGGCGCTTTCGTCCCGCGCGCTCTCGGGCGGCTGGGGACTTCATCTTATTGAAGGCCGTATGCCCGAAAATGAAAACGAGATAGTTATTTCCGACCATATCCGCTCAAACGCCGGGGTCATTCTCAAAACGGGCGACACTATGAACGTTTCCCTCGGACAGCGTATAAACGCCGACGGCGACGTTCTCAACCAGAACGATCCCCTGTCGGAGGAAATACAGGAACACATAATAGGCACGAAGGACCGCAGTTTTAAGATAGTCGGCGTTATCTCGCGTCCCGACCCCTCTCTCGAGGACTTTATGGCTCCCGGCTATACGTGCTTCACCTTTGCTTCCGACGAAGAGCTTCAAAGCGCCGATCCCGTGAACGTTTCGTTCACACTGAAGGACGCGAGGACATATCAGAGATTCAGCGATACTCTTTTTTCCAACCTTTCGTCTTGGGGAACGGTTATCGAAAACACGGAATTTCTCGAATACTCGGGAGCGCTCAGCGCGCACACGCTGCAGTTCATCCTCGGAGTGGGAGTCATTGTTACGCTCATCATAATGGTGACGTCCATCTTCGTCATACGCAATTCCTTCGCGATCTCGGTCAGCGAAAAAACAAAGTATTACGGCATTCTTGCGAGCGTCGGCGCAACGTCGAAGCAGATACGAAAAAGCGTGCTTTTCGAGGGCCTTATTTTCGGCGCGATAGGCATTCCGCTCGGCATCGGTTCCGGTATAACAGCTATAATCGTGCTCCTTAAAATAGTCAACGCCCTTCTCTCTGACCTTGTGAACGGACTTGAATTCGTTTATTATCTGCCTGTCGTTTTCGCAGTCGTGAGCGCGCTTCTCGCCGCCGTCACCATCTTTTTCAGCGCCCTTATCCCTGCTGTGAGAGCCGGAAAGATCGCTCCCGTTGAGGCGGTTCGCGGAAACAGGGAAATAAACGTGCGCGAAAAAGAGGTGAGAGTTTCGGGCCTCACCGAAAAGCTCTTCGGCGTGGGCGGGCTCATAGCCGCGAAAAACTTAAAGCGCAGCCGCAAAAAATACCGCACCACAGTTATCTCGCTTGTGCTCAGCGTTACGGTGTTCATTTCGCTGTCGTCGTTCGTGGGCTATATGAAAAAGAGCGTTTCAATCCAGTTCGAGGACCTCTCGTTTAACCTGACGGTATACGCCGCGAACGAAAGCGTCGACTGCGAAGAGCTCTATTCAAAGCTTCTTTCGAGCGCAGACGTGGAGCGTTACTCCTACTATTATTTCGGCGACTCGTGGTGCGACGCTGAAACCTACGGCACCGCGACCACCGTTGCCGAAGCAAAGAAAAACTACGAAGAGACCCGTGAGACCTATGATTTTGAAGGCGAAAACGCGCTAACGGAGCAGGAGCTCAAAGATTCGTTCACAAGGATGTACATCATTGCGGCCGTGTACAACGACGAATACTTTGAGAGCTATCTTAAGGAGCTCGGCGTTTCCGATCCGGTTGAAAAGGCCGCGATACTCTGCGACCTCAATTCACGTACAAAAATAAAAGCAGGAGACGAAGTAAAACTGAATTTTGCGCGCCTTCGTTCCGATGAAGAGAGCGATCCGGCGGATTTTGCCGAGGTGCCGCTGAGGGTGAGCAAGGTTGTGACCGACGGCCATCCCATGGGACTCGAGGGCTACAACTCAGGATCCCTTTGCCTGATCGTTTCAAAAAGCTTTTTTGCAAAAGACCCCTCTTTTATGTCCACCTTCCCCTCGTCGCTCTACGTTAAGGCTGCCGACCCCAAAACGGCCGAAACAGCGTTTCAGGAGATAATAAGCGGCGACGCGAAATATTCGGGAACGACCGTTTATAACCAGGAGACCGATTCCGATGAACAGAAGCGCGTCATACTCATTGCGGAGATCTTTCTCTACGGCTTTATTACCGTTATAACCCTCATCGGAGTCACAAACATCTTCAACACCATCACCACAAACATGAATTTAAGGCAGAAGGAATTCGCGATGCTCAGGAGCGTTGGCATGACCGACGGGGAGTTCAACCGCATGGTGCGCCTTGAGAGCCTGATGTACGGCTTAAGGTCGCTCATAATAGGCGTCCCGCTCGGCGTTCTGGGCGGAGCGGCGTTCTATACGCTGTTCCACGACGAGTTCAGTCTCGGCTACGTTTTCCCGTTAAACGCCATCGTTATAAGCGTCGTGTTCGTCTTTATCATAGTCGGCTTGACAATGCGCTATTCTCTCGCTAAAATAAATAAGCAGAACGTTATTGAAACTATAAGGAACGAAAACACCTGATGAAAAACCTGCTTCTGGTTGAGGACAACGAATCGATAGTCAAGGGCCTGAGCTTCACGCTTGAGAGCGAGGGCTTTGAGGTGAGCGCCGCGAAAAGCGTGGCAAAAGCCGAAAGTCTTCTCTTTGACGGCGATTTCAGTATCGCGATAGTTGATTTAATGCTGCCCGACGGCAGCGGCACGGACGTGGTGCGCCTCATAAAAGAGCGCTTCCCCGAAACGCCCGTCCTCATTCTGACGGCCAGGGACGACGAAAACGACGTTGTGGCGGGCTTCGATCTCGGAGCCGACGACTACATGATAAAGCCGTTTAGAAACCGCGAGCTTCTTTCGCGCATAGGGAACCTTTTAAGACGCTATAAGCAGAGCGGCGCGGTTCTTACCGCCGGGGATATAAGGGTGGACGTTGACAGCTCAAGAGTTTTTAGGGGCGAAGAGGAGATATCCCTCTCCGCCCTCGAATACCGCATACTGCTGCTTCTTATGAAAAACAAGGGGCAGACCGTATCGCGCGAGCGCATCCTCGACAGGATATGGGACCTCGCAGGGAACTACGTAAACGACAACACCCTCACGGTGTATATAAAAAGAATCAGGGAAAAAACTGGCGAAGACGTTATAAAGACCGTTAAGGGCCTGGGCTACAGGGTCGACTGATGAAAAACAAGCGCTTCTACATTTTGTTCATATGTTCGTTTTTAGTGCCGGCGATAGCTTTCACCGGCTTTTTCCTGTTTGCCGCCGGACGCTATAAAACCGCGCTGAACGTTAACACGGCACGGCTTATAGGCAGCGTCAAAGAAAAATACCCAAATGTTTCCGACGAGGAGATCCTTTCGCTTCTTGAAGAAGAAAACGAGGGGCAGGGCAGGGAGTTCCTTGAAAAATACGGCCGCTTCGGCGACGAGTTTTTTATGGACACGGCGCGCGATTTCACGTTAAAGTGCCTTGTTCTCGGCGTTTCGGCTGCACTGTTTGTGTTCCTTTTCTCTCTGGCTGCCGTCCTTTACAGGGAAAAGAAGCAAAAAGAGGCTATGATCGAGCTCATTTCCTATTTAAGGGAAATAGAAAACGGGGTATATACACTAAAAATCAGCGAAAACACCGAGGACGAGCTCTCGAAGCTCTCAAACGAAATATATAAAATAACCGTTCTGCTGCGCGAAACGGCGCTCGAAAGCGAAAAGCACACAAAGGCGCTGTCGGTGTATTTAACCGATATCTCCCATCAGATAAAAACCCCTCTCACGAGCATATCCATAATGCTCGACAACGTTCTTGAAACGCCCGGGATGGACGAGGAAACAAAGCGCGATTTCCTTAACGAGATACGCCGGCAGATAAGCCACATCTCCTCTCTTGTCATAACCCTTCTGAAGCTCTCCAGGCTCGATTCGGGCACGGTGGAGTTTTCCCGTTCCCCGGTCACTGCCGGTGAGCTTATTGAAGCTTCGCTTAAGAACGTTGCCGTGCTTCTCGACGTTAAAAACATTGAAGCCTCGGTTTCGGGCGATACGGGGGCAAGTGTGACCGTTGATAAAAAATGGCAGACCGAGGCTCTGACCAACATAATAAAAAACGCCGCTGAGCACAGCGGCGAAAACAGCAGAATTGATATAAATGCCGAAAACTCGGGACTTTTCGTTTCGATTCGCGTCAGGGACCACGGCGAGGGCGTTGACGAAAGCGACCTTAAACACATCTTCGAGCGGTTCTACAAGGCGAAAAACAGCGCTTCCGATTTATTCGGAGTGGGGCTTTCTCTCGCGAAAACGGTTGTTGAGAAGGATAACGGAACGGTGCGCGTTTCTTCAAAAAAGGGAGAGGGCGCCACCTTCACCGTCGCCTACAGGAGAGTATGAAGCTCACGAAAACATCATCAGCAAAAATCCGGCGGCGACCGCGCTGCCTATGACTCCGGCAACGTTCGGGCCCATCGCGTGCATGAGCAGGAAGTTTGCGGGGTCGTATTTTTTGCCCTCGTTCTGCGCCACTCTCGCGGCCATCGGCACCGCGGAAACACCAGCGGCTCCGATTATGGGGTTGATTTTACCCTTTGTTAAAACATACAGTATCTTTCCGATCAGCACGCCGCCCGCCGTTGAAAAGATGAAAGCGGCGAGCCCAAGAGCAACAATGCCGAGGGTCCTTAGCTTTATAAAGTCGGTCCCGTTGGCGGTCGCGCCCACGCAAATGCCGAGCAGCACCGTAACGGTGTTCATAAGCGCGTTCTGAGCCGTTTCCGAGAGCCTGTCGGTCACGCCGCACTCTCTTAAAAGGTTGCCGAGCATCAGCATGCCGAGCAGCGGCACCGCGGAGGGCAGAATGAACGCCACAAGAGTCAGAACCGCTATGGGGAAGATGATTTTTTCGGTCTTCGATACCCTTCTGAGCTGCGTCATTCTAACGGCGCGCTCTTTTTTTGTCGTGAGCGCCTTGATTATCGGCGGCTGGATTATCGGGATAAGCGCCATATACGAATAAGCGGCGAGGGCTATCGGCGCTAAAAGCTGAGGAGCGAGCTTTGTTGCGGTGAATATGCTCGTGGGGCCGTCAGCGCCGCCTATCATCGCCATCGCCGCGGCCTCTTCGGGAGTGAAGCCCAGAAGTATCGCCGCTAAAAAGGCGACGTATATGCCAAGCTGCGCCGCCGCGCCGAGCACCAGCGAAACGGGGTTTGAGAGCAGCGGGCCGAAGTCTGTCATCGCTCCCACTCCCAAAAAGATAAGGCACGGGAAAACGCTGGATTTCACCCCGACGTAGAGTATCCGCAGCACGCCCGATTCATACCACATCGCTCCCGGTACGGCCTCTTCGCCGAACGAGCCGAGAAAGCCTCCGGTCACGTCCTTCATAACGTCCGCTCCGGGGAGGTTAGCGAGAAGCATTCCGAAAGCTATGGGCACAAGCACGAGGGGTTCGAACTTTTTGCGGATGCCGAGATACAGAAAAATAAACGAAACAAGAAGCATCACGACGTTTTGCCATGAAAGCGCGGCGAGCCCCGAGTTTTCCCAAAGGCCCTTGAGCACCTGAGTTATCAGTTCCATAGGCTTTCTACCTCGTTATATCACGGCGAGCACGGCGTCGGTATCGACCGAAGCGCCTTTGCCTGCGATTATCCTTTTGACCCTGCCGTCCTTGGGCGCGACTATCTCGTTTTCCATTTTCATGGCTTCAAGAATGAACATCACGTCCCCGGCCTTTACGCTCTGTCCCACGTTCACCCTTACTTCCAGCACGGCTCCGGGCATGGGGGCCTTAACCGGAGTGCCGTCAATTTCAGAAGCCTGCGCGGCGGGTGCCTCCGGAGCCGGAGGGGGAGCAAAAGGCTTTTCTTCGGCTGCCGCCGTCACCGACGTTATCTCGGCCTCGGTCTCGGTGACCTCCACTTCAAATCTTTTATTGTTGAGCGTTACAATGTATTTCATTTTTCGTCCTCCAAAAGCCTTATCGAGTCAAAACGCAGCCTTGAAAGCGGCACTCCGGTGCTGTTGCTTACAATGGCCATAATGAGCGCTGCCTCCTCCTCGGTTACGTTTGTGAGTGTCACGCTGCCGTCAGAGCGGTCAGAAGGCGGCGGCGCGGCAGGCGCGGCCGTTTGAGGAACCGGCGCCGGCGCGCTTTTTTTGTTTTTTGAATTGAACACGGCGCCGAGCAGTTTAACGAACAGCGCGATAACGCCGAGTATTAAAAACACCAGCAAAAAACCGATGACGGCGATAAGCAAAGCCTTGCCGAAGGTCATCGGCGCGTCGCCGTAGAGAGAATGGTATATTCCGAGATAATACATAGATGACTCCTTTATTAATGCGGAATTCGGAATTCGGAATTCGGAATTTTTCCGGATTTGCACCATATAATTACGAATTACGCATTCCGAATTACGAATTTGTTTCAACCTTTGTGATGGAATATTTCACTTTTCTCGCTTTTTTCTCTTCTCTCTCTTTGAAGAACCTTTCTGCGAGCTGGGGGAAGGCGATATAGCTTAAAACGTCCTCGTCGCTTTGGGCGAGAGAACCGAGCTCTTTTCTTGTTTTTTCAACTATGGGTTCAAGCAGGTCGGCGTAGCGGCAGGTTATCGGCTGCTCGTCTCCTAGCACGGACTTCTGAAGCTCCGCGTTCACCTGTCCGGGGGCTTTTCCGTATTCTCCCTTGAGATAGGCTTTTATTTCTTTTGATATGTTTTTGTATTTTCCGAAAAGCACGTTCGACGTCGCCTGCACGCCCACCATCTGGCTCATCGGCGTCACAAGGGGAGGGTAGCCGAGGTCTTTTCTCACGTTCGGCACCTCCGCGAGCACCTCGTCGAGTTTGTCGAGCTTATGCTGCGCGGTTAGCTGCGCCACAAGGTTCGAGAGCATCCCACCCGGTATCTGGTAGTCGAGCGCCTCGGTGTCGGTGGCAAGCACTATGGGATTGAGAAGGCCGTCTCTCATGCATTCGTTGCGGTAGGTCTTGAAAAAGTCGTTTATCTTTCTCAGCGCCTTCGGGTCGAGCCCGGTTTCATAGCCGTATTCGCCGAAAACGTAGTTTAGCGTTTCGGTGGCGGGCTGCGCAGTGCCTCCCGAAAAGCACGAAATGGCGGTGTCCACAATATCGCAGCCTGCCTTCACCGCTTCAAGATAGGTCATGAAGGCAAGGCCCGTTGTGGCGTGCGTGTGCACGGATATGGGCAGGCCCACTTCCTCTTCAAGCGCCTTCACAATGTCGTGCGCCGCCTTGGGGCTCATAATTCCTGCCATGTCTTTTATGCAGATCGTCTGCACGCCGAGCTTTTTCCAGCCCCTGGCTGTTTCAAGGTAAGACGATATGTCGTGTATCGGGCTTATCGTGTAGCAGATAGTGCCCTGCACCTCGGCTCCCGCCTTAAGAGCCGCTTTCGTTGCGGTCTCAACGTTCCTGAGGTCGTTGAGCGCGTCGAATATGCGTATGACGTCGATCCCGTTTTCAACGCTCTTTTTAACAAAAAGCTCCACCGCGTCGTCGGGGTAATGCCTGTAGCCGAGCAGGTTCTGCCCCCTTAAGAGCATCTGCAGCTTCGTGTTCCGGCAAACGGCGTTTATCTTTCTCAGTCTCTCCCACGGGTCCTCGTCAAGGTACCTAAGGCACGCGTCAAACGTGGCCCCGCCCCAGCACTCAATGGAATAATACCCCGCCACGTCCATAACGGGCAGTATCTCTTTGAACCTCTCAAACGGCATTCTTGTTGCTATCAGCGACTGGTTCGCGTCCCTCAACACCGTTTCGGTAAATTTTATCCGCATAAAAACCCTCCGGTGAACGATATATAATATTCTTCTGTATATTATACTCAGCCTATTTCGTAATTCAAGTATAAAATATGAAATTTAAAAAGCCGGGGGACGGTTCTTTCAGAAAATGAAAAAAGAAAAAAGATAAAAGAAAAATGTCGTAAGCTGCGCTTGGCATTATAAAAAGAACCGTCCCCCGGCTTTAATATTATCTGAAATCAAACAATTCCTTCTCAGAAACGCCGAGCTTGTCGCATATCCTGAATATCAGATCGAGCGACGCACCTCTTGTGGCAAGCTCTATCGCGCTCATATGGCTGCGGTCAATATCGAGCAGCTCCGCAAGCTCAAGCTGAGTGTAGCACCTGTCCTTTCTGTAATAGGCGATGTTCTGTCCGAGCTTTCTGTACTTATCCGAGTAATTGAAATCCATTTTGTTTCCTCCGGTGTTATTTTATGCTCATGTTTAATTTTATGACTTCTTAAACAACACAAAAACCGTCTGAAAGAAGCAAAATAACTCTTGACAGAAGTCAAAACGGGATGATATTATGTTTATGTGGCTTTTTCCGGTAATTTCACAGAAAATCAGGACGTTCCCTTCCTGCGTATCTCAGCTTCCGCGCCGCCGAAAGCCGGTGTTTTCGGAGAGAAAACAAAATCAAAATTGCGTTTGAACACGATTAAAGCGCGTTTATGACATGGTTGGCAGAAAACCTATTGACAAATCATTCTTATATGTTATAAAAAACTATGCTTATCTATAAATAAAACAGAAAAAGGAGCAGAAAAATGAAAACACGAAAGCTTATCTCTCTATTACTGAGCATATTTATGCTCGCGTCCGTTTTGCCCGCAGGCGTATCGATATCAAGCGCCGCCGAAATCGTCGATTCCGGTATGTGCGGAAATAACGTTTCCTGGACGCTCGACAGCGACGGCCTGCTGACAATAAGCGGGACCGGTGCAATGTTGGATTATGATTATTATATTGATAATCCCGAAATCCCTTTTGCGGATAATGAGTCAATAAAAAGCGTTGTAATAGAAGACGGCGTTACATTTATAGGCAGAGCAGCTTTTTACGGGTGCTCACAGTTGGCTTCGATCGAATTAGCCGACAGTATTACGAGGATCGGCGGACGTGCTTTTGAAGGCACCTCATGGCTTGATTCCCAGCCGGACGGAGTTGTATACGCGGGTAAGGTCGCTTACACGTATAAAGGGGACATGCCCGAAAACACACAGATAACACTCAGAAACGGCACTCAAGGCATAGCCGAAGCCGCATTCGCGGATCAAACGAATCTTATCTCTGTTACCATTCCATACGGAGTAAAAATGATTGATGAATGGGCATTCTATAAGTGTACTTCTCTTTTGAGAGTAAAACTTCCGAGGACCATAACACATATCGGACCATATTCTTTCCATTATTGTCCAATACAATATACGATTTTCGGAGGCACTCAGGAGGAGTTTGAGGAAATCCGGGAAAATAACTCTAGCGCGTTTAGAGACTATTTGGTTATTGAATATGGTGATAGGATAAATGACGACTGGTATTGGGCAGTTAAAGGAGGATTAGGAAAAAACTGTTTGTATACAGATGAAACCTACGGTCAAGGAGCTGTCAGTATCAATGAAAACGGTGAAGTAAAACTCAGCGGAGCTATTGAAAATATATTTTCAGCTTATCTGGATCTTTGTTTTGAGGAATCGATTGGCGATATTGAAGTTGTTATTGATGATATTTGTACTGATGATGTTTGGTGGTGCATTTTGTGCATTAATCCCGAAGTCATTACTTTGTCGGATTCTGTGGGAAACATAGATTTCATAATTGATTTCTTCACTTACTTGTATTTCCCTGATCTCAAAGCTATAAATGTAAGCGAAAATAATGAATATTATACGAGTATAGACGGCGTGCTTTTCAGCAAGGACGGTAGTGAGCTCATCTGGTATCCCGCCTCCCGCGAGGGAAGTACATACGTTGTTCCGGACGGCGTCAGTGAAATATCTGATTACGCGTTTGCCAATTCGCGTAATCTCACAGATATTTATTTCCCGACTTCATTGCAAAATGTCGGATCTTTCAGTTTTTCCTATCCGCTTACCGCTGCAGGCTTTTTTATAGCGGGAGAGTATATTACAGCCGAGGAAACTCTGGAGGTATTTGAATACGAAAAAAACAGAATTAATTATGTTCAACCGGGCGTTCGGGAGAAGATGGGCTGGTCTCAAAAAACCTCTGATTTATATTTTTTGTTATTTACTGTTGAATTGAGGGCGATTGAAAGCTTTATAGACAACTCCGAAAACGGACTTGTGCTTCAGGACGTCTGGTATGCCTCCACCGAGGAAGACTGGGCGAACGTCACAATAGGGGAGTACAACGACGCTCTTCTCGGCGCCACCATGCACTTCGCCTCCGCCGAGCACGTCCATACGCCGGGAGATGCGGTTATCGAAAACGAAGTCGCCGCCACCTGCACGAACGCGGGAAGCTACGACGAGGTCGTTTACTGCTCGGAGTGCGGTGATGAGCTGAGCAGGACCGAAGTGACCACCGAAATGCTTCCGCATACGGCTGTTACCGACCCGGCTGTTGGAGCAACGTGTACGTCCTTCGGCTATACCGAGGGCAGCCACTGCTCTGTGTGCGGAAAAATCCTCACTCCTCGGGAGCAGCTTGAAAAGCTCCCGCACGTGGACGGGGACGGCGACGAATTCTGCGACAATTGCGGCGCGGATCTTCGCCGCACGTGCAACTGGTGCGGCAAGGTTCATCCCGCGAACGTTTTCGGGTGGATCGTTTCGTATATCCACGATATCCTCTACACCTTCGCCGCCCTCTTCGGCGCGAGATAAGAAGAAACGGCTCGTTTTCAGACGGTCAGGAGAGTCCATCCGGGCTTTCCGGACCGTCTATTTTTCTATGTTGAAATGGAATGAAGGAAACCGCTTCGCGGTATATAATGCCAAGCGCAGCTTCCGACATTTTTCTTTTATCTTTTATCTTTTTCATTCAAGTCAGGTAGCGCGGCACACCGTGCCGCAAAGGAAGAACCGTATTGCAGATTAATACAGAATAACGCTTTGCATCATAACATGCCGCTTTCATCTATCGTCAGGTCTGTTGCGGCACGGTGTGCCGCGCTACGGAAATTTGATTTGGTAATAATATAATCAAAACGCGAAACGTTTTCCTTCTCCTGACTCCAATCTCCAAACTCTATTAATTTTTATTGACAAACCCCCTATATATATTATATAATAAAATTAATTATCGAAAGTTTTTCAATCATCGGGAGGTTTGTTATGAGAGTTTCAAAAAGACTTCTTTCGGTCCTTCTTGCCGTTTTGCTTGTGCTGGCGGCTCTTCCCTTAAGCGCCGCGGCGAAGACCGAAGCGAAAAAAGAGCTGCTTCTTGCCACGATCTCGGATGTCCACTATTTCCCCGAATCGCTCGCGGGGTATAAGGGCGAGGCGGTTTATAACTACGTTGAGGGCTTCAACTGCGTTTATGAGAACCTGAACGGCATAATAGACAGCGCGTTTGACGCTCTCGCGAAGGACGCCGTTTCAAAGGGCCTCAAATACGTTGTGGCGTGCGGCGACCTCACCACGAACGGCGAATATGAGGGGCACGTGGCGCTTGCCGAGAAGTTCAGGAAGCTCGAACAGGATACCGGCTTAAAGGTTTTTGTTATCAGCGGCAACCACGACCTCAACAATCCCGACGCCTCCGAGTTCAATTCTCCCGACGGCAAGAGGCACGAAGCGAAACGCACCACCGCCGCCGACTTTTATGATATCTACTACGATTTCGGCTTCGACGAGGCCGTTAGCACGTTTTCCGCTCCCGATACCGGCAGGGCCGGGGCGCTGAGCTACTCCCTTGTTGTTGACGGCTACCGCCTTATCATGATAGACGCGGGCAAATACACCGCCGACAACACCGACAAAAAGCGCGACTTAAAGGAGACCGGAGGCAACATCACCCCCGAGCTCTATTCCTGGGTCGAGGCTCAGGCGGCCCAGGCGAAGAAAAACGGCGAAACGCCTCTCGCGTTTACTCACTGGAACCTTTCCGAAATGAACTATCTGCACGGCGAGGTGCTTCAGGGCTTCGTTATCGACAACGCCTACAAGCTTCAGGAGCAGTTTGCCGACATGGGCATCCACTACGTTTTCAGCGGCCACCAGCACGTAAGCGATATCGACGTGACCTATTCCGATTCCGGCGAGCCGCTGTATTCCGTTATCACTCCCATTCTCACCCAGTTCCCGTATTCGTTCAGAGAGACCCTTTTTGAGTCCGAGGGAGGCAAGGTAAGCGCTCATTTTGATATGTACAACTGCGACGTAACCAAAAACGTCGTTTCCGACTCCGGCGAGGAGTTTTCTGCTCCCTATAAATATTCCGGCTTTAAGCTCCAGTTCGGCGGCTCTCCCGAAAAATACCTCATGAGTATGATCAAGGGCCTGCTCGGCAAATACGTTGAGGATATAAAGCAGAGCGGCAGCATCGTGCAGATGATTAAGGATGATTTTGATTTCGATCTGCGCGATTATCTCGACAAGCTCATAAAGGGCGGCCTGTCGATAGCGGACGTCAATATCTTCACCGTGGACAACCTTATGTCTTTCATCGCCGACCTCGATTCTCAGATAGTCAAAACGTATATATACAATACCGACCGCCTGTGGAACGCGCTTGAAACCGCAATAACCAAGCTCGTGAACGTTAAGGTCTCGGATCTGCCGTGCACGAAGTTTATCAGCGACTACGGCTTCGGCAGCAAAACGCAGCCCGGTACCCTCGGCGACGCGTTCTTCTCTGCAATGGTTTATATGTACAACGGTAACGAGGACAGCTCCGACGACGCTTTCATCAAGGACGTTATCAGGAACGCTTCCCAGCCCGAATTTGTGGATCTTATTTTCGGAGCCGCGAAGCAGTATGTGGTTCTTGATTTTGTGGTCGACGAGCTTTTAGCGAATCTCTACGTGCGTCTCGGTTCTCTTTATGCGGGCACCGGCGTCTCCAATTTCCTCCACATCCTCTATAAGCTGATAACCGGCGTCACCACCGAAAATATATTCACCTCCACCTCGGTTTTAGACTTCGTTAAGAAGCTTATCGATATCGCCACAAAGGTGACCTACGACGATTCCGCCACCACCTATAAATATCTTCTCGACTACGTTCTCGGCACAGGGCTTATAAAGTACGGCTCAAACGCGAGCGAGCTTATCGACTATGTCCTCGATCAGTACTTCGATCAGAAGAATAAAGAGGCCACCGCGTATCAGCTTTACGTGGTCCTCAGGGACGTCTACGCCGACGAGGATCTCGACTGGGGAGTTTCCTACAACTACCGCGGGCCGGTAAAGGTGACTCCCACCGTTGAGGACATGCAGCTCCCGAACGACGTAAACGTTCAGTATAAGGACGGGAATTACGTTTTCCACTGGCTCACAAAATACAGCGTGACCGGCTCCGATATCGTTATTTCGGAAAAAGGCACCGGTAAAGCCGTGGCGAAGGAAAACATAAAATCCAAAACAGAAAAAGACGTGTATTCCGGAAA
This sequence comes from Clostridia bacterium, assembly GCA_017450185.1. Classification (GTDB taxonomy): domain Bacteria; phylum Bacillota; class Clostridia; order Oscillospirales; family Acutalibacteraceae; genus RUG806. The sequence continues at coordinate 5,114 of JAFSWN010000052.1, read as the reverse complement.
CGGCTTCTCGTTCGGCTCCTTCGGCTTTCTGCCGTGGACCCGCGAGATAAACGCTCACAGCGTTTCGGTTTCGGGCCTTACAAAGGGGAAGACCTATACCTTCAAGATAGGCGACGCGTCAAAGAGCTTCTGGAGCGCGTCCGGCGAAATTTACGTTCCGAAGGATTCCGGTGAAACGTTCACCTTCCTGTTTATGAACGATATCGCCGCCCCCACTCCCGCGGGCTATGAGACGTGGGCGAAAACGCTCGACGCCGCCGAGGAAAAGTATGATTCCGCTTTCGTGATGCTTTCGGGCCCCTCGGTCCTCAACGGAAAAGACGACGCCCAGTTTTCTTGCGCTCTCAACAGCGCTTTAAATACTCTCACCGGGCTTCCGCTTTATTACGCGTCAGGCGCTGCCGACGTCGCCGACGTTTCGATGGCTGCAAAGCACTACGGGAGTACGCCCTCCGACAGGTTCGCCGACAGCGCCACGGGCTGCTACTATTCGTTCGACTGGGGCGACGCCCACTTCGCCGTGTTAAACGCCAACGACCTTGAAAGCGACGGCACTCTTAAATACTACCAGATCGACTGGCTCAAGGAAGACCTTGTGGGCTCCTCGGCGCACTGGAAGATAGTTATGCTCTCAAAGCCTCTCGTGGGAGGCGAAAACGTTGAAAGCGCGCTTTCAAAGCAGCTTCTTCCCATGCTTTCCTACGGACAGTGTGACCTCATACTTCAGGGCGGGGAGAACGCCTACTACAGAAGCAATATGGTCCGACAGGGAAGCTTCCTTGACGATACCGACGTTATAATCAAAAACGTGGGCGGCGGACAGGTCCTGTCGCTCGTAAGCAAGGGACTTGTGGCTGTTTCCGCCGGCACCGCGGGCAATTATCCCTCCGCCGTTAAGGAAAACTGCGAGGGCGTAGCGGCGTGCGCCTCACAGAATAACCCGATGTTCGTTGCCGTTACCGTTTCGGGCGAGGACCTCATTATAAGGGCCTGCGAAGCCGATTCCCTTGGCAAAACGAGCGTTATCGACGAAGTATATATTTCAAAATCGGAAAAATCGCTGCTTCTCGGCGATATCGACCTCGACAGCCGCATAACGGCGGCCGACGCCCGTCTGGCTTTAAGATACGCCGTCAAGCTCGAAAAGCTCACAGCCTATCAGAAGCTCGCCGCAAACGTTGACCGCGACGACGCGATAACCGCCTCCGACGCGAGGCTTATCCTCAGAGCCGCCGTTAAGCTTGAAAAAATAAGGCCCGAAAACCTTGTGTACACCGACGTCGACCTTAAAAACGTCAAGCTGTAAAACGGAGGCGCGAAAATGAACAAAAACGCTCCCGCCGCGCCGAAGCACCCGAACGCAATAAGCGTTAAAGAGGCGCTCGGCTACATGTTCGGCGATCTCGGAAACCTTCTGAACCTCACCTTCGTTTCCACCTACTTAAAGGTGTTCTACACCGACTGCTTCCTTCCCGGGCACGGAGCCTCCGCAACCAAAATAAGCACCGACCTCACGGTCCTGTTCCTTGTCATAAGGCTCTGGGACGCAATAAACGACCCTCTCTGGGGACTGCTTGTGGACAGGCGCCGTCCCTCAAAAAACGGCAAGTTCCGTCCTTATATGCGAAGCGTGGCTTTTCCGCTCGCCGCGAGCGTGGTGCTGTGCTTCTTAAACATCCAGAACGCCGTCAGCTCCTACAGCGTGCTGCTCGCGTTCGCCTACCTTACCTACTGCCTGTACGGCATGATGTACACCGGAATGAACATCCCCTACGGCTCGCTCGCGTCCGCCATGACCGACGATCCCGACGGAAGGACGCTTCTTTCCACCACCCGTTCAATAGGCGCGGGCATCGGCGGAGCCGCCGTCACACTTGTGGCGCAGAAGCTCATCTACGACAATAAAACCGCGCTCAACCCCAAAAAGACGTTTATCGCTGCCGTTGTGCTCGCTTCGTTCGCCGCGGTTTCCTACGTTCTTTGTTTCTACACCACAAAAGAGCGCGTGAAGTATTCCCACGAAAAGAAAGAGCTCGATCTGAAGCTCACCTACGGCACCCTTTTTAAGTCCCGTCCGTTTCTAACTGTAACCGGCGCAGGTCTTATGATAAGCGGGCTTCTGCAGTTCGGTTCCTTCAACCAGTACCTCAATAAAAACTATTTCGGAAATTCCGACCTCGCGCTGTGGATAACCATATCCACCTACGCCCCGATGGTCGCGCTTATACTCTTCATGCCGAAGATCGCCAAAAAACTGGGCAAAAAAGAGGTCACCACCATTGGCCTCGCTCTGGCGGCGGTTTCCTCTCTTGTCCTCACGCTCATAGGCCCCAACGATACTTTAAGGGCGAATCCTGCTCCGTTCATTCTGTGCAATTTCGGCATCGGTACCGGCTATTCCTTCCTCTCTATACTCACCTGGGCCATAGTCGCCGACGTTATAGACTATCAGGAGAAGGAAACGGGAATAAAGAACGAGAGCGCTATATACGCCGTCTACACCTTCGCCCGCAAGGTAGGGCAGACCGTCGCCGATTCGGGCGGACTGCAGCTATTGTACCGCTACGCGAAATACGATCCCGAAAACAGCGTTGTGGGCTACATCCCGGGAGTGGGCGACAGGATATATAAGATGGTCGCGCGCGTTACGTTCATCGCCTATCTCATCACCTTCGTCCTTTTCCTGTTCTATCCTCTCAACAAGAAAAAGCTCGCGTCCCTTCAGGAGGAGCTCACAGTTATAAGAGAGCAAAGGATGCTGGAGATGAAGCGAACGGAGCCCGAGCAGTTTGAATCGGACTATATAGTATAAGAGTTAAGCGGTTATTAAAAAGAGCTTTGCAACAAACTCTCAACGTTCATAAAAAGGAGTAATCTGAAATGAAAAAAATCATTGCTGCGGTACTTGTGCTGTCTATGCTCATCGTTTGCGTTTCTCCGGCTTTTGCAGCGGTAAAAATGCCCGCTCCCGTCGTTTACGTGGCGGGGCAGACAGCCTACATCTATTCCGACAAAAACGATATCGACAGCGAGCTGTATATCACCAACACGCTTCCCGAGGGGCTTCTCGAGGACACGATGAACGACCTTACGCGTCCTCTCGTCAAGGGCCTTGGCACCGGCAACTGGGACGAATACTGCGATGTGCTCTATAACGCTCTCGCGCCTGTTTTCTCCGAGATAGCCCTTGACAAAAACGGCGAGCCCAAGAACGATACGGGCTACGACTGCGTAAAGGACACTGAGCCTACAGACAGGGCGGTGAACGGCAGATACTCTCTTTACGACTACCGCTTCATCTACGACTGGCGTCTCGACCCGTGCGCCACGGCCGACGAATTAAACGACTATATCATCGCCGTTAAAGCCGCGACGGGAGCTTCAAAGGTAAATCTCGCGTGCAGGGGCCTCGGCTACAGCATAGTTTTGGCTTATCTCGCCGAATACGGCTGCGACGACGTAAACGAGCTCGCGCTCTATAACGTCGGGCTTGGTGGAGTGGACGTTTGCGGGGCGATGTTCTCAGGCCGTCTCGAGCTTGACGGCGACGCGCTCGTGAGATTCATTGAGACCACAGATACCGACAACGTGCTTCTCAACTTCGTCAAGGGCAGCATCGGCTATCTCAACTCAAACGGCGCTCTCGCCGATCCTCTTAAAATAACCGAGCGCGTTTACGGAAAAATATACGAAAAGGTGCTTCCGAGGCTGCTTCGCGAAAACTTCGGCACAATGCCAGGCTACTGGAGCCTTGTGGGCGACGAATACTATGAGGACGCCATTGCGCTCAACTTCGGCGATGAAGAGAGCGCCGAACAGTACGGCGGGCTCATTGAAAAGCTCAACAATTTCCACTACGGCGTGTTTGACAACGCCCGCGCCATCCTCGATTCCGCCCTTGAAAACGGCGTACATATATATAATATCGTCAAATACGGCAAGCAGCTCGTTCCGGTCACCGAGAACTCTGCCGCCCAGTCCGACAGGCTTGTAAGCCTTTATAACCAGACCTGGGGCGCCACCGCCGCCGATTACGGTGAGGACGCGCTTTCCGACGAATATCTTGCTGACCTTGCCGACAACGGCACGCTCGACTTCGTTTCTCCCGACGCTTGTATAGACGCTTCCACGGGCTTCATCCCGGAGCATACGTGGTTTATAAAGAACCTCGACCACGACGAGATGCCCGAATGCGCCGACGCGCTCATGGCAGCCGCTTTCAACTTCAACGGCTATCTGACGGTCTTTGATTTTGAGGATTATCCGCAGTATCTTTTCTGCAGCAAGGAAAAAACCGAGCTGCACCCGCTGAACGGCGAAGGCGGTTCCGAGTATGAAGAGAGCGATCTTCTGTTTGATTGGCGCGAAAACCTCACCTTTACGGGCGTTATTCAGTTCTTCCGCGACCTTATCCTGAACATAACCAAGGCCATCATCATGATAATCAGGGCTTCTCAGGGTATCACCGCACAGATAGAATCCGAAGTTGAAGTCGAAACCGAAACGCTTGCTGGCTGACAAATAAACAAACAGATAAAGAAAAACCGGCTGAATGAAGGAAAAATCCTTTATTCTGCCGGTGTTTTTTCACGTTCGCGAAGCGAACATATCGCGTGACGTTGTCACATATCGCGCGCCGAAGGGGTATATCGCTTGCCCGAAGGGCGCTTACTTTTGGAATTCACCCAACTTCGATAAATAATCGCGGAAGCAAATATATAAAGAGGGCGAATTGTGACAAGAAAACGGCCGGTTTGTTGTTAACCGGTCGTTTTTTTGAGTTATATCGTTTTTGCGTTGTTTAAGAGCTCACTCGATCGAGCCCTCGTGGATATCCTCTTCCCCCAAAACCTTCGGTATAGTGCCGAGAACGATCTTAAGATCGGTTTTGAAGGAAAAGTTGTCAAGATAATATTTATCGTACGAGGCTTTTTCTTCGTCCGAAATAAGGTCTCTTCCGTGGATCTGGGCGTAGCCTGATATCCCGGGCCTAAGAGCGTACACTCCGTACTTTTCTCTGAGCTCGTGCACAACCGTTTCTTCTGGGATAAGGGGTCTCGGGCCGATGAAGCTCATCTCGCCTTTGATGATGTTGAAAAGCTGGGGCAGCTCGT
>JAFSWN010000051.1 GCA_017450185.1 Clostridia bacterium | reverse complement strand
TGTTGTTGAAGCTTTCATGAAAGAGAACGGCATACCTTATGTTTTGGGAAAGACCTGGACGACGGACGCTTTTTATCGGGAAACCGTAAACAACTTTGAGAAGCGCAAGGCTGACGGCTGCATTTCTGTGGAAATGGAAGGAGCAGCCGTTCAGGCGATATGTGATTTCAGAGGTCTTCAGGTTTATATGTTCTTTACCGGCGGAGATCTTCTGGATGCGCCGGAATGGACGCAAAGAACAGAGAACGGGCAAATCAAACATACGCAGCACGACGCCGCTCATTTTAAAATCGCCCTTGCACTTGCGGAATATGCGGCAAACCTTTAGTACATATCTCAACTTGTAATTGGTGTACTTTCAGGCGATAATACCTTTTAAAGTGCACTTTTGGGCGATGATACACAGCAAAAGCGCCTCTTTTGTCTACCGACAAAAGGGCGTTTTTGAATGATGTTTGCCCTGTCGGGCAAATGATGTGTGCTTCGCACATGATGCCGCTTCGCTGATGATGCGTGCCTGCGGCACATGAGGGCAAACATCACTATAAAATATATGCGCTAACAGCTTTCTTACAAAATCGAAAACTGACAAAAGAACATATTTTCAGAATAAAAAAGAATGCCGGACGGAGTCTCGCAACGTCCGGCAAACGGTTATGCTATTGGGAATATAATTAACTGAACAGGTTCCTGAAGAAATCGACGATCTTCTTTAAGAAATCAACTATCTTCTGCCAGATTCCCGCAGGCTGGGGATCCTCGTTCGTGGGGGCGTCGGGATTTTCGGGAGCGTCGGTCACATACTGCGACACGGGGCAGGTCACATACCAGTTTCTGAACGGCGAAGGTTCATGGCTTCCTGTCTCGTCGCCGTTCGTCTCAAGCCACGGGCCGACAAGCTCTTCGAAACGCGTCATGAAGGGGAAACGCTGCACAAGGACGTCGGCGCTAACGTCGGCGTCGTCGGGCCATTCCTTCTCCACAAGCTTGTATTTGCACAGATCTCCGTTCGGGTTGACGTAAATATCGTATTTTACGAGGAACGCGGAAAGGTCTTCGTCCGCTGCGCTCATGTCGATAAACCAATCGCCGTTCGACAGACCTTCGGTCGTCGTAGCGACGGGGTACCACTGCTCGCCGCATTCGCGGATCGCGTAGGCAAGCCATTCGAGTCCGTCGTTCTCGACGAAGTCGGCAAGCTCAATGACGTTATCCTGCTCGGCGCCTATAAGCTCGGCGGGCATGGTGATGATCTCCTTGAAATAGAGCGTCTCCGGCTCAAACCAAAACTGACCGTTTCTGTATACGTCGACAAACTCTGCATTCTCGGCGCCGAACAGCGCCTCAAAGACCGCCATGTCGATATAGTACTCACCGTCTTCCAAGCCCTCGTCGGAGGTGGGCAGCGGGATCCAGTTGTGTCCGTCGTCCTCCGCGAACGCTGGCACGCAAAGCGCCGAGAGCATTATCGCGGCAAGGATCACCGCAAGCAGCTTCTTGATTCTCATAATATCCTTCCTTTCGGTAATTTCGCTTAATTCAATTATAACAAACAAAAACTCCGTGTGTCAAGCAAAACAAAAATAATAAAATGCTTTCGGGAATATACGGTGCAGCACGGCAACGTTAAGGCAGCAGCATCACTGTCCCGAAGGCACGGCATCACTTTTTTTAATATCCCTTCGGCACACGCCGCGATTTCGCGGTTGAAAACCCACGTAATATGTGTTATTCTTTTCTTGAAACAAAATCTTTACGGAGACAAATGAATGGAATACAGAATAGAAGATCTGACAAAAGAAGAAGCCGAATATATCGGCGAGAAGATAAACGAAATAGTGCCGCGGGAAGTAAACGCGCAGGAAGAAGAATTCGTTCTCAAAATCGAGAACGAAAACGGCGAGATAATAGGCGGGTGTATAGCCGAAGCCTATGAATACCACTGGCTGAGAATGTTTCTTGAAGACCTCTGGGTGGATGAGCGATACCGTCATCAGGGGCTCGGCTCTATGATCCTGCGCGAGGTTGAGCGTATCGCAAGAGAGAAGGGCTGCCGCGTTGTAACGCTCGGCACCGCCAGTTATATGGCACGTCCTTTTTATGAAAAACACGGCTACACTGTTTTTACAACACTTAAAAAAGCAAACGGCTATATCAGCTATTCGCTCGTAAAATACCTTGATGATAACACGCCGGAATATATGCCGTCAAAATGCAGCGGCGCGAATTTTAAGGTAACGTTCGGCAATGACGACGACGCCGAAGTAATACTGAACGGTCTCGACACTTACAGCATAGCCTACGAGCAGAAATATGAAAACGTTCGTTTTTGCAAAAAACTTGCGGACAAAGACGGAAAGTTTATGGCCGGCGTGATCGCGGACGCGGACAAAGGCGACATCGGTTTTGTCAGCGCGCTTTTTGTTGAAGAGCCGTTGAGACGTAAGGGACTGGGCACGTTTTTTTTGAAAGCAGTTGAAGAATTTGCAAAAGAAAACAACGCCAAAACAATTCTGACGACCGCCGGCGACTGGAACGTTGATTTCTTCAAAAAGAACGGCTATTTGCTCAGAGGCGAACTCAAAGACGTTCCGAAAGGCCACGACTGCTATGAGCTCTACAAAAAGATTTAAGGCGTTTGAATCAGACTTTTCCGATGAATAAGCAGCGCGTTATATGCTGCAAAAATACGGAGGTTTTATTATGAAGGCAAAAAAACTTTTATGCGTTGTTTTTTCATTCATTACCGCTCTTGCCGTAACCGGGGAGATTTTTGCTGCGAAGGGGCGCGCGGCGGCCTTGGCTGATCCTGTGTTTGAAACGCTTTCTTATCCACAGGAGGCTCTCACTCCGTTTTCCGAGGAGATACTCTCCCGCGCCGTCGGAGCCGACGGTTATGAGGCAAACCGCGGATATGACGAGACCTGCCTTTATATATCGCCATACTGGTCCTGTACGGCGGAAGGACGCGATATACCTGTTTACGCAACGCTCACTTATGACGGCACACTCGACGGTGTGCTGCAATCCTATGCCGCCGTGTTCGTATCGGATTTCGGGGACGGGCTGACGTTCTGTTTGACGTGCAGTGAAACGGTTTTGGACGCTGAGGTTTTGCCGTCAAAACTCGAAACAGGCTGCTCGGTAAGAGGGAATAATGTGACGCTGACCGTGACCGGTTACGGGTGCTACTGCGTGCTTGTCAACGGAAGGTCCCAGAAAAACGCACTCACACTGTTTGGGCGTGAGTACGTGGATGAAGAAGCTCAGATCGCCGAATATACAGAGATGTACGGCGCCGATCAGGTGCAGGTATACGAAAAGGGCTACTACCAAAAAGACATTCTCGAAACGGACTGCAAGAGGGTGATATATTTTTGCCGCGGGTCTTTCTTTTCGGCAAATCACTTATATGATCTCAATTCCGAAGATGATTACCGCGCGATACCTCGCCAGACTTCGTTTTTATCGCTGTCCGGCAGTGAAAACGTCACTGTGACGGGCTTCGGCACCTTTGATTTCAACAAGCTCGACAGAAAAGAGCGCGGGCCGGTGGAACTCAGCTACTGCAAAAACTGCACGGTGGAGGGGCTGCTGATACTGAATTCTCCGCACTGGACGGTCACGCTGCACGACTGCGACAATTTGGCCCTCAAAGAGATCGCGGTGGTCGGGTACCGCACGAACAGCGACGCCATCAACGTTTGCTGCAGCAAAAACGTGAAGGTTTCGGACTGCTTTGCGCGAAACGGAGACGACTGCTATTCCGTTAAAACCACTGCTGCCGGACTGCCGTCGGAGCATATCACCTTCACAAACTGCGTGGCGTGGAGCAACAAAGCGAGGTGCTACGGCATTACTGGAGAAGACAATTCTCCTATCAACGATATTCTTTTCGCCGACAGCGCCGTTATATGCCATAACGTCACGTGGGATCTCAACAGGGTTTCTTCGCTGGCGGTTCAGGTTGAATACGGCGGCGCGCATATCAAAGACGTGGTATTCGAAAACATTGAGATCCATGATGAGATCGGCCGCCCGATAAACGTTATGATCACGAACTCCGAAATAAAGAACTGCGTTGTTGAAGGCGTTGTTTTCCGCAATATCACCTCCGACGGCCGTGAGCGTTCGAGGCTTGCCGTAAAGCAAAATATGAACGCCGCGGAGAAAATCAGGTGCTTCCTCTACCGCATTCTGACCACGCTTTTCCCGTTTGCGTCGGTCAGGGAGAAATGCTCGTCTCTTCTTCCGGACGGCAACAGAGTTTCGGTCACGTTTGATAACGTTTACATCAACGGAAGAAAACTGAACCAGGCAAATTTCGGATTCTTTTTCACGCGATCAGGCGGAGAGGATATTCGCTTTGAAAACTGAAGACCGTTTTTGACGGCGGGAATGCTGTAAATATTATAAATACAGAATTATTGATAAGGAGAGATATACTTTGGTAAAAATCGGTTTGATAGGCAACGGCGGCATGTGCAAGGCGGCGCACGCCCCCGCATACAGGGACGACCCGCGAGTTGAGGTCACAGCGGTATGCGATATCATTGAAGAGCGCGCGGTATATCTGCGTGAAAACTATTTTCCCAACGCGAAGGTGTATACGGACTACAGAGAGCTGCTCCGCGATCCCGAAGTGAACGCTGTGGATATCTGCACACCGAACGACCTTCATTCCGAGATTGCCGTTGCCGCGCTGAACGCGGGAATGGACGTTTTTTGCGAAAAGCCCGACGCGGTGGACGTGGAGAAAGCCATGGAGATGCGGCAGGCCGCCGAAAAGAGCGGGAAGCTGCTGATGGTCATGCGCAACAACCGCTTTACTTCTGCCTCCCGATATCTTAAAAGCTTTATCGAAGACGGGCGCGCGGGAGAAATATACTGCGGACGCTGCGGCTGGCTGCGCAGACGCGGGATTCCCGGAAAAGGCGGCTGGTTCACAACAAAAGCCCGTTCCGGAGGCGGCCCCCTAATTGACCTCGGAGTGCATATGATCGACCTTGCGATATGGCTGATGGGCAACCCGAAGCCGTTTGCCGTGAGCGCGAACACCTACCGCAAATTTTCCGACAGCAACGTAAGCGATTCGGTCAATTCCGATTTCGGCGACAAAAACGCCGAGGGCACCTTTGACGTTGAGGATCTCGCGATGGGTATGATCCGCTTTGAAAACGGCGCGGTTCTTCAGATTGAATTCAGCTGGGCTTCAAACATAAAAAAAGAGCGCCGCTTCGTGGAGCTGCGCGGAACAAAGGCGGGCATAAACTGGCAGGACAAAGGCGCCGAGATCTACACCGAGGAAAACGGCAGGCTGCTTGACACCGAGATTCTTCCCGCGAGGGAAGACAACGGCCACCTCAACAACATAAGAAACTTCATTGACGTGCTGACGAACGGCGCCGAACCCTGCTACAGACCCGAGCAGGGCGTGGACATGATAAAGATCCTGTGCGCCATATATGAATCTGCCCAAACGGGCAGAGAAGTGCTGCTGTGAAGCGGCTGAAGGCTCCGGTTAAAAAAAGAAAAATCATCCGCAGGACTAATAAATCAGCGGCGCGCTTCCTTCAGGAAGGGCGCCACTGACGCGTTTTAATGCTATTTTTCCAAAAGCCTGACGAGGGGATCAGATCTGCGCGATCTCCTCCTGTGTCAACGGACGGTAGCCGAGAGAAATGAGCTTTGCCTCGCTCTCTTTTGTGTCGGTGACGCGGAAGATCATATACGCGTGCGAAGCGTCGTTGTTGCCCAAAAACGCGTACATATACTCCACGTTCACGCCCGCCTCGTTAAAAGCGTTGAGAAGCTGGTGGAGGCCTCCGGGCGTGTCGGGTACGGCGAAAGCCAGAACGTGTGAGAAATTAGCGATGAAATCGCCGTTTCGCAGCACGTTTGCCGCCTCGTAGATATCGTCCACGATCATTCGGGCTATTCCGAAATCCTGCGTTTCCGCAAGCGAAAGGGCGCGGATATCAACGTTGTTATCGGCCAAAAGCCCCGTCATTGCGGCAAGCTGTCCGGGCTTGTTTTCAAGAAAAACGGATATCTGTTTTATGCTCATTGCTTTTTCTCCTTATATTTTGCGTTTGTCGATGACTCTGACGGCCTTGCCTTCGCTGCGCACAATGGATTTTGGAGCCACGAGCGTGACCTGAGCCTTCAGGCCGAGCATCGACCTCAGGCCTTCCACCAGAGTTCTCTGACGCTGTTGGATCTCACCCACGTTGTCTGTGAACATTTCGGGCGTCATTTCCACCCGGACGTCGAGAGTATCCGTGTTGTTTACGCGGTCGATTATTATCTGATAGTTGGCGGCATAGCCGTTGTTGAGAAGAACAGTTTCGATCTGGCTCGGGAACACGTTGACTCCGCGGATGATGAGCATATCGTCGGAGCGGCCCTTCGGCTTTGCCATACGCACGTGCGTGCGTCCGCAGGAGCATTTTTCGCGGGTTATGGAGCAGATGTCGCGTGTGCGGTAACGTATCATGGGGAACGCCTCTTTGTCGACGGCTGTGAAAACGAGCTCGCCCTGTTCGCCCTCCGGCAGGACCTCGCCGGTGACAGGGTCGATTATCTCAACGATAAAGTGATCCTCGTTTATGTGCATGCCCTTCTGCTCAGAGCACTCGAACGCCACACCGGGGCCGGAAAGCTCTGTGAGCCCGTAGATGTCGAACGCCTTGATACCGAGAGTTTTCTCTATGTCGCGGCGCATCTCCTCACTCCACGCTTCAGCACCGAAAATGCCGGCTTTAAGCGAGATATCGTCGGGTCCGTAGCCCATCTCCTTAAAACGCTCGCCTAGATAGGCGGCGTAGCTCGGAGTGCAGCAGAGTATGGTTGCGCTTAGATCCATGATAAACATGATCTGACGGTCGGTATTCCCCGAGGACGTGGGGACTGTGAGACTTCCCACCTTGTGACTTCCGCCGTTAAGTCCCGGGCCTCCGGTAAACAGACCGTAGCCGTAGGACACCTGGCAAACGTCCTCGTTTGTTCCGCCGGCAGCCACAATGGCTCTGGCGCAGCAGTCCTCCCAGAGATCCACGTCGTGCTGTGTGTAGAACGCAACTACTCTCTTGCCAGTGGTGCCCGAGGTGGACTGGATACGCACGCAGTCTTTGAGCGGGCGTCCCATCAGGCCGTAAGGATAGGCTTCTCTCAGGTCGTCTTTTGAAAGAAAAGGCAGTTTGTGAAGGTCGTCTATTGTTTTGATATCTGCGGGAGTTACGCCTTTTTCCTCCATTTTTTTGCGGTAGTACGGAACGTTGTCCCATACGCTTTGCACCTGTTTCACAAGGCGCTCGTTCTGAAGCTTTACGATTTCTTCACGAGGCGCGCACTCGATCTCAGGCTGATAATACCTTTCCATGGTCAAACACTCTCCCTTTTTTTGAATTTTTTATTTTAAGCGCCGGCTTTTTTGCCGATCTCAAACGCTTTTTTGTTGACGTCGAGGAATTTTGCGGGGACTATCGCCTCGAGAGAAGAAAGCCATTTCTCTTCGGGAATATCGAAATAATGCGACAGTCTGCCGAGAAGTACTATATTAACGGCCTTGAGCGATCCCGCCTGCTCTGCGAGCGAGAGGCAGTCGAGAGCGTCTATCTTTATGCCGGAGTCCTTTATTTTTTCAACGAGGTTTTCGGGATAAACGGCCGCTCCCGTGATAACGGGCATTGGGTCTATTTGCTGAGTGTTCGTGACTATAACGCCGTCTTTTTTGAGAAACGGTATGTATCTCGCGGCCTCAAGAAGCTCAAAGGATACAATAAAATCAGCCTCTCCCCTGTCGATGACCGGAGAATAAACCTTATCCCCGCAGCGAACGTACGTGACCACGCTGCCGCCGCGCTGGGACATTCCGTGTACCTCGCTGACCTTTACGTCATAGCCGCACGAAAGAAGAAGATGCCCTAAGAGCTTGCTGGCAAGCAGGCTTCCCTGTCCGCCTACGCCCACTATCATGATGTTTTTTGTTTCCATGGCCCTTCCCTCCTCAGTTTTCTATAGCGCCGAAGGCGCACATCTGAGCGCAGACTCCGCAGCCGACGCACAACGTTTCGTCTATAACGGCCTTTTTGTTCTTTATTGAGATCGCGGGACAGCCTATCTTCATGCACGAACGGCACGAGCGGCATTTGTCGGAGTCAACTTTTACGGGCGGAGCGTGCTTTACGTATTTGAGCAGAGCGCAGGGACGCCGCGAGATTATAACAGAAGGCTCATCGGCCGCGAGCTCCTCTTTGAGAACCTCGTCGCACTGTCTGAGGTCGTAGGGGTCCACTACTCTCACGCGCCTGAAGCCCATAGCAGTGCAGAGCGCCTCAAGGTCTATTTTGCCCGCCGGGTCGCCCCGGAGGTTGAAGCCCGTTGTGGGGTTCTGCTGGTGGCCGGTCATGCCCGTGATGGAATTATCAAGTATTATTACGGTGGAATTGCTCTGGTTATAGGCGATATTGGCAAGGCCCGTCATGCCGGAGTGCATAAACGTGGAATCGCCTATAACGGCAACCGTGTGCTTTTCGCTGTCGCCTTCGCTTGCGAGATTAAAGCCGTGCACGCTGCTCACGGACGCGCCCATGCAAAGAGTCATCTCTATGGCGGAGAGCGGAGCCACCGCGCCGAGAGTATAGCAGCCGATATCGCCGAGGACCGTGCACTTGTTTTTATTGAGAGTATAGAACAGGCCTCTGTGAGGACAGCCCGCGCACATAACGGGAGGGCGCACCGGGATATCGTCCGCAAGCGCAGCGCACTCCTTCTCTTCATTCTTAAGGGCCTTCGCAATGAGGCTCTGCGAGAACTCATCGACAACGGGACGCATATCCTTGCCGCGGACGCTGAGCCCGAGGGCTTTGCAGTGGTTTTCTATAATGGGATCGAGCTCCTCAACGACTATGAGCTCTTCGGCTTCCTTCGCGAAATCGAGGATGAGCTTCACCGGAAGAGGGTTTATCATTCCGAGCTTAAGGACGCTCGCCGTATCTCCGAAAACCTCTTTGACGTACTGA
>JAFSWN010000050.1 GCA_017450185.1 Clostridia bacterium | reverse complement strand
ATCCCGATCTCAAGGGCAGAGAGGAAATACTCAAGGTCCACTCTAAAAATAAGGCCCTTGCTCCCGACGTCAGCCTTCAGGAGATAGCCCGTTCAACCGTCGGCTTTACCGGAGCCGATCTTGAAAACCTGTTGAACGAAGCCGCCCTTCTCGCCGCAAGAAGAGGTCTTAAGGCAATAACGAAGGCGGAGATAGCCGAGGCTACCGTAAAGGTCCTTGTGGGCACCGAAAAGAAATCCCACAAGATGTCCGACAAAGAGAAACGCATCACAGCCTACCATGAGGCCGGCCACGCCATCGCCACGCATTTCCTCGACGGCCAGGATCCCGTCCATCAGGTTTCGATCGTCCCGAGAGGGATGGCAGGCGGTTATACCATGAGCATCCCGCTTGAGGATAAAATGTACCGCTCCAAGAAGTTTATGGAGGACGATCTCGTTACCCTTCTCGGAGGCCGGGTGGCCGAAAAGATCGTGTTCGACGATATAACCACAGGCGCGTCAAACGATATCCAGCGGGCATCAGAAATGGCAAGGAAGATGGTAACCAAATACGGCATGAGCGAGAATCTCGGGCCCATCGCCTTCGGATCCGGCAACGATGAAGTGTTCCTCGGTAAGGATTACGGCACTGTCCGTAACTATTCCGAAGAAATAGCGAAGGATATCGACGAAGAGGTCAAAAACATCATTCTGACCGCCTATAACCGCTGTGACCTCCTTCTTAACGAGCACAGGGACGAGCTCGACAGACTTGCCGAGTATCTTATCGCAAACGAAAAGATCGACGGCGAAGATTTCAAAAAGCTTATGGCGGGTGAAAGCGTAGGATCGGATAACGCTCTTCCGGAGGTAAATGAAAATGAAGAGAACTCTTAAATCAATAGCCTTGGTCTTGGCCGCATTTATGTTGCTTTCATGCTTTTCGGCATGCACAGAAAATAAGGGCGGCGACAGCAAAAACGAAGCAAACAAGGAGACTTTGACAGACAGTATGGATTACGAAAGTATTTACAGAAACGCAGCCGAAAAGTATTCGGACAAGAAAAATCCCGTCGCGGTCATAGTTATGGAAAACGGTGACTATATCGTTTTTGAGATGTATCCCGATGAGGCTCCCAACACCGTCAATAATTTTACTTCCCTTGCGAACAAGGGCTTTTATGACGGAATTATTTTCCACAGGGTCATAGGCGACTTTATGATACAGACCGGCGATCCTCTTGGAACGGGCATGGGCGGCCCCGGCTATATGATCGAGGGCGAGTTCTCGAACAACGACTGCGAAAACAGCATAGCCCACGAAGCCGGAGTTGTTTCCATGGCCCGTCAGGGAAATCAGTACTATCCGGCCCTCGCATACAACACCGCGGGTTCGCAGTTCTTTATCTGCACCAATACCGAAAAGGTTAAGCATCTTGACGGTGATTACGCCGCATTCGGCAGAGTTATAGACGGTATGCAGACGGTATATGATATAGCCGCCGTTGACACTGACGAAAACGACAGGCCCAAAACCGAGCAGAAAATGGCCTATGTGCGCGTTGACACTCACGGGGTTCAGTATGACGAACCCGAGACTATTCCCGAAAACTGAAGATTAATTAAAAAAAGTGTTGAAATTTTTTACAAAAACATATTGATTTTTTATAAAAAAATGGTATAATTAAACTGAAATCAATTTTAACCGGAGGTATATAATATGATTGGCTGGATTCTTAAAATGTTCCTGAAGGTCTTAAAGCCTTTTGCCAAGATGATGATCCTCGAGGCTCTTATGGACGCCCTTATGGATTCTCTTGATGAAGAGGCTGCGGCAGAAGAAGAAACCGACGAAACAGGCGTATAATATCTGAGTACCGAGAATCCGCTCCAACGGGCGGATTTTTTTGTTAATTTTATATCAATTATTGATTTATTGTCCAATATTTAATATAATATAAGTTGCTGTATCCATACGGCTATAATTTGAATATTGAGGGAAATTATATGATTTATGATGTTGCTATAATAGGCGCAGGCGTAATTGGATCGCTTACCGCGAGAGAACTGAGCAGATACAAGCTCAAAACCGCTCTGCTCGAAGCCTCAAACGACGTTGCCATGGGAGCCACAAAAGCGAACAGCGGTATCGTCCATGCGGGATTTGACGCCGTTCCCGGAACGTTAAAAGCGAAATTCAACGTAAAAGGGACTGCTATGATGGCGAAGTACTGCGAGATGCTCAGCGTTCCCTATAAAAATAACGGGTCGATAGTGGTTGCTTTTTCCGAAGAAGAAAAACATACGCTTCGCGTTCTTTATGAGCGCGGACTTGCAAACGGAGTCGAAAAGCTGCGTCTTATTGACAGAGAAGAGCTTGTCGGGCTTGAACCAAATATCGCCGACGAAGCGGTAGGCGCGCTTGTCGCACCCACTGCAGGAATCGTGTGCCCGTATGAGCTGACGATAGCCGCCGCGGAAAACGCTGTTTCAAACGGCGTTGAATTCAAACGGAACTGCCGAGTGACAGGCATAGCTTTCAGCGACGGAGTCTTTACACTTGAAACAACTCTCGGCGAAATAAAATCCCGGTACGTTATTAACGCGGCAGGCACTCACTCGGGTGAGGTCTCGAAAATGATCGGCGACGACAGTGTAGAGATCGTTCCGAGAGCCGGTGAGTATTTCATTCTTGATAAAGCGGTCGGGAATCTTGTCTCCCATACCATATTCCAGTGTCCCACTGAGCTGGGCAAGGGCGTTCTTGTAACAGGCACCGTTGACGGAAACCTGCTTATAGGCCCCACCGCCTCCGATATTGAGGACGCCGACGACACCGCCACAACGCTCGAGGGGCTTAACGAAGTAAAGAGGCTTGCGTCAAAGAGCTGCAAAAACGTCTCAACCAGAAACGCCATCACATCCTTCTCAGGGTTAAGGGCTCACGCAAAATCGAACGATTTTATCATAGGCCCGAGCAGCGCGAACGACCATTTCATCAATGCCGCGGGTATCGAGTCTCCGGGCCTGTCCTCCGCTCCGGCAATAGCGGTTTATCTCGCGTATCTTATTTGCAATGATTTTGAGAAGATTGACTTAAATCCCGATTTTGACGGCGTCCGCCACGACGTTTTCCGTTTCAGGCACGCGTCCGACGAGGAACGCGCCGCCGCCATCGCCGAAAATCCTGCCTACGGGCGCATAATCTGCCGCTGCGAAACGGTGACAGAGGGCGAAATAATCGACGCCATAAGAGCCCCGGCAGGCGCGAGAGACGTTGACGGCGTCAAGAGGCGCACAAGAGCGGGTATGGGCCGCTGCCAGGGCGGTTTCTGCGGCTCGAAGGTGGTTGAGATCCTTGCCCGTGAGCTCGGCAAGGAAGTCAATGAGATAACCAAGTTCGGAAACGGCTCCTTTATCCTGTTTGACAAGTCGAAATAAAAGGGGGATAATTCTGTGATTAATTACGATCTTGTTGTTGTTGGAGGCGGCCCCGCCGGTATGGCTGCCGCTCTCAAGGCAAAAGAAGAGGGCGTTGAGAAAATAATCATACTCGAGAGAGCCGAAACGCTCGGCGGTATCCTCGAGCAGTGCATACACACAGGTTTCGGCCTCCATTATTTCGGCGAAGAGCTTTCCGGCCCCGAATACGCCGAAAAGTTCATCGTTCAGGTCGAAGCATCCGATATAGACGTCAAGTGCGATACAATGGTGCTTGACATCAGCGACGATAACGTTGTCACCGCGGTAAACAAAACCGACGGCCTTGTGAAGATACAGGCAAAGGCTATCGTGCTTGCCATGGGCTGCCGCGAGAGGCCCAGAGGCGCTCTGGAAATGGCCGGCACAAGAGCTTCCGGAATAATGACCGCCGGTACCGCTCAGAAATACGTGAACCTTGACGGCTATATGCCCGGCAAAAAGGTAGTTATCCTCGGTTCGGGCGATATCGGCCTTATTATGGCGAGAAGAATGACGCTCGAGGGAGCCGAAGTTAAGGTAGTGTGCGAGATCATGCCCTATTCCGGCGGTCTTACAAGGAACATCGTACAGTGCCTCGACGACTTTGGCATACCGCTACGTCTGTCCACCACCGTTATTAAAACGCACGGCAGGGAGCGTCTCGAGGGCGTTACCATCGCGAAGGTGGACGACCGCCTTCAGCCGATCCCCGGCACCGAAGAATATATCGAGTGCGACACTCTTATGCTTTCAGTTGGACTTATCCCCGAAAACGAGCTTACCAAAAACGTAGGCATTCCGCTCGACAGAGTGACTAACGGCGCCGTGGTCGACGAGATGCGCCAGACCGGACACAAGGGCATTTTCGCCTGCGGAAACGTGCTGCACGTTCACGATCTCGTGGACTACGTAACTCTTGAAGCTCAGCTCGCGGGTAAGGGCGCCGCCGATTATATTCTCGGCAGGACTCCGGGAGAAGCCATATACGTGGCTCCTCAGACCGGAAACGGCGTCAGGTATATAGTTCCTCAGAAGATCAATATCAAAAACCCGAACGACGTCAAGCTCTATTTCAGAGTGGGTAAAATTTATAAGAACGCAAGAGTTGTTGTTGAGTGCGACGGCAACGTACTTTCATCAAAGAAAAAGGTCAAGCTCGCTCCCGGCGAAATGGAAAACGTTGTTATCTCAGCCGACGTGCTTGCCTCTATGAATGATAACAGTACGCTCAGCGTCAGAGTGGAGGAATAAAACATGAAAAAAGAATTGACTTGCGTCGCTTGTCCTCTGGGATGCCAGATAACGGTTGAATATAACGGCGAAGAAGTGATTTCTGTCACCGGCAATACATGCAAAAGGGGCGACGCTTATGCGCGTACCGAGATCGTCAATCCTACCCGTTCTCTGACGACAACTGTAAAGGTAGACGGAGGCGTACATCCCGTCGTCCCCGCAAAATCAAGCAAGCCTGTTCCCAAGAGCATGATGTTTGACTGCATGAAGGTCATTAACGCGGCAAGCGTTACGGCTCCCGTTACTATCGGACAGGTCCTTATTCCCGATATCCTCGGGACTGGCGCTGACATAGTTGCCACAAATAACGACTGAAAAGGGTGTTAAATATGGATAAGGCCTATCTTTACGCCAATTCCGCGCTTCCGACTATAAGACAGTTAAGGTGGCAGCAAACGGAATTTTACGGACTGATAAGCTACGGTCTTCCCGTGTTCACATCTGCAAATTTCGGCGGCGGTTTCACGCCGCCTTCGGTTTTTTGGCCGGAGGATATGAATACTGACAGCTGGTGCGAGCTCGCCGTGAACGCCGGCATGAGGGGACTGGTTTTTACCTGCAAGCATTACGACGGCTTCTGTCTTTGGCCCACAAGTATTACCGACTACAGCATAAAAAACTCAAGCTGGAAAAACGGCGAGGGCGATATGGTGAAGCTCGTTGCTGATTCATGCCGGAAATACGGACTTAAATTCGGGATATATATAGCTCCGTGGGATATGCACGAAAAAAGCTACGGCTCGGGGAAAGCTTACGACGATTATTTCTGTTCTCTGCTCACAGAGCTGCTTACTGATTACGGCGAAGTATTCTGCGTCTGGCTCGACGGCATATGCGGCAGCTCGGAAACGAGGGCTCAAAAATATGACTGGGGAAGGTATTTTGCGCTTATCAGAAAACTGATGCCCGGCGCTGTTATCTCATTTATGGGGCCCGACGTCCGATGGAGCGGTAATGAAAACGGCGTTACCCGTGAAAACGAGTGGAGCCCCGTTCCGGCATGGTACGGTATCGATGAAAACGGTGTCAGCGAAGAACGGCCGAAAAACAGAAAAAGCGGTGATATTATGTCGCTTGATATCGGAAGCAGAAAAGCAATAAAGGGTGAAGAGAAGTTTATATGGTACCCTTGCGAAGTCAGTCTGCCCATGCGAAAGCACTGGTTTTTTGACGAGGAAGACAAGTATTCCGTTAAAACCAAGGATAAGCTTTTTAAGCTGTACTATAACACTGTCGGGAACAATTCCTGCCTGATGTTAGGCCTCAGCCCGAGCAAGCGCGGCGTAATAGAGGATCCCGACAAACAGATACTGACCGCTTTCGGAAAAGATCTGAAAATCATGTTCTCAGGCGATATAGTTTCCGCAAAAGGAAAAATCACGGCGTCTTCTGTTAAAAACGACAATATCGCGGATAACGTCAAAACGAATATTCCCTTGCAGTTCTGGCGACCGGACGAAAACGATAAGCATCCTCAGATAACAATTGAATTTGAAGCGGAAGAGCTTTTTGACAAAGTGGTCCTTCAGGAAAATATCGCAGGCGGCCAGCATATAGAAGAGTTTGAGGTTTTCTTCCTTAACGAAAAAAACAAATGGAAGTCAGCTTTTAAGGGGGGCGTTGTCGGATATAAACGCATCTGTCCGCTCAAACCTATGAAAACAAAGGGAATTAAAATAGTGTTTGAGGAATACCGCGATTTCTTTGAGATATCGCGCATACAGATAAACTGATATGACTTATCACAATATCCCACCGGTATATGATGTAAACAGCCGCATACTCATCCTCGGCAGCTTCCCGAGCGTAAAATCGCGCGAGGACGCGTTTTTCTACGCTCATCCGAGAAATCGCTTCTGGAGGATGTTAGCGGCTGTTTTCGGCTGTTCTGAGCCTGAAAATACAGATCAAAAAAAGCTGCTTCTTCTGAACAACCACATAGCTTTATGGGACGTTATAGCCTCATGCGATATAAATAACAGCAGCGATATGAGCATTAAAAACGCACGTCCCAACGATATCGGTATAATCCTTTGCGAGGCCGAAATTAAGAAGATCATCGTGAACGGGAAAACGGCGGAAAAATACTACAACAGGTTTTTGTTCCCTGTTACCGGAATAGCATGTGAATGCCTTCCTTCCACCTCTCCGGCGAACGCCGCGATCAAAACGGATGAATTGATAAAAATTTGGAAAAATAGTTTAATTAACTATTGACAAATCGGTTTTTATCATTTATAATAACATTCGTCCTTGGGGTATTAGCTCAGCTGGGAGAGCGCTACACTGGCAGTGTAGAGGTCAGCGGTTCGATCCCGCTATGCTCCACCAGGAAAAAACCGTTCCTTTCGGAACGGTTTTTTCAATGATATAAATCCACTCCGCGGATATGTGATATACGCTTCGCGTATGATATCCCAAAGGATGATATACGCTTGCGGCGTATGAATGGGACATATGTCAAGGAGCAATACACAATTTCCGGTTGCTTGAATATGATTTTATAAATGAAAAATCCCGATTTGCCGTTTTGACAAATCGGGATAAAAATATTTCGTTTATACTTCTGCTTTTACTCCCGATACGACATCGGCGACGGACTGCATTATGGTCAGTATAACCGAAACGAAAGAGTTGAAGAAGTTGAGGATCCTGTCGAAGAATGAAACTTCTTTTTCAGGCTCGGCGTTATCAAGCGTGTAGGGCACCACCGCGTCTTCGGCTCTATCGAATATCATGAACTGAGGATACTCTTCAAACGTATTCACGTCCGCCTGACCGTCAAAATAGAGAAGAGCGGCCATCATATCCTCAATAGCGGAGTTTGCGGAGTGGGGATAATTCTTTATAAACCAGGTCTGGTCCGGGAACAGGCAGGTTCCGGCATATACCATATTGTCGGGAGAAACGTATTTAGGATCCATTTCGGCGAGCTGTTCGTCGGTAAGAACACCACGGTACTCGGAGGTCGTTGCGCCCATTGAGGAGCGGGAGTTATCGATAACGCTGTCGGTAAGGCTCATATATGATGGAACGACCGGGATGGAGGAATAGACGTATCTCGATATGACGTACATATTAGCGTCTTCCTGAAGCTTAAGGAGGGTTTCGGTCTTGTCCGCTCTGACAAGAGTGTTATAGTTTTCGATCTTTTCAATAAGTCCCGAGCGGTCAACGTCGTCGTCGGCGTAAACTGTGCCGAATACGTATTCCATAGCGTCGTCAATGTATTCATCGGGAACCATATCCCAAATGGTGGGAAGTCCCGCGAACATCGGAACGACAAGCTTCGGAAGAAGGATGGGGGAGAGCTTTTCAATAAGGTCGTTGCCGAGCAGGCAAACTGCGTCGAGTATGCCGAGGTCGTTCAGAATGGACATAAGGCCGTTGAGGAAGAGCTCATAATCGTTGCCGTCGAATAAATATCTCAGGTAATATTCAACCGCGTCGGCGTTGAGTACAATTTTGCCCGAAAGAAGCTCCCCCGTGTAGGTTTCTCCGTATACGGCGGTCGTGTTGTATACAACGCTCTTGATTTTTTCGTCGCCGTAGAGTTTAACGTAGGACGTCGTTACAACTCCGCCGAGAGAATGGCAGGTGAGGCAAACCTGCTCTGCGCCGGAGCATTCAAGAACATAGTTTATGAAGTCGTTGAGCTGGGCGGCGCTTTCAAGGGGATCGAGACGCCAGTCGTAGCGAAATGTAAGCTTTGAATTTTTATTGATCCTGTCGGGCGACGGATATGTGAAAACGACGCCGCTGTTTCCGTTTGCCGTGCCGTCGGGATTGAGGATCATACCGTCGAAGAATTTCTCAAGAACGGGGATCAGCTTTGTGGCGACTCCATCCCAGTTGCTGATAAGAAAATCGGGAAGTATAGTGGGAAGAGCTTCTTTGAGCATATTGAGGATATCGTCTACGCTGTAGGCGAAAACCTCGCCCTTGGAGGGATCGGTTTTATCCCTGAGAACTTCGGAAGCCATAAAGCCCGGGATGTCTATTTGCGGACAGTCTCTTGCGATCGTTCTGTCGGCTGCCGATGCGCCAAGGCTGAGAGACGGCGCAAGCACGAGCGAGAGAACGAGGATACAACAGATGATTTTTGCAAAAAATGTCTTTTTCATTTTCTTTTCTCCTTATTCAATTTATTTTTATAATAGCACATTGAAAAAGCGTTGTAAATATTTTAAGGCAAATTTGTGTATTTGTTTATCAATAATATTGACTTGAATTCTTATAAAAAATATTCTATAATTAAACTAAATAATAGAGGGAGGTATCCAAATGGTACTCGGTATTATAAACGGATGGGAAGAAGGACATTTCAAGGCGGTGAATAAGCTCGGGCTTAAGGCCGTTGAATTCTGCATCAATCATAATTACGATTCGGCCGAGGTTCTTGCCAAAGCTGACGATATCAAAAGATATTCCGATACTTATGAGGTCAAGGTCGGTTCTATCGGCAGATGGGGAATGGAGAGGATCGATAAAAACGGCGAGATAATTCCCGAAGCCCTTCGGCATGATATGAACCTCATCGATCTTGCTTCAAAGGTCGGCTGTCCCGTTTTTAACTGCGGCTGCAACGCCGTGGAAGGCAAGAGCTTTGATGAGAACTGTCAGATAGCTATCGGGTATTTCAGCAAGCTGCTCGACTATGCCCGCGGCAAAAACGTTAAAGTCGCCGTCTATAACTGCGACTGGGCCAATTTTGTATATAATGAAAAGGCGTGGACCGTTGTTCTCGGAGCGCTTGACGAGCTTGGAATAAAATTCGATACCTCTCATTCCATAAACCGTAAAGAGGATTATCTGAGAGTTTTGAGGGATTGGAAGCACAGAGTATACCACGTACATATTAAAGGCAATCTCAATATAGCGGGGGAGAGCTATGATGATTCTCCTGCGGGGCTCGACACAACAAACTGGCCCGCTGTAATGTCGCTTTTATACATAGCGAATTATAACGGTATGCTTTCAATAGAGCCACATTCGCATAACTGGAGAGGAGCAAAGGGCCAGTGGGCTGTTGAATATACCATAGAGTATATGAAAAAGTTCATTATGCCCGAAGACTACTGCTGCGACGGCGACGTTTATATGCCGTAAAGGTGGTAAGAATGGAAAAAAACTCAAAAAACACTTCAGTAAAAAAACTCCTGATAGCTTCCGGAGCCGTTTTGCTGTGCCTGCTCGTTGCTGCAGCAGTTTTCTTTGCCGTGCATAAAAACAACAATAAAGAAGAGGATCCCGCAGTTGCCGATCTGATAGCTGCGTATCTTAATGCCGACAGGGGATATACAAAGTTCCCCGAGGACAGCGGCGAGGCATACGCTCTTGTGCTTGAAAAACTCCGCAGCATGCCCTACGAAAGAGTTTGTCTTGACGGGAAGCATTCGCTTGCGCTCGAAGCGGCCGCGGGAGAGTTGTCTGATAAACAGCTTTCAGCAGTTGAAAACAGCGCAAAGACCATAATTGAGGAACTCAATTCTTCTTTCGATCCGGTCGCAGTGGATTTCGGCGGTGAAACGAAGGGCTTTTTGCCTGACGTCTCCTCTTTGTCGCCTTTGAGCGTTGAAGCGGCTTCTGCGCCCGACGGGAAATACGTGATCGCTCTTAAGCTTTCGAAAAAAGACGCCGAAACTCTTGTTGCTGCCGAAGATAAGGCTTCATTTGAAAAGCTAACAAATGAAAAACTCTTTGACGAAATCACCTTTAGCAGCGCCGCCGCTTCTGTTAAAGACGGTACGGTGGAAGTTGAATTTGACGTATATAACAGTTTTGTGTCTAAAATTGAAACTAAAGTGAATTATAACGTGAATCTCGACTGCATCGGTGAAGGAAAGCTCAAAGATATCGGAGAGAAAAACGTTTTGTTCTCGGTTTCATCCGTAACAGAACTCAGATCTTCGAGAGAGGGCGTTTATTTTGAAGAAAAAACGCTGAGGCTCCCTGAAGGCTCCTCACGCTTGTTGGGTTTTAAGCTGATGCTTTCCCCACAACTAAGCACGGATGACTACAGCATAAAGCTCGTTTCATCCGACAGCTCCGCTGTGACTGTTGACGGTGACGGAAAAGTGACTGCCGTTAAAAATACCGACGGTCCGGTTGAAGTGAACATATATCTGAATATCAGCGGCGGGAACTCATATCACGACACCTGCGAAGTATATGTGACGGTGCCTGTTAAAAGCGTAAAACTCAGTCAGAAGACCCTCTCACTTGAAAAAGGAAAAACAGCGGCGCTCTCGGCTTCTGTAAAGCCTGAAAACGCCACTGACGGGTCTGTTGTTTGGTTGTCTTCCGACGAAAGCATAGCGAGCGTTTCATCCGACGGTACGGTAACGGGTGTTGGTGAAGGATCAACAAAGATTGTGGCTCTTTCTGCCGACGGACTAAGCTATGCTGTGTGTGAGGTAACCGTGGAATAAAAATCAAACGAATTTACTGATTTCAAGAAAGATCCTGCCTTTTTTTGAAGTGCCGGACTGAGAGTGTATAATGAATTTGCCGATTCCTCTGACCGAGAGTTTATCTTCGGGTTTCAGCTGTGAGTCGGCTTTTTCACATACCGCGCCGTTAATAAACACCTTTTTTTCATTGAAAAGAGCTTCGGTTTTTCCTCTTGAAAGACGGGTAAGGGCAGCAGTGACGCAGTCCGCTCGCATAGAAGAAATGATTATCGTTATATCCTTTGTTTCAAAAAGGCTTCCCTCGGGGAGTTCATCGCATAAGCCGCATTTTATATCGGTATGTTTGATCTTTATAAGATTGTCGAGGATATGCGGGGCCATCCGGCTGACGCAGAAAATATAAGCGCAGTCCGGTTTTACGACTATATCGCCGAGAGAGCTGCGTTCAATGCCGAGGCTCATAAGCGCGCCGAGTATATCTCGGTGAGTGAGAGTTTCTGCGAATCTTAAATTGAGAGGCTGAGCTCTGATACAAAGAACGGGAAAGTCTTCGCCCGGGCCATTGCAGTCTTCACTGCCGAACCGAACAATGTTGCGCTGCGTGCCCTCGGCGCCCCCGAAAAACGTAAAGGGGGCCAGTTCTTTTTTTCGCTCAATAAGCTTTGCCTGTTCATCCTCGGATAAAAAATCCGAAAAAGTGAAGATGTTTTTATCCAGAGATCTTCTTGAAAGGTCAAGTAAGTGTTCAATAAGGTAATTGTCCATTTCAGTTTTTCGTAAGCTTTGCCGTTTGCTTCTGCGCTCTTACAAGCTTAGCGTATATGCCGTTGTTTGAAACAAGCTCTGTGTGAGTGCCGGTTTCGGCTATCCTGCCTTTTTCAATGACAACAAGGAAGTCGGCGTTTTTCAGAGTGGCAAGCCTGTGAGCGATCGCAAACGTCGTCCTTCCTTTAACGAGCCTCGAAAGCGCTTCCTGAATAGCCTGCTCGGTCTCGGGGTCGAGAGCCGACGTCGCCTCGTCAAGTATGAGTATTTCGGGATTCCTGAGTACAGCCCTT
>JAFSWN010000049.1 GCA_017450185.1 Clostridia bacterium | reverse complement strand
GGCATTTGAAAAGAAGGCGGCCCCGAAATACTTCGGATACTGCGTTGCCGACACGGTAAAAAAGAAAGGTACACAGTACCTTTTCTCTCATTCAAAGGACGACCCTTCGGTCCCTTATAAATACAACTGCGGGATAATTGAGAAAACCGCGGACCGGGATAACGTGTCTTTTCTGATTTACGACGACAAGCTGCACAACCCGAACTATACCTTTGACGCCACGCACTACCTCGCGGACGTGTTCGGAAGGTTCGCAAAAGAGAAAAAAGCGGGAAACCTTAAGACCCTTGAACTGAAAAAACAGTTTTTCGCGGATACCGACTGGGTCAGGATGACGAAACAGGACGAGGATTTCTGGAGGCAGATATTTGCTTTTTTTGAAAAATGACCGTTTTTTCTTGTTTTCAAAACAGAAATGTGTTATTCTTAAGATAATAATACAATAAAAGAAAGGAACCAAACATGATAGTTAAATCAGTTTTTCTTCGCGTAATGGCAACGCTGCTCGCAAGCTTTATGATCGCAGTTTCAGGCTCGGGCGCACTTGAAGCCTACGACGTCAGGGATCCCGAAAACTGCAAGCTTAATTTCACCGTATTGTCGGACGTGCACGTTGAAGGCAACAATTTCAACAGATACAAGATCTATTCCCGCTGCCTTCAGAACGTTACGAGAAACAAGAGCGGCAACGACGCGGTCCTTTTCCTCGGAGACAACACCATGAACGGACAGAACATAGAAAACATGCTGTTCCACGGGACGGCCGCCGTTCTGCTTAAAGACGAAAACATTATCCCCGTTATGGGCAACCACGACATAGGCAACGGTGAGGGCGACTACGAAACTCTTCAGAACCGCTGGTACAGCTATACAAATTCCTTCTTCGGCCTCTCTCTTCACCATCCCTACTACTATAAGGTTGTTGACGGATACTATTTCATCGTGCTCGGCATGGAAGACCAACTGGTTTATGAAATGACAATTACCGACGAGCAGTTCGAATGGCTCGAGAGTACTCTCTCGCTTGCCGCCCAAAGCGGAAAGCCCGCGTTTGTTTTCTCGCATTATCCCGCGGACGACGCCTGCGATGAAAGCGGACGCTACACCGACCGTCTTGTTGACATGCTCGCCGAATATAACAAAACAAACGACCTGTTCTATTTCTGCGGCCACACTCATATGCCTCTCTATCTGTTCTGGTCCTTCCACAACAGCGACGGCTTCCCCGAGACCTATCTTCCCCGTCTCACCGAGCTTGCCGGCAGCGGCGACAACGAGATATACGACAACTCCGGGATCGGAGTTGAAGTTGAGCTCTACGAAAACGAGCTCGTTATACGCGGCAGAGATTTTTATAACGGCGAATGGCGCTATGAAGACGACGTGCCATGCGAGGTCACATATCAGCTCAAGAACCCGGTCCACTGATTTTTATTCAACAAAAGGCAATCGGCGGCAGGATAATTCCTGCCGCCGCAATTTTTTATTGTTTTATCACGCGTTTTCTCGCTTTTTCATGGGGTTGGCGGCAAGAGCGAAGAAAAGAAGCGCCATGCCTGCGATACCTATGACCGCGGCGGTCAAAAAGCCGTTCGCGTAGCTTTCGGTGCCTGTTATCACTCTTCCAACAACCTGTGAGGCAAGCGCGGCGCCTCCCCAGAATGCTCCGCCTGAATAAACGGAATTTATCTGGTTCATGTTTTTCTGTCCGAAAAGGATGGGTGTGATGGTGGGGCATACGTTCGTTACAACGGCTCCGGTCACGCACAGCACCGAGCACACCACGGCAAAGCCGATACTCACATGCGACGGGAACGCATAGGCATAAAGAAGACAGCCTAATGCGAGCGGGATGGAGGTAAAGAGAATAAGGCCCTTGACCCCTATCTTATTGACAAGCGCGCCGCCGGCGAATATGAACACGATGCCGACCGTTTGCATTATGCCCTGCATTGAAGATGCCGCCGACTGCGACATTCCGAGAGTGGTGAGGTAGGTGGGCATATAAACGCACAGGCCCTGATACATTATGGTGATAAAAAGTATGCCGAAGAGAACGAGCCAGAACGAGGACGTTGAAAGAGCCTCGCGCATCGTAAGTCCGGGCAGCTCGCCGGAATTTTCCGTTTCGGCGGAAACGGAGCCGGAACGCTCTGTTTTCGGTATGAGAGCGACCGCAATCAGATCGCAGACGACAACTATCGCGCCAATAACAAGGAACACGCTGCGCCAGTTCATATAATTAAAAAGAATTCCGGGGATGAAAGAGAACGCGGCGGCGCCGAGAGCGGCGGAAGCGAGAACTATCGACACGATAAGAGGGGTCTTAGCGCCGTATTTCGCAAAATAAGGAGTAATGGCGGCAACGCCCATTGCATGCGTGCCTATGGAAAGAACTATACCTCCGAAAAGCCCGGCGATTATCAGCATTGTGACTCCGTTTGCGAAATAATACATAAGGCAGTAGACCACAGCGAGTACGGCGCAAACCAGAAACAGAGTGCGGGGGGCCACTTTTTTGAGCAGCGGACCCACAAGGAACGTGGAGCACGCAAACGCCATAAGGCAGCCGAAGGTCGCGGCGAGAGCTATCGTCGCCACGTTTGCATGCGGCCATTCTGAAACAAAGCTGGGAAGAAAAATGGTGAACACAGAGTTCATTCCCATGTTCGCAAACAGGGCGATACACGCGCCTACAGCGGCAAGCTTTGCTTTTTTGTTATCTGTCATTTCTTTTTCCTCCTGATTTACAGAGAAGCTTCGGAAAGCTCTTTCACCGATTTCTCGGGCGAAGTAAGACCCGCTTCAACAAACCGGAGCATGAAGGCGTGGAACTTTTGGATATTCTCGGGCTTAAGATAACCGTTTCCGTATATGTAGTCCGCCCAGAGATCGCCGGAGCCGTCGCGCGGCATAACGTTCATATAAAGAGGATACGGAGTGACGCCCACGTTGACGTGCTCGGCGGAGAATTTGAGATTTACGTTTTCAACGCTGAAATACGGCTGGTAGGTATATACCATGCTCCAGTAAAGCGCGTTTTCGGGAGCTCCGAAGCGCACGTTCGCGTCCCTGAGCACGTCGTCCATATAAACGCTGACATGCTTGTAGATATTTTTCTGTGAAAAGTCAAGCTGCTTCAGAGCGTCGGAAAAGGAAAGCGATCCGTCTATCTCTGTGCGCCACATGACCATATGCGCCATAGTCATACCGCAGTGCTTCGCCCAAAGCGTGGCGCGGCGCGCGCCGGTGGTGCCTACCGTCACGTCGCTGCTGCCGCTGTTGTGAGCGAGAAAAGTGCGAACGGCAAGAAAATAGTAAAGCTGAGGTGAAAGATTGGCGTTAAGCGCGGCGTCGTTCACCCTGTGCACAAGCTCCGACGGGATGCGCATGGGCATGCTCACCGCTCTCATCTGCAGAAGAGTCAGGGGCTTTCCGTAGTTTTTGCCCTTAACATATTCCTTGCTCGTACCGGGGTTCATATCAGCGAAATGAGGCTCTGTTTCAAGCTGCGCCTTCCACCACTCGATATCTCTCTGTTCCTTCTCGGAACCGCGGTATTCCCATGATTTTTCTATCTGTTTTTCGGGACCCACACCGCGCTCGGGCAGCTCCGTGCCGTTTATGAGAGCAGCGTACACCTTATCGAAATACGTGATCACATACATCAGGCCGTAGGTGTCCATAATCAGATGGTAGCCCTTGAAAAAGATCGTGTGCTTCCCTCCGGCGCGGCGGATGAGCTTGAACTGCCAGAGCTGGGAATCGTTGCAGTTGTTGTCAAAGGCCGTTCCCGCGAGCTTCAGGATATAGTCGTCCACCTTTGATTCGCTTTTCTTACTCATATCCACAAGCTCGATGCCCTCGGGCTCGCCGTTGTAGTAGTACTGCTTAAAGCTGCCGTCCTTGAACTCTGAGAGACGCAAGGTGCAAAACGGAAGGCGGGTAACGGTGAGGCGCATTGCCTCAAGAACCTTTTCTTCGTCTATCTCGCTTTCAAGATCTATTCTGCACGGCAGGTTGAGGACGGCGCGGGGCGCTCCCACAACATGCTCTATAAGCCCGGCCTGGTCGGCGTCTATACGGAAATAATCGGGATTGTTCATAGTTTTCCTCCTTATACGCGCTCTTCGATATAATCCACCAGCTGACGGATGGTAAAGATCGAATTCAGGTCTTCGGTTTCGATAATGATGTCCATTTCGTCTTCGAGCTGGCCTATCATTGTCATGATGTCAAGTGAATTCATTTTCAGGTCCGCAAGAAAACGCGTATCGGGAGTAATATCCTCTTTCTCCACGTCAACATACTCGAGAAGAACTTCTCTTATCCTTTCAAACATTTACAGGTTCCTCCTTTTTTCTGACAGCGGCTATTTTGAACCGCTGGATCTTATGTGTCGTATTTTTTGCGAATTCCTGACTGACTATTTCGAAATCCGCTATACGCTTAAACCCGGGCATATCCCGGTTAAACGCCTGCACGTCGTTTTCCATATACGCTTTGATCTCCCCGGGAGTTTCAAGCTGAAGGTCGCGCATCTGCTCCGGGTCGGGATAAACCAGAGCGTATATCCCGGTGTTTGATTCATCCGCAACAACAACGCATTCCTTTATATACGGGATCTTTTTTTTGAGCGCGACCTCTATCTCCTCCGGACAGACGTTCTTACCGTTCGGCAGTATGATGAGATTTTTCAGACGGCCGTTTATATAGAGATAGTTGAATTTATCAATATGGCCTATATCTCCGGTGCGGAACCATCCGTCTTCGGTGAAGACCTGTTTCGTGTCGAGCGGGGCCTTGTAATACCCGAGCATCACGTTTTCGCCGAAAAGCTGGATCTCTCCGTTCCCGTTTTCGTCGGGATCGGCTATGCGCGCCGTCATTGTGGGCAGAAGGTGCCCGACACTGAACCTTCGCACCTTTGCGAGCGGGTTTACCGCCGCAACGGGACTGCACTCGGTTATGCCGTAGCCGTTATATACGGTGATCCCCACCGTGCGAAGAAAATCGGCGGTTTCCTGCGAGAGCGCCGCGCCTCCGCATATTATCATCCTCAGGTTACCGCCCAGGACGGCGAGGACCGGCGCGAAAAGCCTGCGGCGCAAATCGACGCCCACCTTGAGAAGCGCGTTCGATATCTTTGCCGTCGCCGCGAATTTTTTCTCCTTGCCGCCGTCTGCTATCTGTTTTTTGATTTTACGCACTATCAGATCGAGCATCATAGGCACCATGCAGCTCATTTCCGGAGCGAAGCGCTCGATGTTTTTCAGCATGTGCTTTAAATCGTCGTTCATAAAAACGGTAGTACCGCAATACATGCTGCTCATAAGATGCGCGTGGAGCTCATATGAATGGTTTATGGGCAAAACGGAAATACTTGTTTTGGGATAGTGCAGAAGCCTTGCGCAGCCGCGCAGAGTCCCCATTATATTGCGGTTTGAGAGCATAACGCCCTTGTTTGCGCCGGTTGTTCCGGACGTGTAGATTATTACTCTCAGAAGATCGGGATCGTTAGTTTCCGGAAGAGCCGCGCTGCCGTTCTCTTTTATCAGCGCCTTTCCTTCACCGATAAGCGCGTCAAAATAAAGAGTCTCAACCTCGCCCATATCAACTTCAAGGTCGGTTCTCATCAGTACGACCGTTTTTATTTTCGGGCAAAAAGGCAGAACGCTCTGAAGCTTTTTAACGCATCTCGCAGAACAGAAAACACATTCAACGTCGGAGTGATCAAGTTGCTTTCCAACGGTTTGAACGGGATTCTCTTTATCCATCGGAACCGCGACTCCAACTCCGCTGACAACGGCGAGATACACCGTCATCCACTGGTAAGAGGATTCGCCGAGAATGGCGATATGCTTGTTTTTGAATCCGCGAGAAAAAAGCGACGCCCTCAGCGCGTCGATATTTGATCTCAATTCCGAAAAAGAGATCTCGGAATCGCCGTTTCTGCCCTCAGGCTGACAGTACGCCGTTTTATCGGGGTATTTCTTTGTCGCGTGCTCAACGATCTGATACAGCACGTTGAAGTTTTCAACATCCTCGGTTGGGATATAGAGTTTTGAAAGATCCATGTTTTTCGCGCTCCTTTCAGCGCAGGGCCATTATCACAGCAGGAACGAAATAATTTCGGAAAAGAGACATTTTTTTGTCAATTTACCGACACTTTTCTTCAATAATGTTTAATATGATTCAAAAAAATTATAAGTGTTAATTGACACCATTCTTACTTTTTATTATAATTATTGCAAAAGTTAAATCAATCATCGCTTTTTCGAAAAGATATGGTTAAGCAACTTTCCCCGTAAAAACGTTGCTTTTCCTAAATCCCCCACCGTAAAAATATCAGGCGCAATTAAAATATGAATAAAAACGATTTAAGGTATATAAAAACAGAAAAACTCATAAACGATACCTACATGGCGCTGCTGCGTGAAAAAAAAGGAAAACTCAGCGTGACCGCGCTTTGCACCGCAGCCATGATAAACAAGACCACGTTTTATAAGCACTATGAATCGATCGAAGCGCTTCACAAAAATATCTGCGAAACGTTTGTTGAAAAAACGGTGCTGAACTGTCCCGGGATAGAAAAGGCTCACTGCGACCCTGAAGAGGGCGTTCACGAATTGGTGGCCACGCTGCTCTCGGAAGAAGCGACGCTGTCGCTGCTGTTTCACGGAAATCTTGCATATCTTATAAACCTGATAGAAGACGTCCTTCTGAAGTTTTATCTGCAAAACGTCAACTCTCCCGAAAAAGAAGCGGCTATATGCTTCGCCATAGGCGGCGCGGCGCGCGTGCTGATACACTCGCAAAGCGAAGAGCGTATCGCCATGATAATCGAATTTATAAAAAAAGTACTGTAAAAAAACCTCCGTGCCGTTCTTAGCGGTACGGAGGAAATTTTTTTATGCTGTATCAGACCGTGTCTGGGGCTTTGTTCACAAGGACCGAATACATATCGTCGAGCTCGCCGAACCTTGCGTAGTTCGCGGCCTGATCCACATATTTTTTCGCCTCGTGATAAACTTTAGTGCTGCGCGTGAAGCGTTCGTGCTCAAGCATCATTGCTTTTATCTCGCGGGCGTTTTCTTTTTGAGCGGCCGATATTTTTCTTATCTCGCTCTTATCGCCGCCGTGCTTGAGCAGCGCGCTCTTTTTTTCGGCAAGCTCTTTTTCGGTTTCGCAAAACGCACGTTCCTTTTCCTCGTCATAAGGAACTATTCCGTTCGGATAGTATTTGAGCATCGCCTTCTTCGACCGTTTTTCAAGTCCAGCGTCCGCAATCGCTTCGGCGCGGGTGAGCCGCTGCTCTTTTGTGTGAGCGGGAAGCGCCCTTGCCCTTTTAAGAGAACCGTCGTCAAGGGAAGCTATGCCCTCAATACCCTTTTCGCAAATGCACTTTGCCCATTCGAGCCTTGCTTTTTCATGCTCAAGCTCAAAGCGCTCAAGCTCTGTGACGACCGCTTCGGCAATTTCATATTCTTCGGACTCTTCTCTTGCTTTTTTGAGATCCTGACGGGAGGCTTTATTCTTTTTGAGCGCGGCTATATCCGGTTTTCCTCTCATGAGCTTCTCTTTTGAGGAGCGGATAAGCTCCATAGCGCTGGTCATATCTGCATCCTTAAGAACTCCGTTGCCGTAATCCTCGAACATCGCGCGTATCTGCAGAATGCGGATGATGCCCTTCTGCTTCGTTTCGGTGAGGTCATAGAAGAAATACGGCACAAGGTTCAGCGCAGCGCCGACGGCGGAAAGAATTACGAGCACTCCCACAAGCTTATAGAGAATATCGGTGTCATACAGGATATCATACATGTTTTCATAGCCGTTGCCTGAAAAAATGCCGTATTTTTCGTATACCGCGGGCAGCACCGAGCTTGTTGCCATCGTAACAAACGAACCGATCATCGCGACCGCTCCGAACATGCCGTCAATGCGCTCGCCGCTCTTATAGTGCTGGTAATCGCGTATATCCGCCTGTATCGTGGGATTAAGCACAAGAATGAACGAATCCGCGACCGAGTTGAAATACATGCACATGAGCACCGTCCATATGGAGCCCATAAGCGGGTAAACCAGCGCGAGGAAGAAAATGTTGAAAAGGTTCGTTACAATAAGCACCTTCTTTTTTCCCCAGCGTTTAATAGCGAACGGCGCGAGCACCATGCCCCAGGTATAAGCCGTTCCGCGTATAAGCGTGATGAGCGAATACTGCTCGGGAGTGCACAGGTGGGCGTAGTTATAAAGCCACTGTAGAATTACGTAGGTGCAGGTCTCAAGAAAGCCGAGCCAGCCCGCGAGCGAGATAATCCAGAAATACTTGTTTTTCGCAACCTCTCTGAGAGCGTCAAAAAACCTGATCTTCATGGGATGGGTCTTCGCTATGACGATCTTTTCCTCAGTCCTCGTGTAAACGAGCACGATAAAGGCGACCCCTATGACCGCGATAAAAGGATAGAGCCACTGGTACACCCTGAGGTCGTACATATTGCCGTTCGCCACCTTATCGGCGATAAGCGGAGTTACAAAATTCGTGACCGTGGGTGAAAAAGAGTATATCATACTCTTTATCGCCGTGGCGTTCGTGCGTTCCTGTGAATCGGGAGAAAGAACGTGGATGAGGTTTTCATAGGCGTCGTAAAAGAAATTATAAAAAAACTGCAGTCCGAAATTATATATGAAGATCAGCACGCAGCACCAGATATAGCCTATCTGCTTATAAGGCGTGAACACGAAAAGCAGCGATATGACCACGGTGGGTATGCCCATGCGAAGCAGATACGGCCTGTATTTTCCCTCTTTGTACCTTACGTTGTCCACCATGTTCGCCCTCACCATCGTGAGAGGGATGTTCGTTATCACCGAAATGAGGTACATAACGTACATGTGCATAGGCTGAATGCCTATTGTATTGCCGATTATAACGTTTGTGGTCGAGAGCAGCAGCGCCTGCGCCATTGTGAAGATCGAATAAGCTCCGAGCCCTCCCACGGAATAGGCGAATATTTCACGGAAGGTCATATATTTGCCTTCGGGAGGTTTAGTCCAGTAGGTTTTAACGTCTTTAAGCATTCCGACGCCCTTATCCAATAGCTTCATGCCTTATCTCCTTTCCTGTTCAAAATATAAAGTAATGCTGTTTCTTCCGGTAACGGCCTTCACTGCCGCCAGAGAAGCTCCGTTTTTGTATTCTTTAAGAGTTCTGAAACTTCCGCCGCCTTCATGCCGGCAGGGCTTATGCGCGTAGATGACGCTCTCGCCGGAACCGTCGGAATCAAAACTGAGAGTGAACGTCGCGTTGCTTTCGTCAAAGCCGTAGCTTATGTCCGTTCCGGCGACCGCCACGGGATGGGGGCGGCTGAGCATCTCCATCAGAGGGGCATCCATATCGTCGCCGTGATAGTCCCAGTACAGCTGGCCCCAGCAGTTTCCGTCGAAATACTCAAGCAGCTCCTTGGCGTGAGGGAACCATGAGGTGTCTTTGTTGTTGCTGCAGCCTCCCCATTCGCCCACCACAGCCGGTACGTTCAAACGAAGCTGGGATAAACGCATCTCGCTGAAAAAAGCCTTAACGCGGTCGGCGTTAGCGTATTTATACAGCGGCGTGTCAACGGTCATATCATAGGCGTGAGGGCCGAAGCACTGCAGAGGCTCGGTTTTTCCGTTGACGCTTATCGGCGGCAGGCTCAGCTTGACCGCGCTGTTGCACAAAAACGGCTGCTCGATCATGAGTATGCCTCTTTCGGTCTCCTGCCTTACCGCCGCGGCCATTTTGTTGAGGAACGGAGTATAATAACGCTTCTCGAATTCCTCTTCAAGCGGGTCGACTACGTACACGATATCTCTTATGATGCTGCCGGGTATGCTGTCGAGCAGTTTTTTCGGGTCGCGCCTCAAAAGAGCCGACGCTATCTGCCCGCGCTTTATCTTTTTGCTGAAAAGAAAGCTCTTTACCGCGCCGAGAGCAACTTTGAGCGCCATTTTTTTTGCCGCGCTGCCGGGGGCGGGCTCGTTGAGAAAATCGAAGCCGAACAGAGCGGGACTGCTGCCGTAGCGCTTTGCGAGCATTTTCCACATATCGGCATACCTGTCCTGAAGGCCCTTGCCGAAAACAGCGTCGTTGTTCCAGAAATGGTCGAAGCTTCTTTTTACCCATTTTCCGAAAACATAGGCCTCAGCCCAAACAAATTTATAGGGCTTCGCCTTATATCCGTCGGTAATGCACGCCCACTCGGGAGCGCCGTCGCCGCCTCCCACTCCGCCGAAGCCGGAATAAAGATCCTGGTGCATATCGAGCAGTATATATACTCCGTGTTTTTCGGCAAGCTCAAAAATACGGTCGAGCGACATAAGATAGCTTTCGCTGTAGCTTCCGGGAGCGGGCTCGATATTTGCCCACTGGACCGCAAGGCGGATAAGATCGAAACCGTTTGCGGTATATTTTTCAAAGAATTCTTCGTTGAGGTCATAACGGAAAACGTCGCCTATGAGCTTATCGTCGATGTTCATGCCGTTAAGTATCCTGATGCGCCCCTGTTTATCAACAAAGTGCAGGCCCTTTGTTAATATTTCATCCATTAGTCCGAACTCCTTTCGCGTCCGGTGCAACAAGGCTCTGTCACGCGTGCTTCCCCTGCCCGTTAAACCTTTTTTATGATTATATCAGTTTATTGCGTCCATGGCAAGAAACAAAATATTTCTTTTCTTTTTACTCTTTATGCTGTATAATCAAAGCACAAAAGCTTCTTTGAACACGGAGGAAAAAGCGGTGGAAAATGAAAAAAGACGTTTTATCAAATCCTCAAAGAACCCGATCTACGGCAGCAGCGAAACAGGCACGCTGTTTGACGTTTACGTCACAAAACAGCCCGGAGGCGGACTGCGCATGGACTTTTCATGGAGGACTAACGACACCGCTGCGGTCGTTTTTTCGGACGACGGCGAAAACTGGACGCCTCCGCGCAGCACTCTTTTTCCCCTTCCTTCATCGGGATGGGAAGACCTCATCAACCGCAACTGCGTTCTGAAGATCGGAAATAAGTATAAAATGTGGTACACCGGCCAGGCTCGCGGGCACAGCTATATCGGAGCTGCCGAGAGCGACGACGGACTCAGCTTTACCCGCATAGGCAGCGAGCCTGTGCTGTTTCCCGAACGTCCGTGGGAGGGCGCTTCGGTGATGAACCCCTGCGTCCTGTATGAAAACGGGATCTACCGCATGTGGTACAGCGCGGGTGAGACCTATGAGCCGAACGTTATTGCCTACGCTGAGAGCGCCGACGGTATAACGTGGCGAAAATCTCCTATTAACCCCATTTTTGTGAACGCTCCATATAACGAATACGAAAAAGAGCGGATAGGCGGATGTCAGGTTCTGCCCCACGGGGAGCTCGGCTACCTGATGTTCTACATCGGCTACCGAGATATAAACACGGCCTGCATCTGCTGCGCGTATTCCGAAAACGGCGTAACGCAGTTCCACCGCTGCAAGCTAAATCCGCTTGTTTCGCCGAGCCCCGGGGAATGGGACAAAGACTCCTGCTATAAGCCCTCCGCGCTTTACGACAAAGATAAAGACCTGTGGAGGATATGGTACAACGGCCGCTCCGGAAACAAAGAATTCATTGGCCTTGCTTCAATGCGGGGCGATTTCACAAAAGCAGATTTCAACTGAAAAACGCAAAAAGAGCGCGAGGAACAAAGCCTTACGCTCCTTTTTATTTATTAAGCTTGAAAACGCCGTCGGTCCGCTCACCTTTCGGTGTTCGGTTTTTTTATTTTGATCTGACAAGCGCGGTCTGATTTTTGTTCAAAACAAAGCGGCCGTTTCTTAAAGGCTCGCCGGGAGTCAGAGCGTGATTTTCATCTATAAGCAGCAGCTCGGCTTCTCCGGAAAAGCCTTCAAGCGAAACTAAAGCGTCTTCGCCCGTATTCGCGATCATCAAGGCGCGTTCGCCGTTTTCCCCGGACGCCGCGAGAGTGTAAACGCCGGCGGCTCCGCTTTCGCAAAAGACCTGTGTTCCGAGAGCGTAGAGCTCACCGAACGCCTTGAAGGACCAGTAGAGCGGAAGAGGCGTATAGTTCAGAGGGTTGAACATCCCTCCGAAGCACGACTCTCCGATACGCGCGTCATAATAGCACATTATCTTTGTGTTTGTGTTCTGCATCGCAAGCATCATTGCCGCGGCGTTCACGGCCGCGTATGAGGTGCCCCTGTGCTCGAGCTGCCAGGCGTTGTTCCATTCGTTGAGCTGGTGCTCCGTACCCTTATAACCGTATTTTTCGAGCAGATGGTCTGCGACCCTCGAAAGAAGGACGGTATCTTCAACATTCGAATAGGAATGCCATGAAAAGAAATCAAGCGGGCAGCCGCGCGAGCTAATATACTCAAAAAACTTTTCGGCATACCGGACAAAATAATAGCGGTAGGTTTCCCCGCGCGGCGCGATCTCGGGCAGGCCGAACGCCGCGGGATCCTGAAAAGCGCCGTCAAGCCCGCACGAAGCGTATCCGCCGATCTTTATGGAATCGCCAAAGCACTCCTTCAAATGCTTTGATGCGGTTTCATACAGGCGGAAAAATTCAACGTCGGTGCCGCGCCACATGCCGCTTCCGGGGCCGTCCTCGGGTTCGTTCCATATCTCCCAGTATTCTATGCCGAAATGAAAACCGTCCGCCCAGCCCTCGTTATAATGGCGGATGATATGCTCGCATATGCGAGCCCACTTGCCGTAGTCCGAGGGCGGAAAGATGCGGTACGCCTTTATTTCAAAAAAGTTTTCTATCGTTACGCCGAGCCTGTAGATAGGCTTGACAAGGTTTTTGTCCATGGCCTTAAGAAGCTCGTCGGTAAAACCGAAATCGTAGGACGCGGGATCGTATTCGTTTGCGGAAAAATCGCGGAAAACGTTGGGGATATCCACATACATATTTCCGCCGTATAATCCGCCGACGTCGTGCAGGCGTGAAAAAGGTATGCGCGCTTCGGTCAGATAGTGCATATAGTCGCCGCTCATATGCGGAAACGGCGGCTGTCCCACCGAATGCATAGCCTTGATAGGCCCTATTTTTTTTGAAAAATCCGTTTTTATTACAATATTCATTTTGTTCTCCCTTCAACGCAGGCTCGATAACGGCGGGTCAAAAACGTTATTCTTTTCGGCGCACGGTGTAGCTGTAGCGTTCAACGTGCAGATCGTATACCGTTTCCTCGCCTTGAGGAGACACAAGGACCAGTTCGGTATCGCCGGTGTTTGTGAAGGAGGCGCGAACAAGATAGCTTTCTATAGCCTCCTCATATTCAATGCTCACCTCGCCGAAGCCCTCGTCCGTAAGATAAACCGAATAGCTGTCGTCATATTCAAAGCCGCAGGTCTCGCTCCCGCTCAAAAGCAGGCTCGTATCGTAGGCATGGGAACGCCCGTCGACAAATCCGTATATCGTGGCGGCAAGCAGCACGACCACGCTGAAAACGACGCCTATTATTCTGATCTTTTTATCGCTGAAAATAAACAGCGGATATATGATCATCGTTGCGGCGCAGAATATCGCGCTGAGCAGGTGGTTCGGGAAAAAGTGCACCGCCTCGCCGAAGAAATTATAGTAGTGATAGCCGAGGAACACGAGCATCGGGGCAAGTATAACAAGGCCCCACCACTTGTCTTTTTTCATATAATGCCCCACAAAAGCCATAGGGAACGTGAGCAGCGTCCACTTGAACCACGAGGGATAATAGCGAAAAAGCCCGAAGCCTTCGGGACTAAACGGGACCTGAACCAGATAAACAAGCGGCTGACTGATAAGGAAAAACACAAACACCTTAAGCGCGGAATCAAGCGGAGTTTTGCTGTTGACGATTATGATTATCGCAAACAGTATCCACCATTCAAAGGTCATCGTTATGTCCTGAAAGGACGTGTCCCTCGCCATCGGGATCAACGCCATCACGCCTGTATAAACGCCGCATATCACGGCGAACAAAACAAGCTTCCACCATGATATCTCAAGCTTTCCGAAGAGTTTTTTCATATATACGGCCCTCCGTTCGAAAAATGAGCCCGCCCGTACGGACGGCTCATAATTATGATAACAGTATATCAGCTTTTACTGTTATTGTCAAACTGAGCAATTTGTTTATTTTTTATTCATGATATCAAAAATTCGTTGATTTTACGTTCAAATCGAGTTAAACTGAAATAAAGGCCGCCGGGAAAGGAGAGAAAATTAATGAAGATAACATGGTACGGCACAGCGTCGCTCGGAATAGAAAGCGAAAAAACAAAGCTGCTCTTCGACCCGTTCATACGTTTGAACAAAAAGCTTACGCGGTTAACTCTCGACGATTTTAAGGGCTTCGACCATATCCTGTTGACCCACGGGCATTTCGACCATCTTATGTATGTTCCGGAAATCATGAAAAGAGAACCGGATATTACGGTTTACTGCACCAAAACTCCCGAAGAAAACCTTCTTAGCCTCGGCGCCGATAAAAGCAATATCCGCCGCATCTCGCCCGGCGAGAGCTTTTCGCTCGGCGATTTCAGCATAACCGTGCTGCGCGGGAAGCACATCGATTTTGACATGCCCTACATCCTTTCCATTATACCCAAGTGCGCGCTGCGTTTACCGCAAACTTTGAGGCTTTTGCGCCTGATAAAAAAACTGCCTGAAAACAACGAAATAGTTTCTTTTGTGCTGCAAAGCGAAAACAAAACCGTGCTGCTGCTCGGGTCATACGGCTTTTGCGAAGACGAGAAATACCCGCCTAACACCGATCTGATGGTGTTCCCGTTCAGCGGCAATTCTGGGATAGCCCGGATGGCCGCCGTACGTTTGGACGCTCTTCGCCCGAAAAGGCTGCTTTTCGACCATTTTGACGACGCCTTTCCTCCGCTGACAAAAAGAATGGACGTGGAAGACTACTGTGAAACGGTGAAGAAGGCTTTGCCGGATATCGAAACGGTCGTCCCCACCGAAAAGGTACCTTATATATTCTGAAAAAACCACGTGAAAAACCGGGCCCGGCGTATTTCAGCCGGACCCGGAATATTTTTATTTATCCGAAAATCAGAGCGCATGAATTACCCTTCAGACGTATTATCCCGTCTTTCAGCGCAACACTCTCGTTCACGCGCCCGTCGTCCACAACATATGCGGTAAGCGGGCCTGCGCCGGGAATCTCTATCTTAAAATCCTCTTCAGGCGGAGGCGCCTGATTATAGCGGGCGTCGTCGTTGTAATACGACACTAAAAGAGCCGTTTTGCCGTCGGGCCCGGAGGCAGCCGTCGCAAATATATCCGGGCAGCCGCACTCGGTTTTCACCTGCGTTCCAAGATTTTTGAGTTCGTTCCAGTATTTCAGGGCATAGTAGCCGGGCCTTCGCGCGGGCCTGCGGACGCTGGCATGGGAATTTTCGGGAACTGCGGAAAAAACGCCGTTCCAACTGCTGTTGGTCATCATCTGTACGTCGTAGTACATCGCCTTCGACACTCGAGTATCCTGCAAAACGCACATTACCGCGGCCATGAAGGAGCACTCAAAGGGCTTTGCGTGGAGGTCATAGCACTTCTGAATGCCGTCGGTCCACTCGCAAACGTAATTCCATTCGTCAAATATGCTTTCCGTATCTTTGAAGCCGTACTTTTCAAGCAGTTCGTCTACCTGTTCGGAAAGCGCTCTCATTTCGCGCGGATCGTATAAATACCGGTGCCACGAAAAGAAATCCATCGGAAGCTTCCGGTCGCGCACCATCCTGAGCCACAGCTCCGTAAGCTCGCCCTCGATCATTGCGAACGCGCAGCCCCCTACCTTTACGTTGGGATGTTCGGCCTTTATTACAGGCGCTGCTGCCGCGTACAGCTCAAGGAACTGCTCGCCCGTACCGGTCCAGCATTGGGGAATATCGGGTTCATTCCAAATCTCCCAATATTCTATACCCATATAGAAGCCGTCCGCCCAGCCGTCGTTATAGTGCGCGATTATCTTCGAGCATATGCGGCCCCATTTCTCAAAGTCCTTCGGCGGATGGGTATAGAGCTTTATGGGCTGGTGCTCTATTGTTGTTCCGAGGCGGTAAAATGGCTTTGCGCCGGCGTTCACGATCGCCTTCAGGTATTCGTCAGTAAAAGTGAAATTGTAGCTCGCGGGATCGTTTTCATCCTTGTCGAAATCTCTGAAAACGCAGTGGATGTCAACGAATTCGCCCACGCCGAACGGATATTCTATATCGTGGGTCCTGCAAAAAGGAATACCCGCCTGCCTGAAATCCTCAGTCGCGTCATAAACGAAATGGTTTGAAACAGGTCCCCCGCCGACTCCGTGCAGGTCCTTTATCGGCCCGAGCTCTTGCCCGGGAAAAGCTTTGATAATGTACAATCCGATATTCTCCTTTTTAAGGTCTTATTTCCGTAAAACCGAAGCGTCAGTCTTTTGAGCCGCTGAAAAGGTTCTTGAAAAATCCGGCTATCTTTTCAAATATCAGTTTAAGAAGTCTGTAAAACAGCCTGTTCTTGTTTCCGGTGTCAACAACGTCGTTAGTGCCGTAAATACGGTATGCGCTGTAACCGTCCTTAAACGAATAGCTTAGCTTATAGGTCTGCATAGCAACGGTCCCGTCGGCGTTCTCAACGCAAACGGTAAGGTTGCGGGCAAGAATATGGCTGCATGGCACCGTGATCACATGGCCGTCGAGGGTATAATCGCTGACCTTGACGCCGTTTACAAGCACGTAATCGACCTTATTGAGCCTGCCGAGATCAACAACAATGTTCCTGCCGTTGTCCGAAGGCTCCAGAGCGCCGAGTATCTGACGGGCTATATAGTCGTGGCCGTACTGGCTGGGATGAACGCCCGCAAAGGAATGGTCGATAAAATCGCCCAAAAGAGCCCAGTCCTTTTCGGCTATAAGCGGCTCGGTGTTGCTGATGTCAACATAGATCACGTTGTCTCCGAACTCCTTCGCCCACTTTTTATAAAGCTCGTTCATTGAATCGGTGATGGCGGAGATTATGGAGCCGAGAGGGATCGCGTCGCTGTCGGTTATGCGAAGCTGGTTCACAAGGTTGAAGGCTCCCACAAGCACGATCTTCGCGTCGGGGTTCCACTCAATGAGCTTTTTGATCATCACGGGATACCAGGTCTTCCAATATTCAAAGCCGAACCTCATCTGCGATATGGCTATTTTAACAAGGTCGATAATGCCGCCCGGATCGCTGAGATCGAAATTGATCCCGTCCGCGAGCATGCTTCCTTCGCTCGCGACTCTGTAGGCGCGGTAAAAAACGTCGCACATGCCTATCTCAACTGTGATGAGGCTCGCTTTTTTGGCAAGCTCGTCAATGGGAGCCACCATGCCCACGGCTCCGAATTTTCCGGAGTCGGCTATAACGGCTGCCTTTGTGTCGTCGCTGCGAAGGCCGTCTTTTGAATATTCCTCCGAGCCGAAATAGGCGAGCATCCAGTCGTAGTTCATGTAGTCAAGGTCGTAGTCGTCAAAACCATCCTCAATGCCCATAAGGTCCATGAGCACCGACGTGGTCATTCCCGGGTAGCACAGCGGCCAGAAATTGCCCGAGGGATCGGTCACGTAGTAGGGCATATTGCAGCCTATAGCCTCGGCCACCTGAGTGGTATAAGCGCCCTGAACGTTTCTCATGTCGAATTCGTCGTACTGGCCGCCCTCATCTCCTTCGGGAAGCGGAGCTCCGTTGCGGTCAAGATAGAATCCGTCCGATCCGCAGCCGCGGGCTATGCTGTCGCCGATAACGAGATATCCGCCGTTGTCCGCCTCCGGTTCGCCTGCGTCGGCAGCAAACGCCGCGCCGACGCAGCCAAGCAGCATAAGCGCGCAAAGCATAAGAGCCGCCGTCTTTTTAAGTGTTTTTTTCATTTTGAAAACCTCCGTTCAAAACTTTTTTATAATAACAGTATAACACCGTTCTTCCCGCGTTGTCCACTTAAATATACAAACGTAAGCGTCAAAGTGGGTTATTTTTCGGAACAAAAAGTGAATTCGCTGCTTTGTTCCCGCTGGAATCAGCGATCGACGGCGTTGTTGAAATCCTCGGTCCGCGCTCTTTTTACCATGGCGTTATGTATGGCGTTGAGCGCGCAGCCGACTCCGAAGAAAACGGCTGAAAGGACCGCGACCACCGCGACGAGAAGGAACACTCCCGTGACGGGGTTATAGGGCGTACCCTTGAGACCCGGAATGAATTCCCACATCTGCCTGCCGTTCAGGAAGGGATAGGGATAAAAGCCGTCGATACCGCCGAGGATGATGCACATGATAAAATAGCATATCGGATAAAGCAGGAACCACAGCGCGTTTTTCACAACGGGCACTTTTTTATACACCACGGGGAAAAACCAGAAGGCCGTGAAAAATACGGGAGTTACAAGATGGTCCCAGATGTTCACGACGTTTGATAGCCACATGCCGCCGGTGCTCACTCCGTTTACCTCTTTCGGGAAGGTGTTGCTGCTCGGGAGAAGAACCGAAAAATATATGA
This sequence comes from Clostridia bacterium, assembly GCA_017450185.1. GTDB lineage: Bacteria > Bacillota > Clostridia > Oscillospirales > Acutalibacteraceae > RUG806. The sequence goes on along the minus strand of JAFSWN010000049.1, from coordinate 12,826 downwards.
TCCCCGTCACGGCTATATTAAGAGTGACGGCGCCTCTTAAAAGCTCGTTGTGAGTAAATTTATAAAGCTTTTCGCTGCCGAAAATACCGAGAGAATATAAGATGAGATAGATATCGACAAGGATATTGGATTCGTTGGTGAACATCCTAAGAAACGCTATGCCGCTTTTATCGTTTGTTATGACCTTGTTTTCTATAAGGTAATCCATGAACGGCCTTAAAATGTTTTCATAACTGAAAATATGATGCGCCATAAGAAGAAGCCCGCATATCCCGAAAAGCAGAGCGAAGCACGCGAAGCCCTTTGTTTCTGTGAGCGATTTCTTTTTGATCATACAAATACCCCTCTCTCTACGTGAACGACACGGAAACGTTCATTTCATCTTATCAATAATCGTATCACAAACCGCTGATTATTTCAATAATTTTGTGATATTCGCAGCTTATTCCCCGCCGTTCTTTCGCACGGACGAATATATCGCGAACACTGCGCCGTACAGCACTGCCGCCACGGGCCAGACGATCCAGCTTCTTTCCCAGTTGTTTGTTATAAAGCTGTAGGCAAGATATCCCGCGGTAACGACGCCCCAGTACACCCCCGAAAAGGTCTGGCTGTTTTTCTGCTGAGTTTTATTGCTTCTGGAATAATCGCCCTCCTCAAGCAGAATGGAAAAGCTTCCCCTGCGGATCGACGCGCGAACGATAAGCCACACGCCGACAGCGACGATGCACAGCAGAGCGGACACCGCAATACCGTAGCGGAAGGCTTCGCCGGCCTCGTTTGTTTCCGGGAGGATCATAGCGGCGAATATCGGAACCGCCGAAATAACGCACAGCACAATTCCGCTGACAAGCTGCGAAACAAAAGAGCCCTGCCCGCGCTCCCTCTGCTCCTTAACAAACCCCGCTACCCCGTATTCGGTCTCAAAGCTCTCGCTGCCGAGATATTCGAACCTCTTGCCCGACAGGCCCGACACAACAAACAAAGCGACCGCTCCGCCGACCAGCAAAAACAAAACGAGCAGCCCTATGCCCGCGGCCGCCTGTTCCGGCAGCGCCAGACGCCCGCTTTCGCTCAGAGCGCCCAGCAGAATAAGAGCGACCGGCGAGAGGATGCACATGAGCACTCCGAGCGGCACTCTGCGGGCAACGTTGTCCCTGTGACTTAGAAAATCCTGAGCTTCCGATAATGAAACTCTCCTGAGCGGAATTCCCGCGTCCTCCGGAGGAGTTTCGTCGCGGTATGAGTCTTCGCCGAGCTCATCCTTAAGAAGATAATCTGTTGAAACGCCGAAAACCTCCGACAACATCAAAATACGGTTCATATCCGGAACAGACTGCGCGCTCTCCCACTTGGAAACCGCCTGACGGCTGACGTCCAGCTTTTCTGCAAGCTCTTCCTGCGACCATCCGTTTTTCTTTCTGAGTTCAATGATTTTATCCGCAAGTATCATTTTATTTGCTCCTTTCCATGAGACAGACAATAGAAACAAGATTTGTTTTTTGTACATCCGCCGGACCCTCGGCCGGTCCCTGTACAAGCAGATGATACCACCAAAGGGCGGTTGCAGGCAATAAATCGCGCCTTGAAATCACGCAACCGGCGGTTGCGCAGCGCGTTTTTTACGTCAATTTGAAAATAAACGGACAAATAACACATAAAATGTATCATATTTTCTTTTTTTTGTAAAGGGAACCGGATAAAAACGAAGCGCGGCCAAAATAAAGATTGATATAGAGTGTCGGGATATGATAATATAAAAATGAATTATTGCTTTTTAACTGATCCTTCGATGGAAAAGAGGAAAAAACATGAATTTCTGGTTCAGCGCTTTCGGGCTTATGTGGAAGATAACAGAAAAAATAGACGATAAGACCCGCGCTTCTCAGACGCTGCCCGAGGGTATCGCGGTAGAACGTGACATACCCTACGGAGACGGCGGCGCCTGGCACAGGATGAACGCCTATTACCCAATAGAAAACAACGGTAAGCTGCCGGTCATCATAGATATACACGGCGGCGGATGGATGTACGGAGATAAGGACTCAAGCGTCCTATACGACGAATACCTTGCCTCGCGCGGATTTCTTGTGTTCAGCATGAGCTACCGTCTCGCGCCGGAGGTCACGCCGCTCGAACAGCTTAAAGACGTATCAAACGCGCTGTCCGCCATCAAAAAAACGCTTCCCCATTTGCCGTGCGATCCCGAAAAGATCATGCTGACCGGTGATTCCGCGGGCGGTATGCTGGCGGCTTATACGGCGGCGATCGCCGTTTCGCCGTCTCTTCAGGAGCATTTTGAAATATCGGACCCCGGGCTTAAATACAACTGCCTTGTTCTTACATCTCCCGTTGCGTATATGAACGAAAACTCCCTTATGGGCTCTTACGGCCGCCTGATGTGGCGCGAGAGGCCTTTCAGGGAGTCGTCTAAACAGTTTTTGAACGCGAACGAGGCGCTTGACCTCGCAAAAACGCTTCCTCCCGTAATGCTCATAACAAGCGAAGGCGACGTTGTTGCGCGCAAACAGACCCTGCAGCTCTACGGATACCTTCGCCGCCGGGATATGGACGCGAGGCTGCTGTACATAACAGGAAAAGAGGGCAAAAAGCTGCCGCACGTTTTCGCCGTGCAAAAACCGAACGGCGAGTATGGAAAACGCTGCCTTGACGGTATATGTGAGTTTTTCGGCACGACACAATAAGCTGTTTGAAAAAATGGATATTTCCACTTGTGTTATTTGAATAATTGGTATATATTAATATTAGCGGCGTCCGGCACCGTTTCGGATGCGCATAGAACGAGCAAAGAAGGAGCTTAATCATGACTGTATTTCCCGCAAAATTCCTGAATTTCATGATCGCGTTCGTAAATGTGATACTGCTTATCTTCAACACCTCGAGCGCAACAAAAAACACCGCGACGATCGACCTGTCGGACTTTGAGCTTACGTTTTCCGACGAGTTCGACGGCGACAGCCTCGACATGACCAAATGGCGCGAGCACGACGGCGGCGGCGTTCGCAAGGGCGGCTACTGGACCGCGGATCAGGCCCGCGTTGAGGACGGCAATCTGATAATCACCACACAGTATTTTGAAGACGGCAAATACGGCCCCGGCTGGTATACCTGCGGCCTTGACACCGCAAGATCCTTCAAGCAGGCCTACGGCTACTATGAGTGCCGCTGCATCCTGCCGAAAGGCCAGGGTCTCTGGTCCGCGTTCTGGATGACCAACTCCAACGTCAGCAAGGAATCGGACGACGCCACGCAGGGCGCAGAGCTGGATATTATGGAATCCCCCTTCTGGCACCTCGGCGGTTCAAGAAGCTGGAAGATCACGCAGAACATACACTACAGCGGCTACGACCTGAAAACAAAGTATAAAAACGTGGGCATTTTCTCGCTCGACAACGATCCCTACGAGAACTACAACACCTACGGCCTGCACTGGACTCCGGAAGAGTACTTTTTCTATATAAACGGCCGTGAGGTGGCGCGTACCTCCTACGGCGGCATATCCACGCAGCCCGAATATATGATCCTATCCTGCGAGGTGGACGGCGGCGACGGCTCGCCCACCTTCGGCTGGTCCGGCAATATTGAAAAGAACGACAAAGCGACTTTCAGGGCGGAATACAAGGTGGACTACGTCCGCGCCTACAAGCTCCCGTAAGATCATAAAAAACACTTAAACAGCAAAACGCCGGCATTCCGTATCGGGATGCCGACATTTTTTTGTTGTGTTAAGCTTTGTCCGTTTTTTCATAAACGATCTGCGGTGTTTCTCCTTCGAGTGAAAATGAAACTATATATGATTTTTCTTCATCTCCGTGGACAGATAACTTGATATAATACTGTGAATCTTCTTCACCGGAAACCGTCGCAAGCATTTTCATCCCCATATCATCGGGATCTTTCGGCACTGTTTCTTTAATGTAATAATCCCAGCTTTCATTGTAAACGCTGTAGATATCCCAAAACGTTTTCTTTTCGGAGCTGCGGTCTTCGCTCGGATCGATCACCGTGTAAACGATCCTGTCATCCTCATATTCAGCGGAGAACTTGACTCCGCAGTCTCCGTATTCAAACTCCTTTTGCAGCTTCGGGTTCGACGGATAATAAGCCATATCCGAACCGGAATCTGAAAAAGCGAAAAGCCCGGTGTTGAATTCAACAACAAACTGAACGTGTCCGTCGACGTCCGTGTATTTGGCGGCTTTCTCCCCATCGCCGCATCCCGCGAGCGCAAGAATACAAAGCGCCAAGAACAAACACATTATCTTTTTCAAAAGGATCCCTCCAAAGAATTGATATCATTATTGTATCATAAGACGTCAAAAAAGACAACCGTCATCAGTTGATCAAAACATTCTGTGTTTTTTTCGTCCGATCGTTTCTATTTTTTTGACAAGCGTAAGATCCGCTCGTCTATGGCTTCGGCATATCTGAAAAATGTATCGATCTTCGCGTCGCCCTTCATAGCCTCGATTATTGCTTTTGCGCGTTTTGCTTCGGCAAGGATATCGAGGTTCCGCATCCAGTGCATATAGGTGCCGAGCTCTCCGTTATTGTAGACATAGAGAGGATAGATGTCCGCGCTTATGATATCCGAATCCACCGTTCCGATATAGTCGGAAACGTGCATGCGGTAGCGCACCGCACGCTCGCAGAAAGAATCGAAGGGCGAATCCCCTATAAATCCGGGAAGCTCGTCGTCTTCGCCGAGCTGCTCGCCGCTGGCGTACATGGGTAAAAGGTTGATCATCGGGAATCTGTTCGGGTCCTGAGCGTAGAGCTCCTGAACACGCTCCTGCAGCGCGGGAAAATCGGAAGCCGGCGGCTCGTCGCGCAGATCGATCCCCCATATGGCGTCGTGCTTCATATTCAGGTAGTAGTCGCTTCTGGGCGCGATAACGCCCATGCCGTTCTCCGAAAACCAGTCAAGGTCGGCTTCGGAGAGCAAACTGCCGCTGACCGCCATGGGGAACAGCAGCCCCGCCTCCCTGAACCACTCGCGTGTTTCCTCAAACCGGTCGTCCACCTTAAAGCAGTACGCGCCAAAGAGAAGCCTGTAGCGGTCGAAACGGTATTCCCTCCGGGTCGCAATGATGGGTTCGGCGTCCGTTGAGCCTATGACGGACTACGCTCCGCCGGATAAAAGCGTGAGCAGAGCCATGAAAAAAGCAGCAATTTTTGTAAAAAACATGTTTTCTCTCCTTATAACGAGCTTAGTTAAACCCGCAGAAAATCATTTTTTCCCGCCTTTTTCTGAACGCAGACGTGACAGGTCAAGCAGTCCGATGCGTTTCGCCTGAAGGACAGTCTCGATCTGAAGCATGGTCAGATTTCCGGCGGTAGCAAGAACTCCGAAGACGATATCGAAGATCATTGCGTCGATGAGCGCCGTCTCCGGAATTCCCAGCCAGGAAAACAAAACGATGTACGCAAGAAGATTCGCGCCTGGGACCGGGGGAGTCGCAACGAACAGCACCACGGAAAGGACGAGCGCGCCGATAAGCGTTCCAAGGTCAGGCTGAATACCGTAGACAACACAGGCAAAAAGAGTAAACACGAGAACACCCACAGAGCTTACGGGCATATATAAAACGAGCCCCTGCGGCAGACTGATCCCGGCGAAAGAGCTGTCGATGCCGAGCGCGTTCGTACAGTTTCGCTCCGTCAAATCGAAAGCGCTGTCCACGGAACCGGTTTTAAGGACGCGAACAAACGGAACGAACAGCTTTCGGAAAACAAGCAGCGCAGACATACGTACCCGAAACGCAAGCCACAGCGACGCAAAGCAAAGCACAAGCGTTGTTACCGCAAATGAAAGAAGCATTGGCTTCCACATCTGCGAAATAAGCTCCGTACGTTTCTGCCAGATTTCCAACGCGAGAAAAATACAGGTAAAAAAGGGAACAAGCAGGCTTATCCATTTCGCTAGCAAAAGACCGATCATATTGATCTGCTGAACCACCGTTTTCAGCCGCGATACGTGGTTGCCGAGAACGATCATTGCGCTGCCGATGAAAAAAGCGATAAGAAGAAGCTGCGGCGTATTCGAATCGATAAACGGCTCGAAAACATTGTTCGGGAAGATCTTCAGCAGTCCGTCAAGCGTATTTCTCAAAATATCCGTCCCGCTCTGCATGACAAAAACGCCGCGTCCGAGAAACGGAACCGAGCAAACAACGGTAAATCCGGCGGCAAGCAAGCTGAACAGAAAATAACGTCCGATCACGTAGACCTTTGTTCCGCCCTGCATCGTGATTTTTTTGGTATTGATGATCGTTGTGATGACCATAAAGAAAATGACCGGACCGGAAAGGGCGTTCAGGATCCTGATCCACACGTCGTAAAACGGCGAAAAGAGCGTCTGCGTCACATTTTCACGCGCTGCGTCGGGCAAAAAGAGCGCTCCGAGGATACCGAGCGCGCAACCAAAGGCGATCGCAACGGCGATCTGCAGCAGCGGATTCATCTTCTTGCCGGGCAAAACGAAACGCAGCACGTTTTTTCCCCAGCTGTACGTATACTTCGGATCGATGTTTACGGCCGTGATCAGCGTATCGTTCCAATCGCCGAGACTGTTTCCGGTTTCATTCATCGGATTGAACGCTTCTCCCGCGATCTCAATATGAAGCACCGGTCGGCCGAAGGATTTTTCAAGATACGCCTCCACTGGCGCGTCCTCACCGAAGCGCTCCTGCATGCGAAGAAGGATCTCTTCTGCAAGAAAACGAATCCGGATCCGGTCCTCACGCCGGACTTCCACGGCGGAAAGCCTCGCATTAAGCCATTCTGACAATCGGTCGATATCCTGAGGATGCAAATCGAACTGAGCTTTTTCCGAATGGAAACGCATATCAAACCCCTTCTATATCGTGAACGTACTTTTCGACGAATATTTTGCGCAGTAAAAAGCCGTTCGTATATCAGCTTATCTGTAAGTATTATACAGTATACCATAAACAGAAGAATAAGTCCACATATAAAAGCGGCTGTTACACATCTTTTCTGTTTCTCCTTTTGCTTACGGCAATATTCTTAAATTTCTGTTCCTTTTTTCTGCGAAGTTCTGAAGCGCTGCCGCTTTGTTTTGCCTCGGTTTTAAGCTTCAGGTAGCTCTCAAAGCGGCTCAGGCTCAGCTCACCGTTTTGAATAGCCTCGCGCACCGCGCAGCCGGGTTCGTTTTTGTGTTTGCAATCCCTGAATCTGCACCTTGCAGCCAGCTCATCCACGTCGGAGAAGGCGTCCGCCAGCCCGTCGTCAACTTCCCACACGCCAAGCTCGCGCATACCGGGTGTATCGATGATCATCGCTCCGTTTTTCAGCATTATAAGCTCGCGGTGCGTGGTGGTGTGCCTGCCCTTGCTGTCGGCCTCGCGGATGCCGTTCACGTCCATGATCTCTTCACCCGCGAGCGCGTTTACAAGGCTCGATTTGCCGACTCCCGACGACCCCAGAAAAACAAGAGTTTTTCCCTTTTGCAGATAAGGCGCAAGCTCCTGCGTCCCGCTGCCGGTCTTTGCGCTTATAACGCAAATCTTCACGTCCTTTGCCACACTGCCCGCTTCAAGAACATATGGCATGGGATCGTTTGTGAGATCAGCCTTTGTTAAAACGATCACCGGCTCGGCACCGGACTGGCGCGCGCAGGTAAGATAGCGCTCCAGCCGCTTTAAGTTAAAGTTGTGATTGAGAGACTGCATAATAAAAACATAGTCAAAATTCGCCGCGACCGCCTGTTCTCCTTTGCCTTTGTCGGGGTCCCGCCGTGAAAAATAGGTTTTTCTCTTCAGCGTTTTAATAATGCGGCTGTCGCCGTCGGAATTGAAATCGATAAGCACAAAATCGCCCACAGTGGGAAAAACCGCGTCAGAATAATAGTATTCCTTTCCCTTAAGCTGAGCGTAGCCCTCGCCGTAGTCCGACACAACGCAAAACCGCCCTTTGTGCACGGCGGTGACGCGCGCGGGCACGCCGGCGTTTTTATCAGGACTCATCTCATAATCAAATCCGTAATCGGTTATACTCATTTTTTCCTCCTAAAAAGTATCCGTGTTTGCGCGCTGACCGGGCCCGGACGCAAAAACGCCGCAGAAAACAACCTGTTCGGGGATTTCTGCGGCGCGCCGGAAAAGTTACGAAAAAAAACAGCACACCCTTTGCGAGTGTGCCGAAGGCAAACATTAATCACGAAAGGTCACATTAAGCGGCGCGGTAAAAACAGGGCCTTTCGGTCCTATGATCAAAAGCGCGCCAATATTCAGTTATCCGAAAATTACCTCATTAACAGTCATAATTTGTGCTCCTTTCCCGTTTGCCGATAGTTGAGGCCGGCAAACTTTCACACACAGTATATCAGCGTGATTGTTGTTTGTCAAGAATTTTCAGCGAAGGCCGGCAACTGCTTGTAACGATGGAATTTTTATCCGGCAAAACCGTGTTCGATCTCCCATGCAGTTGGTAAAGAAGGTTCTTTGGCTTCAAGCGCCGCCACTGCTTCGTGATCGGCAAGGCTGTCGTCCAGATCGATCTCAAACATCGCCTGAATACCGGTATAGTCGCTTCGGAATACGGGCAGACCGTCTTCATTTATTGTAAGAATATTCCCACCGGGGGCAAAGCTGCCGTAAACGCACAGCCTGAGCTCTCTGTCGGCAAAGATCCCTGCCTCTGTTAAGGGGATGAACATATAAACCACGTCGTCAACGTCTATAAACTGTCCGACATAGTTGAAGTAAAGCGGCTCTATTCCCTGTATGCTTAAGCACCCGCCGAGCTTATCGTGGAGCTCATAAATCGGATCCAACCCCAAAACAGGGCCGCCCGCGTCGTTTGTTACGCTGAGCACCGCGTAACGCTCTTTTACCGTTTCGGTTTTGACTTGAGACATATCACCGCTCTGCGCCGCGGCAAGCAGCTCAAGTATATTCGCCTTCAACCGCGTTCCTTCGGCAATGCCTTCAAATATAACGGTATGTCCGTTGGTCCGCACCGCCTGTTTTACGGCAGTGACGCCTTCGGAGTCGAACGTGCCGTCGGCAAGGACTTCGGAGATATGACCGTCTTCAATGTGCATAAATTCCGCCGCCCTTTGCGGAAGAGTAAAGCGTATTATCGCCGCGCTCGCCGAAACGGCAAGCACGAGAACCAGCGCCGCCGCGATCAATATAACCTTGCCTTTGCCTGTAAGTTTTTTGTTTTTCATTTTCGGTTGCTCCTTTCTGCTTTCGGACGCGGCCAGCGATTGCTGTAACAGCCGCGTTGTTTTTTCATTAAAATCCGAAGAGAAGGTGAGCGCGTCAAAACTGCGTTTGAATTCTTCGCCGTTCATTACAGATCCTCCTTTAATAGCTTTTTTAACAGCGTTCTGCCCCTGCTGAGCCTTGTGCCCGCCGTGGCGGAAGGAATTTTGAGAACCGTTCCGATCTCTTTTATGGAATAACCCTCGTAATAATAAAGATACAGCACCGCCGCGTATTTCTCGGGAAGGCTGCACAGCGCGTCGGCAACAAAGCTTTTATTTTCATCCTGCGCGCCGACACAGGCGTCATCCAACGGCAGCGAGGCTTTTGAAGCGCGTTTTCCTATGTCCGCTGCGCGGTGAAGCGTTGCGCGGATCAGCCAGGCTTTTTCGTGCTCGGCGTTCTTAAACGTCACTTTATGCTCTATCAGGTATAAAAAAACCTCCTGAACGGCGTCCTCTGCGTCCATCGTGTTATTAAGCCGTGAACGAGCAAGACGTAAGAGCATACCGCTGTATGTTTCAACGAGCCTTTCAATGGATTCATTGGTACCGTATGAAACCATCTTCTCACTCCCTTCACCTATAATACGATCAAGAACGTCGGTTTTTTTCATGAAAAAAATTATCTGAATTTTCTTTTTATATATCTGAAAATCTGAACGGTCAGGGCACAAAAAACTATGACAGTATTCGCGACGAAACGCGCTTCGTCGAGATAAGAGAAAAGACGACGGCCGACTCCGAACGACGCGTCAATCAAAACACAATTCAAATCCGCCGAAAAAGCAGGGACGGTTTAGTGTGCCAACAACAAAGCCTTTATAAGAATTAAGGCATCATCGGTACACAAAAACCGTCCCTGATCATTTTATATTTTTTATATCATCCCGCGGTCAGCACATACTGCCCGTTTTCAAAACGAAGGATATACGTGTAGCTGTCGCCGTATTCAGAGGGGATCGAAAAGGTGGCGACGTCGATATTCTGCACGTTTTTTTGACTGTTATCTTCGTTAACGGTGATCGTGACAGACAGCGTTTTCAGGTCTTCATCGTATTCGACATCCTTTTTCGGCAGGGTGAAGGTATACGTCTTCGCTTCAAGAAAACTTCCCACGTTCGCGTTCGAGTACAATTTTGTTGTATTTGCCGATTCCAGCTGGAACGCCGCTTCTATAGACGTCAGTCGGTCGGGTACTTCGTTGACAATGTTGACCTCAACGCCCTTGCCCGCAAACGGCCCGGACGAGCATTAACCTTTTTTCAGCGCATTTGGCTGCGGATCGTCTTGGCGGTATCAAGCAGGCGGGAAAGAATAGCATCGCGTTCTTCATCCGGCGCTTCCAGGCTTTGATGGTGAGCCTCCATCACGCAGTCTCCGAGATAGCCTATCTCCTTCAGCGTTTGAGTGAACAAGTTCCAATCGATCGTGCCGTCGCCGGGGATCAGGTGCTGGTCCCCGCTGCCGTCGTTATCCTGAATGTGCAAAGACATAGGAGTGACGACGCATTCCTTCAGCACGTCCGGAGCATAACCGCAGCACCAGGCGTGGCCAACGTCAAAGCACCATCCGAACCAATCGGAGCCGACTGCTTCAACAAGCTCGGCAATTATGCGGGGATCCGAGGACGCTCCCCAGAGCACGTTTTCCGAAAGCAGCACCACGCCGCATTCCTCAGCCTTCGGGAGCCATTTTCGTATAGCGTCAGCGTTGGTCTTTATAAAACGTAATTTTGAATTAATGGTATTGCCGAATTTATCCCTCCAGACAGGATGCACCACAAGATACCTTGCTCCGATGGCGGCAGCCGCCTCAATGGAGCGACCGACGTATTCGGAATCGGCTTCTCCCGGCGCGTGCGCGTGAGTATAAGCGATCCCCGCCGCGTCCGCGCGCGCTTTAAGGCCCTGCGCCCACGCAAGATAGTCGTCGGAAATAAAGGGCGAGCCCTCGAACGTCCAGTAATCAAAGCCCATATCTATCCCTTCGTAGCCGAGGGCAGCAAGCCTGTCTATGGCTGTTGCCCCGTCGTAGCCTTCCTCAAACACGTCGGTGGTGGTGACAATGCGCGGCTTCATACCGATGACCGCCGAACCCTCGAAGGCTTTATAATTCTTTTCAACTCCGAGTTCATCCATCCATGCGCGCACCTCAAGCGTTTTCAGATTGCCGTTTGTGTTGTCCCATACCCACGTGGGAGTGGGCCAGAGGCAGATCTCCGGAGAAACGGCTTCATAGAAATTCCTGCCTACGCCGTCCTGCCCGTGGTGCGCCATCTTGCAGATGTCGCAGTCGAGAAGACCGCTGCTCTCCCAATCGGCAATAGCCGTGTTACCGGCGTTCACCTGCGCGTCGCCGGTGAACATGACGCTCGTGCCTCCGAGATCCATGCGGAAAATGACGGAGTGCTCATTTACGTCGATGAAAGAGGTGTCCGGGGTATACAGCACGGTTATTTCGGCTGCTCCGATATTGAAATTATCGCCGGTGTTAAGGATCTGCACTTTCTCGGGGAAGGCTTTGCTGATGCGGTTGAATTCGCTCACCATCTCCATACCTTCCTGCTGCGAACGGGATTCGTAAAGCTCATACGGCGCGTAGTTGAGCATGACCTTGTCAAATGTGACCTGCGATGTGCGATTTTCCGCCACCTCATAGAAAACCTGAACGTGATCGTCATGGGGATGGGATAAAAACCACGCGTCTATATGAGGGACGCACTGCCCTGTAACGGCTCTCAGGTACTGAATATGTACCGGAGGAAAAAGGGCATAAAAAAAGACCGAAGTTCTAAATCAATAGAAATTCGGTCTGAAAAATGGTAAATATTCAGTTTTGAGTGGTTTTTAGGGAAATATCACAGGTTCGAGTCCTGTTTGTCGAGGAAAAGTTGTCCTCGGATACACAAAGAAGATTCCTCCCTAATCGAGTAGGGCGGGTTTACCGTTACTTGATTTATAAACGACATTATACGTATACTGATTCACGCGTGCCGAGGCATAAATCTCACTTGCTGTAACATTTCCGGTAACAGTAAGGCTGGTTTGACCATTGCCGGTAAGCGAATAACCAGTAGAGGCGGAATAGGAAACAGAAAGCACGTCTCCGTAATAAACCACGGCTCCATTATTTAAGGCTCCAATGCTTGCATTTGCATAAGGAGAACTCGTTCTGCTGACAGCAATCGAATAACCTGTTCCCGTAGACCAAGATACAGCATAGGAATTACAATTCCAACGCGCATACACGGTAAAATCCTCTGCAACAGTATATACTGATGTAGCCGTCACTTTCGTACCATCAGTCGGATCCGTGTATCGTCGTCAAACAGCATATCGTCCTCAAGGAACGTGTACATCGCTGCGGCGGCCTTCGCCTTTGCCTCGGCTTCGCTTTCGGCTTTTACGAGCAGATCCGTGTTGATAACGCTTCTCGTTCTGACTTTGAAAAACTTACTCATTTTCGATCCTCCATCATAATTTTATCGAGCAGCAATTTCAGCTTTCTGTTGAAGCCGCCGTCCTTCAGGCGCTCATACAGTCTTGCGTCGAGCATCTGCTGCTTGAGCGG
>JAFSWN010000048.1 GCA_017450185.1 Clostridia bacterium | reverse complement strand
GTCAGCCGTTACAATGCCAAGCGCAGCTTCTATGATTAACGATTTACGATTATTGATTAACGATTTCGGAACGAAACGGGTTTTGAATCTATTATCACTAAATCATATTTCCGTAGCGCGGCACCCCGTGCCGCAAAGAAAGAACCCGATTGCGGTTTTTACAGAATAACGCTTTGCATCATAACATTCCGTTTTCATCTATCGGCAGGTCCCATGCGGCACGGTGTGCCGCGCTACCCGTTTTTCATCTTTTTTTATTTTTCGATCTGCGGCGTCAGCCGTTACAATGCCAAGCGCAGCTTCCTTCATTTTTCTTTTATCATTTATCTTTTTTCTTTCCTCATTTGCGGCGCACGCCGCCTCTATAGATTATCCGCAGCCTCCGCAGGTGGAGCAGCTTCCGGTGCAGCCGGAGCCGTCGCTCTGCACGGGCTCGGCGGTTTCTGGGTCGGCGCCGTTTACGCAAAGCGACAGAATGTTCACGATATAGCTCATAAGGTCGTCCACGACCTGCTTTTTATCCTCGAATTCACGCATTTTAGGATGGAGCATGATATCGGAATAGAGCTTTGAAAAATCGTCGTTCCACTGATCGAGCTTTGCCTTGTCGGGAGCTTCCTTTTCGTTCTCGTTCTGATATGAAAGCTGAATGATATTGAGCCTTCCGATGAGCTCCTGAAGCTCCTCATCGTCGTCGTTCGCCCTTTTGGCGGCCATGTATTCAAGATATCTTTCGTCGGCCTGTATAGCCTTGCCGAGCTCTCTTGTGATTTTGATAACGTCCATTATATTTCTCCTTGGTTTTTTCGGTTTATTCTGTTATTTCGCCGGTGAGCAGCCAGTTTTTCGCCTGCGTGACCTTCACTTTCACAAAGGTCCCTATAAGCGCGGCGTCGCCGGGAAAGTCTATGTTTATATTGCCTCCGGTTCGGCCGGTGAGCATACCGTTTTTCTCTTTTGTTTCGCCCTCAACGAGGACCTCGTAGGTTTTGCCGAGCATGCTTTTTGAACGCTCGGCGGCGATCTCCTCCTGCGCCTTCAGAAGCTCCGAGAACCACTTCGATTTTTCGGCGTATGGCACGGGGTCCGGCATTTCGGCGGCCCTTGTTCCCTTGCGGGGCGAATAGATGAAGGTGAAGAGCGACGTGAATTTGACTTCTTTTATGAGAGAGAGTGTGTCAAGAAATTCTTCGTAGGTCTCACCCGGGAAGCCCACGATTATGTCGCTCGTTATGGATATATCGGGCATGACCTCTCTCGCATAGCTTATAAGCTCCAGATATTTTTCCCTTGTGTAGCCGCGATTCATGGCCTTGAGCACCCTGTTGTTTCCCGACTGAAACGGCAGGTGCAGGTGCCGGTCGGCCTTTTCGCAGGAGGCCATGGCGTCGAGAAGCTCCTTTGTGCAGTCCTTGGGGTGCGAGGTCATGAAACGGAGCCTGAAATCGCCCTCGAGGGCATTCAGCATTTTCAGAAGCTCAGGGAAGCCCACTCCGTCACCGGAGCCTTTGCCGTAGGAATTCACGTTTTGCCCCAGAAGGGTAATCTCCTTCGCGCCGCCGGCGATTATCTCCTTTGCCTCCTCGATAACGGCGCAGAGCTTGCGGCTCCTTTCGCGCCCGCGCACATACGGCACAATGCAGTAGGTGCAAAAATTATTGCAGCCGTACATTATGGGCAGCCACGCCTTGAAATCGCTGTCGCGCCGCACGGGCAGGCCCTCGGCAACGGGCTCGTTTTTTTCGGTTATCTCAAAAACGCGCCTGCCCCCGCGAAGGGTTTTATACATAAGCTCGGGGAAAACGCTTATCGCGAAGGTGCCGAAAACAAGGTTTACAAAGGGATAGCTCTTTTTTATTTTCTCGGCAATATGCGGCTGCTGCATCATGCACCCGCACAGCGCTATTATCATGTCTTTTTTTTCGGATTTTACCGGTTTGAGCGCGCCCACGTTGCCGAAAACTCTGTCCTCGGCGTGCTCGCGCACGGCGCAGGTGTTGAACAGCACAAAATCAGCTTCCTCCACGTTTTCGGTAAAGCCGTAGCCCATCTCGTCAAGCATACCCTTTATACGCTCGGAATCGGAAACGTTTCCCTGGCAGCCGTATGTATGAACGAAAGCCAAAGGCTGGCCGAGCGGATATTTTTCGCTCAGCAATGCCCTTGTAAGCTCCGTGTATTCTTTTTGCGAAAGGGCTTTTCCGGCAAACGGATCGGCGCGGTTTTTATTGTTTTCAGGCAAAACAAGCCTCCGAACAGCATAAAATTATACAGAATATATTATAGAAGAAACAGGAATAAAAGTAAAGCGTTTTTTTAAGAAAAAAAGAAAAAAGACAAAAGATATCGAGGGCGTTCCGTCTTTCATCTTTTATCTTTGATCTTTTATTCGGATAGCGTTTTCCGGAAAGTTTAACGGAAAACAAAATTCTCTTTCCCGGCGGCGAGCTCGAAATGGCACTTGACGATGCCGAGATCCACCTTAAGCTCCGGGCCTATGAGCGCGGCCTTTGCCGTAACCTCGTTCCCGCTTCGAACGAAGCTGAACTTCTGCTGGTTGACGGCGGTGGGGGCGAGAAGCGCGGCTTCAATGCCTCTTTTGTACCATTCGGGTGAATCGGCTTTAACGTCGCTGACTTCTTCGGGCGTTTTGCTTTTACGCTCATGCCCTGCCGTTTTGCCGTAGCCGAGCGAAATGATTATGACCTCTTTTTCTTTGGGGCCGATCTTCGCTTTGCTCTTGCCGTGCGTGAGCGCGACCCAGCAGGTGTTGAGGCCCAGCTCCTGAGCCTTAAGCACCAGCATTTCGCCGTAAAAGCCGCCTTTTTCATCGAGCTCGGGCGACTTTTTGCCGACGATCGAAATATAGTTATTAACGTTTTCAAAGTGCCCGTAGCGTCCCATAAAGGAGTTGAAGCACTCCGGCTCGTCGTAAAGGATCTGCATATTGAGCCCGCTTTCGGCGTTGAGAGCGGCGCAGTATTCGTCAAGACTTTTTCTTACGTCATCGGGGATGGTTTTATCGAGGTATCTTCTAACGCTGTGCCGGGATCTCATCAGTTCAAGGATATCCATATCGGCGTTCCTTTCGGTTTTAACAAATTTCGGTTTTTGCACCCTGTAGCACGGCTGACCACAGCCGTTATCGAAGTTGCCATAAGTGAATAAGGTCATTAATACGCAGTTTGTTCGCAAACGGACACAGCAAGCCGTGGGGAAGCGCCATGACGGCTGTGGTCAGCCGTGCTACAGGGTGCGTACCGGTGATTATGCGCGTTACAGGTTATTATTCCGGCACTGCCAGATTGAGCGCGGCGGGGGCTATCTCTATGGAGAAATTCGATTCGTAGATTATCTCGCCGTCGAGCGAATACGCGAAGCCCGCGGGGGCGCTGACCTCCACCTTCTTTGTCTGACGGTACACGACTATATCGCTCATCTTCGGGTCGTCAAGGTGCTTTCCTTCGGTGTAGGTGCCGAGGATCTTCACAAAACGAAGGCGCGAAATGGGACGGATAAGGCACACTTCAATAAGGCCGTCGTCGGTTTTCGCTCTGGGAGCGCACTTAAAGGAACCGCCAACGTATTGGCCGTTCGCAACGGTGCATAAAAGCGCCTTGCCGTCGGCGTTGAGGGTTTCGCCGTCCGCCTTGACAGTGCAGGTGTTTTTCATGCTCTTTATAAGCGCGGTGACAACGCCCTTGGTGTAGGCGTTTTTGTTGCCGTGGCCGGTTTTTGCTCGCTCGTTGTTTATCGTTATGGCAACGGTGGTGTCGAAGCCGAAGTTCACAACGTTGTTCGCGTATCTGTCGCCCACCTTCAGAAGGTCGAGCTTCCTTGTGGGAGCTGAAATAAGTGCGGGGATGTTTTTGAATTTTTCGGCGCCGAAAACCTTAACAAAGTCGTTGCCGCTGCCGCAGGGATAGCAGGAAACCTCGGCGTTTTCATGCCCGACGGCTCCGTTGAACACCTCGTTTACGGTGCCGTCGCCGCCGCATGCGATAAAGCGGAATTTTTGGTCCGGCTCGTTTTCGCAGCGCGAGCGAACAAAGGTGATGGCGTCGCCCACAGCCTTTGTAACGTATACCTCAATATCA
Organism: Clostridia bacterium; assembly: GCA_017450185.1. GTDB lineage: Bacteria > Bacillota > Clostridia > Oscillospirales > Acutalibacteraceae > RUG806. Next base: position 3,031 of record JAFSWN010000048.1, on the reverse strand, counting down.
TCCTTTTCGGGAAGAGAGGCGGTCTCGTTTTTGATTTTCGCGGCGTTGTCTTCAGCGCCCGCCTTGGGGTTTACAATAAATACGTACTTCATTTTATTTCCTCCTTATTTTATCAGCAGCATGCCGAGGGTGATAAGAAATTCTCCGAGAATATAGGTGAGCATGATGGTGAAATGCTTTTTGAAAATAAGATCTTCTTTTTTATGGTAGCGGACAATAAACAGCGTGCAGTCGGAGGCGAAGAAGAGTATCGCGCCAACGTAGGCGAGCGCGGAGCCGAGGCACGGCACGCTGATGAGCTGCATCAGGGCGAAAATGTTCATTGTGCTGTTCGCAACAAGATATAGGAACATGGGGATGAACATGGGCTTGGGAGTGTTTTCCTTGACCGAGCGCATGATAAGGAACGATATCACCGCGTAGACGATTATCGGGAAGGCGATCCACCATTTTATTGACGAGAAAACGATGTTCGGGATATATACGAAGATAAACAGGATATGGCTTATTAAAAAGCTTATTCCGCCCATAACAAACCATTTATCGCCCTTGAGCATCAGAAGCACGTCGCCCAGCCAGCTTGTGGCAAGCGCGGCAACCAGCACCCAGGAAATTTTACCTGTGGCAAAAACATAGAAAAACAACAGGGAGAGCAGCAGGAGCGGCTTTGTGTATTTTCTTTTAGACGAATCCTGCCAGCTATGGACGAGATGGACGATGCTTGCGGCAAAAAATATTGCCAAAAAGATGTACTTTATCATAAAAAACTCCTTTCGCGGGCTTTGCGCCCCAAAATGCAAAAACAATTAAATGGTTTCCCATTCAATATCCCCGAATATTCTCAGAAGTTCTTCATCAACCTCTTCTTCGGTATGAAAAATGTTCGAAGGAAAGAAAGGATCCGATGGATAAAAATTATCCCCGATTATATCCAACCGGCATATCCCTTCGGAAAACATCGTCTTATGTATTTCCGTAAATCTCGGTTCCCTCTGTATTATGTCTCCCTCCGGAGATATAATATGAACTGTAATCAAACTCAACCAATTTTGAGCATATTCTTTTCTCTGATCTGTAAGTTCTAAACGCTGTTGCTTAACAATTTTAAGCTCTGAAAAACGATCCAAATATTCAAAGAAAAGTTTCCATGCCTCATCTGTTTGGCAATGCGATAATTCCTTTAACAAAGCGGCGAAACCGCGAGCATTTGAAAGATTTTCCCAATAAGCGATATAATCACGAAAGTCACGTATATCAACGCCGTATTTTGATTTCAAACAATCATATGTTCCGGCATCATCACACGCTGAAATATAACCTTGTATCCATGTTTCCAACGTCCTGAGATCGTTGTCTCCGATGAACATAGCCGGTCTTTTACGAAATTGCGACGAGGAAAGCAAATCAAATATGGTTTTCATTGTCAGCCGTTATTTTTTCAGATTTCCGAAAATGCCTCTTATGAGTTGCTTGCCCACTTCCCTGCCGATGGTGCTCATGGTGTTCGCGGCGGCCTTCTCAAACGCCGAGGTCTTTTTCTTTGACGCGGCCTTCTTCTTCTCTTTTTCCTTCTGCTTTTCCTCTTCCTCTTTCTTTTTGGCCTCTTCCTTTTCTTTGGCCTCTTTTTCGGCCTGCTTTTCGGCTTCGGCGGCCGCTGCGGTGAGGATCTCGTAGGCCGACTCGCGGTCGACCGCCTCGTGGTATTTGTCTTTAAGCGGGGAATTTGCCACAACTGTGCCTATAACGGCGGGCTCAACCGCGTTCATCGAGCTCTTGGGCGGCAGAATGCCCGCGCGCTGAACAATGCCGGGTATGCCCTTTTCATCAAGGACCGACACAAGCGCTTCGCCGGTGGCGAGCTCCTGCAGCACGGTTTCGGTGTTGAAGCTTTCGTTCACTCTGAAGCTCTTGGCGGCGGCGCGTATGGCCTTCTGCTCGTTGGGGGTGTAGGCGCGAAGGGCGTGCTGCACGCGGTTGCCAATCTGCGCGAGAACGGATTCGGGGATGTCCATGGGGTTTTGGGTTATGAACCACACCGAAACGCCCTTTGAGCGGATAAGCCTTACCACCTGCTCAACCTTTTCGAGCAGAGCCTTGGGGGCGTCGTTGAAGAGCAGATGGGCCTCATCAAAGAAAAACGCTATTTTCGGCTTGTCAAGGTCGCCCGCTTCCGGCAGAAGCTCATAGAGCTCGGTGAGCATCCACAAAAGGAAGGTGCTGTAGAGCAGCGGGTGCTGGAAAAGCTCCGCGCATTCAAGAATGTTCATAACTCCCCTGCCGTCGTCGCCCCAGTCGAACCAGTCGGCTATATCGAGCGCGGGCTCGCCGAAGAATATGTCGCCGCCCTCGTCCTCAAGGGTGAGAAGGGCGCGCTGGATGGCGCCGATGCTCTGGGCGGTCACGTTGCCGTATTTGATTTTGTATTCGGCGGCGTTGTCGGCAACGTGCAGGAGCATCGAGCGAAGGTCCTTGAGGTCGAGCAGCATAAGGCCCTTATCGTCCGCTATGCGGAACACGATGCGCAGTACGCCGTTCTGAACGTCGGTGAGGCCCAGAAGGCGCGAAAGAAGCTCCGGCCCCATGTCGGAAATGGTGGTGCGCACCGGGTGGCCGAGCTTTCCGTAGACGTCGAAAAAGCGCACGGGGAATGAGGTATAATCAAAGTTTTCAATGCCCATCGTATCGATGGAGCGGCGGATGTGCTTGTTTTCGCTGCCGGGAAGGCACATTCCCGAAACGTCGCCCTTGATGTCGGCAATGAACACCGGAACGCCCATTTCGCTGAACGATTCGGCTATGACCTTGAGGGTGACCGTTTTACCTGTGCCCGTGGCGCCCGCTATGAGGCCGTGGCGGTTTGCCATGGAGGGCTCAAGATATATCCTTTCGCTCCCGGTGGCTATCCAGAGTTTACCGTTTTCTGATGTATACATTATAAGTCTCCTTCTTATGAATAATCAAATCATGTTGTTTTTGTTGGTACCGTCGCCAAAGCGACCGCTTTTTCACAGTTTATTTTTTATTAAATAAT
>JAFSWN010000047.1 GCA_017450185.1 Clostridia bacterium | reverse complement strand
TGGACCGTTTTACCGACGGCCTTCTTCTGGGCTTTTCACAGTTTTTCCCGGGTGTTGTCACAATTATCGGCACGCTGATACTGCTTTTCATAATAAGCGGCAAGGTGGCCCTTACGGTGCTGCTGCTGACTCCCGTTTCTCTTATAGCCGCGCGCCTTATCGCAAACGGCAGCTATAAACATTTCAAGCGTCAGGCGGAGATAAGCGGCGGACTTACCGCGCTGACGGAAGAGGATATCGGAAGCCTGAAAACGCTCAAGGCCTTCGGGCAGGAACAAAACGAACAGAACAAATTTGAAAAAATCAATTCTTCGCTGAAAAGCGCGTCCTTGAAGGCCATATTCATCTCGTCGATAACGAACCCCGCAACAAGATTCGTCAACGCCCTCGTTTACGCGGGAGTGGCTCTTACCGGCGCGCTCGGAGTTATAGGGCACACTCTCACGGTGGGACTTCTGACCTCGGCGCTCGGATTTGCGAACCAGTATACAAAGCCCTTCAACGAGATATCCTCCGTGCTCGCGGAGCTGCAGAATTCATTAAGCTGCGCCGCAAGGGTTCTGGAGCTTTTGAACGCGCAGGAGGAAGAGCCGGACGGCATTAACGCCGCCGTAACCGAAAAGGCCGCGGGCGACGTGGACATTGAAGACGTCGCTTTTTCGTATGACAAAACAAAGGAGTTCATCAAAAATTTCAGTCTGAGCGTCAAGAAAGGACAAAAAGCGGCGATAGTGGGGACCACGGGCTGCGGGAAGACCACCGTTATAAACCTGCTTATGCGCTTCTATGACGTTGACGGCGGCTGCATAAAGCTCGACGGGACAAACGTGAGGGATATCAAAAAAAGCTCTCTGAGGGCAAATATCGGAATGGTGCTTCAGGACACGTGGCTTAGGAGCGCCACCGTGCGGGAAAACCTGCTGGAGGGAAATCCGGACGCAACCGAAGAACAGATGATCGAAGCAGCGAAAAAAACTCACGCCCATTCGTTTATAAAACGCCTTCCTCAAAAATACGACACGGTTCTCGGAGAGGACGGCGGCAGCCTTTCACAGGGACAAAAGCAGCTTTTATGTATAACAAGGGCCATGCTCGCCGACCCGAACATACTCATACTTGACGAAGCCACTTCCTCCATTGACCTTGCCACCGAAATAAAGGTGCAAAGAGCCTTCGACGAGCTCACAAAGGGCAGGACCTGCATCATAGTTGCGCACAGGCTCTCAACCGTTATGAACTGCGATATCATTGCGGTCATGGACAAAGGAAGGATAGTTGAAAGCGGCACTCACGACGAGCTGCTGACAAGAAACGAAATATACGCCGGGATGTGGAGAAGTTAGAACCGCGAAACAATATGAGGCCTCGGACAGTTTTACGCGTCCGGGACCTCTTTTTTTGTGTTTTTTTGATACATAACATGAATTTTGTATACTTAAAACCGGACAAAAGCGCACTAAAATGAACAATTTTAAACATTTTATTCATTTGTACTTGCGGGAAACACAGATGATTGATATAATTATAGATAGAACCGTGAGTTTTTGATACATAATTCATGTTATGTATTATCGGTTTAATACAATACCAACGACAAAGGATCTATCACATGAAAAAGACACTTTCAATTATTCTTGCGGCGCTTATGCTTTTATCGACATTCGCATTTGCCGCAAACGCCGCTGAATGCGGCTGCGAATATACCCCTATCGTTTACGTTATGGGACATCAGCCCATATATAAAACCGACGAGAACGGGAATCGGGTGGAATTCTTCACAGACGACGATGACGAAGTCAATGCCGCTATAGAAGAGATTGTTCCTCTTTTCGCCAAGGCTATTGTTGGCGGCGACGAAGCGTGGGACGAATACTGCGATTCGTTTATGGAGAAGTTCTCTGTTTTCTTTGACGATATTACCGTTAATCCGGACGGTACTGTCAAAGAAGGTACAGGAGTCGATTTCTACTGGAATGAGAATACCGTCGGCACCGAGCACGGCAGAAACCACTATTACAGCTACGCTTACGATTACCGTCTTTCTCTGTTTGACATAGCAGAGGATTTCAACGACTTTGTTGAAACGGTCAAGGCAAGGACAGGACATGACAAGGTGATATTCATGAGCCGCTGCGGAGGAACAAACCTTGTGGCGACGTATCTTCACGAATATCAGAAGCCTTTAAATTACTCCGGTGTTGAGAAGGTCATATGGCTCTGCGGAAACCTGCTTGGCGTAGATTTCATAGAGGCTTTGTTCAGCGGCAATATCAAATTTAATTCCGAGGCGTTTTACCGTTGGACGAAGAACTACAATATAGAGGAATATGTGGGCGAAAAGATCGCAGAATATATTTATTTGACACTCGATATGATCGAAGACACCGTTACGGAGACCGATACGGTCTGCGCTGCTCTTGACAGAATTTACGCAAAGCTCAAGGATAAGCTCATAGCTCCGTTTTTAAAGGTCTATCACGCCCTCAACGCAGGCATAGTGGCCTTTGTGAATGACGGCTACGAGGATTTCAGAAAATATGTCTTCAGTGAGGAAGGCGACATAGAGAAATACGCCACGATACTCGAGTACCTTGACAGATATCACTATGAGGTCCAGCTCAACACAGAAGAGGACCTTCTCGAAATGAAGGAAGCCGGCGTTGAGATTGATACGATAACCTACTATGGGGACCAAACCTATCCCTTCATGGAATCCGCAAGCCTTGCATCCGACAGGATAGCGGGCGTTTCAGACCAGAGCTACGGCGGCACCGCCTCAAACGTTACGGGAACGCTTTCGGACGCTTACATAGAGAAGCAGAAAGCGCTCGGGTTTGAAAAATACATCTCACCCGACAAGCAGATCGACGCTTCCACCGGTCTTTTCCCCGACACAACGTGGTATGTAAAAAACGCCAGGCACAGCTTCCATCACAATGCTCAGCTCCTTTTCCTTCTTGAAATAGCGAGGACTAAGAACGCAACGGTTGATAACGTCAGAGGATACCAACAATTCATGACCTACGATTTTGACAATCAGTATTTCTCCCCTATGCAGGAGCACAATCCCACCGATGTTGACTGGGCCGCTTATGAGGAAGACGCAAATGACGGCATCTACAATTTTATAAAAAAGATCTCAGAGTTCCTCAAAAGTCTTATCCTTTTTCTTATGAACACCATTTCGAGGATTATTGAAGTCGCAAAAGCATAATAATAAAGTTACAACCTGTCAGTAATAAAACCCTACAGATTTCCGAATATTAAAAAAAACAAAAAAAGACCACCTCTAAGGATTCTGCTCCAAAGACGTGGTCTTTTATGTTAAGTACCGAATTGAAAAAGTCACTTAAGAAGGTTAATTTGTACTATCGTTAAAAGCGCGTTTCCAAAGCGGTTATTTTTATTCGGAAAGTCCGAGCTTCTTCGCCGCGTCCTCGCGCATTTTGTATTTCAGGATCTTTCCGGCGGCGTTCATTGGGAAGGAGTCGGTGAATTCAATGTATCTCGGGACCTTGTGGCGGGCAATGGAAGCGGCAATGAACGACCGCATTTCCTCCTCGGTGACGCTTTCGCCCTCCTTGAGGATTATGCAGGCCATTGCCTCCTCGCCGTATTTTTTGTCGGGCACGCCTATGACCTGAACGTCCTGCACGGCGGGATGAGTGTAGATGAACTCCTCTATCTCTTTGGGGTAGATGTTCTCGCCGCCTCTGATTATCATGTCCTTCAGGCGTCCGGTTATGCGGTAGTTGCCGTTTTTGTCGCGACGCGCAAGGTCGCCGGAGTGCAGCCAGCCCTCGGAGTCGACCGTGGCATTCGTGGCGTCGGGCATCTTATAGTAGCCCTTCATTGTGTTGTAGCCCCTTGAGCAGAACTCTCCGTCCGTATCGTCGGGGAGCTCTTCGCCTGTTTCGGGGTCGATTATTTTGCACTGGACGTGGGGGAAATCATAGCCCACGGTCTCGCACCTGACGTCGAGGGGATCGGTCCACGCGCTCATAGTGCTGCCCGGAGAGGATTCGGTTTGCCCGTAGACGCTGACTATACCCGTCATGTTCATCTCGTTCGGGTCGGCGGCTCTTTTCATAAGCTCGGGAGGGCAGCCGGCGCCTGCCATGATGCCCGTGCGCATGTGGGAAAAGTCGGTTTTGCGGTAGTCCTCATGGTTGAACATGGCTATAAACATTGTGGGCACGCCGTTGAAGCAGGTTATTCTCTCTTTATCTATACATGCGAGCGAGGATTTTGCCGAGAAATAGGGCAGCGGGCACACAGTTGCTCCGTGAGTGAGAGAGGCGGTCATTGAAAGCACCATGCCGAAGCAGTGGAACATGGGGACCTGGATCATCATTCTGTCGGCGGTGGAAAGCCCCATGCGGTCGCCTATACACTTGCCGTTGTTTACGACGTTGTAGTGTGTGAGCATAACGCCCTTGGGGAAGCCCGTGGTGCCGGAGGTGTACTGCATGTTGCACACGTCGTTTGGACGGACCATCGCCGCCATGGCGTTTATCTCTTCTTTTGAAACAAGGTCGGCGCGCTGCATGGCCTCCTCAAGAGTGAGGCTGCCGGGTTGGCGGAACCCGACGGTTATGACGTTGCGCAAAAACGGAAGGCGCTTGCAGTGAAGGGGTTTTCCGGCCTCGGTACCGGCAAGCTCGGGGCACAATTCATTTATTATGGCCCTGTAGTTTGAATCGAGCGCGGATTCTATCATTACGAGGGTGTGCGTGTCGGACTGCTTGAGAAGATACTCCGCCTCGTGGATCTTGTAGGCGGTGTTCATCGTTACGAGAATGGCGCCGATTTTGGTTGCCGCCCAGAAGGTGATGTACCACGCGGGAACGTTCGTGGCCCAGATGGCGACCTTGCTGCCTGCCCTTACGCCCAGTGAAACAAGCGCCCTCGCGAAATCGTCAACGTCGTCGCGGAACTCCTCATAGGTCCTCGTGTAGTCGAGAGTTGTATATTTGAAGGCGTACTGATCGGGGAATTCCTCGACTATGCGGTCGAGCACCTGCGAAAACGTGAGGTTTATAAGCTCGTCCTTCTTCCATACGTACTGCCCGGTGCCGTCGTGGTTGAGATACAGAGTTTTTTTCATGCCGCGGGTATCCTCAAAGCGGCTCATGTAGTTCACAAAAAACGGGAAAATAACTTCGATATCGTCGAGGTCGCTCATCCACTCCCGTTTCCATTCAAGCGAGATAAAACCGTCGTAGTCTATTGAATAAAGGGCGCGCATCATGCTTTCAATGGGCAGGGTGCCCTCGCCGATGAGGTTATACTCTCCGCTGTCGTCGGAATCCCTTAAATGGACGTGCTTAACGTAGGCGCCGAGGTTTTTTATGGTTGTGTCGGCGCTTTCGCCGCAGTCGCGGAAGGGATGGTGCATATCCCAAAGCGCGGCGAGGTTGTCGCTCGCGAAGCTCTCAAGAAGCTCGCGCAGCTTTGACGTATCCGAAAAAACTCCGGTGGTTTTGATAAGCAGCGTAACGCGGCTCTTTTCTGCGCGGGGGAGAAGAGAGGCGACGTTTTTTTCTATATTGTCCGACTGCCCGAGCGCAACGACCGAAACATAGGGTACGTCGGTTTTTTTCGCGAGCTCCATGATGCGTGCGACGCTTTCAAGGTCCGCGTTTTCAAGAGAAATATCGAAGGAAGTGTCAAAGCACGGGACAGAGAGCTTTTTGTCTTTCAGGTCCCTGACGGTTGCCGCGGCGTTATATTTATGGAACGCGCCGCCTTTTTCAAAAAGATCGCTTCTTAAATGGATGTTATACAGCTCGATCCCCGAAAAACGCATATCGGAAGCGGTTTCCACCAGAGCTTCCCACGGCATATTCCAGCCTCTGGTTGAAAAAGAAAGCTTCATATCTGATCCTCCTCGAAGGCGATTTTATTGAGCGCGCTGACATATGCCGCGATGCTTGAGCCTACGATATCGGTTGAAAGTCCGCGGCCGCTGTAGAGCTTGCCGTTTGAAACGAGCCTGACTACAGTTTCGCCCATGGCTCCCCTGCCCTCTGTGACGCTCCTGACGCTGAACTCATCAAGCTCATAGCGGCAGCCCGAAGCCTGCTCGAGAGCAAGGAAGGCCGCGTCGACAGGTCCGTCGCCGAGCCCTACGCCCTCCATTTCGACCTCGTCCCTCACAAGGGTGACGTTTGCGACGGCCTTGGTGAGATTGCTCGCGGTGAACATATAGCTTTTCAGCGTGAAGGTGGGCGGGACCTGCATAGCAGCGGAGGCTATTATTGCGTCAAGCTCGCGGGAATCTATCTGTTCGCGTCTTTCGGCTATCGCCGTGAAAGCTTCCCAGACGGCCTCGGCGTCTTCCTCGCTGAGTTCAAATCCTATTTTTTGCGCGGCCTTGAGGACCGCTTCTTTATCGTCGTGCTTTGTAAGGACGATGCTTTCGTTTTCACGGTTTTCACCCGAGTCGGCAGCCTTGCCCTTGCCTCCGGCGAATATGCTCTCGATCTGCCCGGTGATACGGTTCATCTCGACCGTTCTGGCGCTTGTGTATACGCCGAAGGCCTCGCCCCTGTCGGAGAGGATCTTGGCGATATTTTTTACGGACGCGGTTTTTATGGGATAGGAAGCGGCCTTGAGCTCCCTCGCGCCTGCTCCGACGGCAGCGATAAGGCAGGCGTCGGCAAGCGAAAGAGTGTTGACGCACGAAACGCCGAGAGTTACACTGCCAAGCTCAGGAACGTTTTTGCACACGGTTTCAACAAATCCGCAGAATTCATCGGGAAGAAGATTTCCGGCGGAATCGCACAGCGTTACGGTTTTTGCTCCGGCTTCCACAGCCGCCCTTATTGCGGAATAAAGGAATTTTTCGTCGCTTCTTGCGGCGTCTTCGGCAACAAATTCCACGTTGGAGGTCTTTTCGGCGCAAAGGGCGACGGTCTCGGTTATCGCTTTAAGCATTGCGTCGGGCTTTTTGTGGAAGACGTATTCCATCTGCATCGGGCTGACGGCGGCAACCACCTGAAGCCGGGGCTCCCTTGCGCCGCAAACTGCCGCCCACACGGCTTCAACGCTTTCTTCGGACAGCTCAACGGGGACCGCGACCGCGCTGTTTTTAACGGCGGAGGCAATTGATTTTATGAGAAGAGAATCGACCCTGCTGTTTTTTATTCCTTCTATTTCGATAACGGCCGCGCCGGTTCTGTCGAGAAGCTTGCAAAGCTCCAGCTTTTCTTTGAACGATAAAATGCCCGGGGCGTTTTTATCGTTTTGCTTCATTGTTATATCGCTTATTCTGACTTGTCTGTCCATTTTTTTCTTTCCTTTCTTCTGTTTACGCCAAAAAAAATCCCCGAGGCTAAACCTCAGGGACGAATCAACTTCGCGGTACCACCCTGTTTCCCGCCTTCGCGGGCACTCTCGGACTCAAATAAGTCCACAGCCTGTAACGGGGCGACCGTGCTTTATTACTTGCGAAACCGCGTTCACAAAGCCGACTCGGGAAGGAGGCTGCACGCAACCTGTTTATCGGCTCGCACCGGACGCCGACTCTCTGAAAAACGGTTTTGCGTACATTAATTCCGTCATTGTCTTTTCTGATATAAGGTGTGAAGATATTAAACCACAAAAGAAATCAAAAGTCAATATTAAAAATAATGATTTTTGAATAATTTTTAATAAAAATTATTGATTGATCGGTTCAAAATCCGAGGCGGGATGCTTGCACAGCGGGCAAATGAAGTCCTCGGGAAGCTCGTCGCCCTCGTAAACGTAACCGCAGATCTTGCACACGAAGCCCTTCTTGTTTTCCGTTTCGGGCTTGGGCTTGACGTTCTCCTGATAATAGGTATAGCTCATGGTTTCGGCCTTTGAGAGCACCTGAGCCTCGGTAACGCTGCATATGAACATGCCGTGGGTGTCGAGATCCACGTACTGCTCGACCTTGAGCGACATAAAGGCGTTTATATAGTTTGAGAGGAAGGGCAGCCCGTTTGATGAGCGCAGTATTGTGAAATCCCTGAACTTATCGGCCGTTCTGCCGCTCTGGAAGCCGAAATTCTCAAACACCTTGAACGGAGCTTCAACGGAAAGGCAGTTAACGTTCATGACGCCGGTCTGCTTTATTACGTGATGAGAATAGTTCTGCTTGTTGATGCACACGGCAACGCGGTTGGGCGCGTTTGTGACCTGAGAAACGGTGTTCACTATAAGGCCGTTATCCTTCGCGCCGTCGTTTGACGTGACGACGTAGAGGCCGTAGCCTATCTTAAAGAGCGCGGTGAGGTCGTTTTTGTTTTCGGCGCTGTCGGACTCGGCGATATAGTTGGCGCACAGCTCCTTCGCCATGCCGTCTATCTGATCCTTGTTTTCGGCGTTCATCGCGGAATGGATGCGCACGGTGTTTTCGGTGAAGGTGATGTTTTTGCAGGCTTCGAGCATTGAGCGCATGGTTTTTGCGGCGCAGGGAGCCCAGGAGCCGTTTTCAATAAGCCCCACGGTTTTGTTTTTGAAGCCGCGTTCCGCAAGAGCCTCTATGAAGTGGCGCATGAACGGGAATATATCGGCGTTGTAGGTGGTGGTGGCAAGCACTATCTTACCGTAGCGGAAAGCGTCCTCAACGGCTTCCGCCATATCGCAGCGGGCAAGGTCGTTGACGGCGACCTTGGGGCAGCCGTTGGCCTTCAGCTTCTGCTCGAG
>JAFSWN010000046.1 GCA_017450185.1 Clostridia bacterium | reverse complement strand
CGTCAACGTAGGTTATAGTGAAGGTCTTGGTCTCGGTCTTCACGATAACGGTCACGTCGCCGGTGATAGTCGCGCCATCGGCGGGCTCGTTTACGTAGCTGTAGTTCTGAGAAGGATCGGTCTCGGCCGGACGCATATCCTCAGAGTATTCGTCGCCGTATTTAACATCAACAGTCTTGAGCACGGTTCCGACTTCGTCAACGTAGGTCACGGTGTATTCGTTGACCGTGGAGGTATATGTTGCGGTATAAACTATATCGCCTTTGACGGTTTCGACCGCGGGATCCCACTTGTCAAACTCATAGGTGTACTGAGCGGTGGCAGCCTTTTCGGGAGTGGAGCCGTTATATTCGGGCATTGTGCCGTATGGAACGTTCACATCCTTTTCAAGCTCGGTGCCGTCTTCGTTCACCCACGTTACGTTGTAGGCGTTGGTGACAGAGGTGTAAACTGCCTTGAAGGTGATATTGCCTTCGATGCCCTGACTGGTGGTATCGGGCGTCCAGCCTACGAATTGATAAGTGTACTGAGCGGTATTCTCTCTGGAAGGAGTTTCACCGTCAAAGCTTGGGATGGTTCCGTAGGGAACGTTTTCGTCCTTTTCAAGCTCGGCGTCATCCCAATCCAACCAGGTAACAGTATAGGTTCTTGTGGTGGGGGTGAAGGTTGCGGTGTAGGTCACGTCGCCCGTAACGGTACTGACCTCGGGGCTCCAGCTATCGAAAGTGTAGGTATACTGAGCGTTCTTTTCTCTTACGGGAGTTGAGCCGTTATATTCGGGCATTGTGCCGTAGGGAACGTTCACGTCCTTTTCAAGCTCGGTGCCGTCATAGTTTACCCAGGTCACGGTATACTCGTTGACCGTCTCGTTAAATGTGGCGGTATAGGTCACGTCGCCGGTAACCGTGTCAACTGCGGGAGTCCAGCCGGCGAATGTGTATGTATACTGAGCGTTACCGGCCTTGGCGGGAGTGGCGCTGTCGTAGGAAGGCGTTGTGCCGTAGGGAACGTTCAGATCGGTTTCAAGAGTAGATCCGTCATAGTTTTTCCACGTAACGGTGTAGGTTCTGGTAACGGGGGTGAAGGTGGCGGTATAGGTGGCGTCGCCGGTCACGTTTGCGAGAGCGGGAGACCATCCTGCGAAAGTATATGAATACTGATCGGTGGCAGCCTTCGCGGGAGTGGAACCGTTATATTCGGGCATTGTGCCATAGGGGACGTTTTCATCTTTTTCGAGCTGAGTGCCGTCCTCGTTGAGCCACGTTACGGTGTAGGTGTTTATCTGCCAGTGAGCGGTAAGGGTGACGTTTGAGGTGGGAGTGAAGCTGTTTCCGTCTTTGCCCACGTATGTATCTCCGTTATACCAGCCGGTAAAGGTATAGCCCTCGCGGGAGGTTGCGGGAAGAACGGTGGAGGAGCCTTCCTCAACGGATACGGGAGAGGTAACGGCAGAGCCGCCGTTTACGTCATAATAAACCTTAAAGGAGTTTTTCTCCCACTGAGCGACTATGACGGTAGGTCCGTCAATATAGATGCTCTGGCCGGCGGTGTAGGCGACGCCGTTGTTGCCGAGCCAGCCTGTGAAGGTGTGGCCGTTTTTGGTGAAGGGATTGGAGATAACGGTATGATAGCTGTCTTCTACCTTATAGACAAGGTTTGTTTTGCCGTCGGAAGTGACGCCGCCGTTGCCCTGATATACGACCGCGTAGCCGGTGCGGACATAGATGGTGCACCGGTGGCCGTTATAATAATACGTCGACAGACCGTTGTTGTCGGTGCTCTGAGCGGAACAAAGGACCGTGTTGTTGTTGGACTGGAGAACAAGGTTATAATCCTCGCTGTTACCCCAGCTGTAGTACACGGACGAAGAGGTGGACTGGAAATAATAGATATTCTTGATGTTGCTGCTCTGGTTGTTGCCATCAACGTCCTCGGTGGAGTAGTAGGCCGCGCCGGAAACAATGTTTACGGGGAAAGAGGTCCACCGATCTCCGGTATAGGCAACGGCGTAGGTCTGACCGTTGTCGGTGTAAATTACCAGAAGGTCGGAACTTGTTCTGGATACTTTACCGCTGTTTGACTGGTTGACCGTTTCCCAGTAGTAGCCGTCGGTCGCCCACGTTGAGGGGTCGTTTGCATCTGCGCTCGCCTTAAGGGGCGTGAACGCAAGAGTCATGCAGGAAAGGGTCATCATGCACACCAGAAGGACCGAAAGGAGCTTCCGGGGCAGAGAATTAGTTTTCGTTTTCATTCTAATGCCTCCGATACGGATATATTTGTTAATTATTATATCACGAAACAATAATCAATTCAAGGTCAAAACAAAATAATATTTTACAAAAAATACATTATATAGTAGTGTTATTTGTTCAAAAAACCAACATCTGTACTCTCTGTTGTGATTTTTGCGGCTATTGACAAAAAACTTTCTATAGGATAAAATCAAATTTAAGATATAATCATATTTAATAGAGGAGAGATTTTCAATGAAAAAAGCAATATCGCTGTTTCTGGCGTTAGTTATGCTCGTAAACGTGTTCGCTTTGTGCGCGTTTGCGGAGGATAGCTGCGGATGCGGGAAGTCGCCTATAGTTTTCATCGACGGCATTAACGCCTGCGATCTTATAAGGGACGCCGGCACCGAAAACGAAAGAAAGGCCTTTCCGTTTGACGACGAGGCCATCCCGGAAATAATAACCGAAAACAAAGACGCCGTTTGGGACATGCTCGACGGCAGCTTTTCAGAGGAGAGCGAGAGGACCGTGATAAACGCGGTCAAATCGCTTTTCGCCGACGTTGAGATGAACGACGACGGCACTTCAAAATACAACGTATCCGCCGACTGGGGCTATTCCGCATACGACGGCCATAAAGAAGGCGGAAGATTCAGGCTATGCTATGACTGGCGGCTTGACTTTTTTGAGACCGCCGACAAGATAAAGGCATATATCGACTACGTTAAAGAGCTCACCGGACACGACAGCGTGAATATCGTAGGCTTTTCGGAGGGCGCCGCTGCGCTGACGGCGTATTTTTCCAAATACGGCTACGACGGTATAGATTCCGTTATATGGTACTGCGGAGCTCACAACGGCGTTGAGATGGTGGGCCAGCTCTTCAGCGGAAAAATAAAGGTAAACGCCGGGGAACTGACCGCATTCCTTCACGACGTTACCGACAACACGAATGCCTATCAGCTTTTGTCGTTCCTGATACAGGGCATAACCGACATCGGCGTTACCGGCGGCATGCTGAAGATAACCGAAAAGATAGTAAAACAGCTCATAGACGACGGCGCGATAAGGGAGATTATTCTTTCGAGCTTCGGCAAGATGCCGGCTTTATGGGGAATGGTGGGCGACGAATACTATGAGGCAGCGAAGGATGAGCTCTTCCCCACCAACGCCGATAAAGAGCGCTGCCGTGCGCTTATTGAAAAAATCGACCGCTATCACTATGAAGTTCAGGTGCACAGCAGAGAGATAATGGAAGAGGCAAAGGAGCGCATCGGACGCGTTGCGGTTATTTCAAAATACGACCGTCCTCTCATCCCCGTTATCGAGAACTCCGCTCTTCAGGCGGACGGGACCATTGAAACCATGCACACCTCGTGCGGGGCGACGACGGCGAATTTCGGAAGGATGCTTCCCTACAACTACGTTCAGGCCGCAAACGACGGGCACGACCACCTCTCCCCCGACAGAGTAATCGACGCTTCAACGGCTCACTATCCCGACTACACCTGGTTCATAAAGCACTGCGAGCACTCCGAAGGCCCGGAGTATATTGACGAGCTTATCAGGTATATCGCGTTTGCCGACCATCAGGTGGACGTTTTTGAAAATCCGGACTTCCCCCAGTATGTGATTTATCACGAGTCGGACGAAACCGTTACGCCGCTCACTGGACCGAAAGACGGACAGGACGAAAAGAAGTTTATTGTTATTATTAAAGAATGGCTTTGGAACGTCTTTGACACCGTTGTGACGTTTTTCTCGTCGCTTTTCAAGGTATCTTTCAACGAATGCTGAAAGAACGGTCAAACGGCGCGTTGCAAAACAAAAATGCAACGCGCCGTATTTTTTTGTTTTAACGTATCCGAAAACAGAAATCGAAGATATCAGTACGGAGTCGTAAGATCCTCATTGATATAATACGCGTTCACGGTACCCTCGGTCACAAGCACGCTCTCCTGATGGAAGAAGGCGCAAAGGTCCCGCGCTATTTCGGGGATAACGTCGGCGGGAGCGTCGATAAGCGAAATAGCAAGGGTGTTTTCTCCGGTATACTCTCCGTTTTCATGGAAATAGCCGCCCTGAATAACAGAGAACGAAAACGCCACGTGATACGCGCGGCACACATTTTTGAGCACGGAGATATACTTTTCGGTTTCAAATTTTTGTTCATACGTGCCGGAATCATTAAGCCCCACGTATATTTTGGTTTCAATCACGGCGTTTCCTCACAAAGGTTTTTCCGCTTGTTATTATAGCATACTGTTGAAGAAAAAGAAAGAAAAAATTCTCTTATAGATCGTGAAAACGTTTTTTACGTATACCGTTTTTGATTTTAACGCAGTCTTTCTTTTATGCTCTCTTTGACTTTTTCAAGATCGCCGCAGGTGAGAAGAGGGATAAGCGAGTTTATTTCATCTATGCTCCGGTCCCACCACCTGAATCGGAGCAGAAGATCGGTGAACTCTTCGTCAAAGCGTTTTTTTATCGTTTTCGCCGGATCGCCCACTGCCACCGAATACGGCGCGATGTCGCTGCCGACAACGCTGTTTGCCCCGATTATCGCTCCGTCGCCGATATGAACTCCCGGAAGGATGACGGCGTTCTGCCCTATCCACACGTCGTTGCCGACTACCGTGTCACCCTTAAGCGGAAGATCATTAAGTGCCGGCGGCTCCATATCCCAGCCTTCGAGCGTATAAAACGGGAACGTTGACGCGCAGTTCATCTGATGGTTCGCGCCGTTCATGATAAACTCCACTCCGGCGGCGATCTGGCAGAATTTGCCTATGATGAGCCTGTCGCCGTTCCAATCGTATAGATGGGTGACGTGGCTTTCAAAATCACTGTCGGCGATATAGGTGAAATCGCCCACTATGATATTTGGATTTTTAAGCGTCGGCTTAACGTATATCTCGTTTTCGTATCCCGGAACCGGATGAATAACGTTGGGATCCGGGCGTTTTCCGTTTTTCATTTTATCTCCCCGTCTTTATCTCCCCCGTCTTTTTTTGGCGCGGGCAGCTCGCCGTACATCGCGTTCAGAAGCTCGCTCATTAGTTCGCGGTCGTCGGCGTCTTCCACAAGAAGCATCTCTTTCGCGCCTTCATACGGCGTTTCAAGAGGAGCGTCCGGCAGGAGTTTCTTTGAGGACGGAGTCTGTTTAACAAGGAACCTGTCGTCGTATACGCCGCCTGTTATCTTCCCCTTATAGTAAAGAATGATCAAAAAAACTGTATCTCTTGCATTTTTTTGTTCTTTTGTTTATAATCTTCCGGTAAGTAAAATACGGAGGGAAAAAGCTTATGAAGCAAAGCGGCGCAAAAGAGAATATGATGATAAACGCGCCGAAAAGAATAGCGGGTTTTCTGAGAAAAGAACCGATGCTGACCGTGGCGGTGCTTGCGGCGCTCATCTCGCTTTTCATCACTCCACCGTCGGTAAAGCTCATAAAGGATATCGACTGGCACACGCTCGGAATGCTCTTTATGATGCTCACCATTCTCGAAGGGTTCAAAAAGGAGCAGATTTTTCAGCCGCTTCTGAGGCTTGCCGGAAAGTGCGGCTCAATGGCGGGGCTGTCGCTGTTTTTGGTGTTTTCGGTTTTTTTCAGCTCGATGTTCGTAACAAACGACGTGTCGCTTATCATATTTGTTCCGCTCACCATCATTCTGTTCCGCGCGGGAGATAAGGAGCGCTATATTCTTCCTCTGCTTGCGATGGAAAATATAGCCGCCGTCAGGGGCAGTTTGCTGACGCCGTTCGGAAGCCCTCAGAATCTGTTTATCTTCGGACAGTCGGGCGTTTCGGCGGCGAGCTTCACATTATATATGTTCCCGATATGGATAATCTCGGGAGTTTTGCTCGTCTGTTTCGTGCTGTTTCTCTACCGGAAGGATATACGCGAAAAAACTATGATACCCTCCGACGCGTTTCCCTCTGCCGACAACGGCGGCAAGGCGCGGCGAATAACCTATATCTGCCTGTTCGCTCTCGTTTTGTTTACCATTGTAAGCAGAACGTCGCTCTGGCCATACGCAGTGGCGCTCGTTGCGCTGGCGGTTCTTATAGCCGACCGGAAGATACTGCTCAAAACGGATTACGTGCTGCTTGTAACGTTTTTCTGCTTCTTCGTTTTTTCCTCCTCTATAGCGTCAAATGAAAGCATAGCGGCTTTTCTGCAAAACGCCGTCGCAGGACGCGAATACGCGGCGGGGATACTTGTAAGCCAGGCGATATCGAACGTGCCCGCAGCCATAGTGCTGTATCCGTTTGCGCAGAACCGCGGCGCGCTTCTCTACGGGCTCGATTCGGCGGGGCTGTGCTCTCTTATCGGCTCGCTCGCCTCGGTGATAAACTACAGGAGATAAGATCGCGAAAACCCCGGGAAGGGCGGAAAATTCATAGCAGTTTTCACCGCCGTAAGCCTCGCGTTTTTCGCTTTTGTTGTTTTGCCGGGCTATTTCATCAGCAGAAATTCATCTTTTTGAACATCCCGCTAATAATAAGTGCTGCCTCTGTATGAGGCAGTCCCTTTATTCGAATTTTTCACGGTTTATCCATAGTCCGAGCGCGGGGTTCGGAATGAAATATATTTCCTCTCCGTTAACCTCGTTATAGCCGTATTGAAGCTTTTCGGGATCGTATTTTTCCGCTGTTTCGTCGTAGTCCGCCGCATTGAAGCCGACTCCGGCGATCTCTTCTTTTGTTATGTTCTTCACCGCGTATGTTATAGTGAACCTTCCGTCGGAAGAACCGTGTATCAGGTGCGCGGCGGCGCCCATGTTCTCGCGAAGATCCGCGTTTTCGGGCTTTTTGAACTCTTCGAGCGTATGAAGACGGCCCCTGTAGCCGTATTTACGGATAAGCCCGTCCACCTTATCGTCCTCACCGAAGCGCTCGACGCCTGGAGCGAGAATGATGAGCTCTCCGCCGTCCGCCATCGCCATCCTTGTGCGGTATACGGCCTTGTTGCCGAGCCACGTGCTCTTGAATTCGGAGGGATCGAGATAGACCACGCATTTTTTGAGCCCGTGCTCAACGAAGTCGATATTCTTCTCCTGCGCGAGCTTTACGGCGTTTGTAAGGCACTCCCTGCCTTCTCCGATGAACATGCCGTGCGTCCTTATTTTTCCGCCGGGGGCTGTGGTCACAGTAAGAACGAACATTATAGGTCTGTCTTTCAGAAAATGCTCCATTCCGTAGTCGAACATCCTGCGCACCGGAGTGTGGTCCTTGCCCATCATGCGCTCCATACCGTAGACCGCGCCCACCATGTGCGATTTATTTATCATCTGGCTTCCGCCCACGCCAACAAAAAGGTTTTTCGCGTGGTTGGCCATACCGATGACCTCATGCGGGACGACCTGGCCGGGAGAAATGATGAGGTCGTAGCTTTCATCCATAACAAGGCGGTTCACTTCCGCGGCGACGGGTTCGTTCCAGAGCCCTTCGGTTATTTCAGAAATAAAATCCGCGGGTATCTCTCCGAGCTTTACGACGTCTGTACGCCAGTTGTGGACCAGCATCACGCTGTACGGAACGTCTCCGAACATGGCTTTCCACTGCTCTTCGGTCACGGGGACGTGAGTCCCGAGAGCCGGAAGGACGTCGACGCGCACGCCCTTTTCAGTCAGAGCGTGATAGTATACGTTTGTAATATAGCCCGCGTTTGAATGGAAACGGGTAAAATCCGGCGGGAGGATCAGCACCTTTTTAAGAGCGCGTCCCTTTATGGATTCAAGCAAAGCTTTTTTGATTTCCTCCGGCGTCAGTCCGGTTTCATCACCGGCTATCAGATATATATCATTCATTGTTTTTCTCCCAAAGAAAATGATTCATGTCGCGCGCAACGCCGATCATGGCGCAGTCGTCCGTTACGTAGTTTGCGGCCTTCAAAACATTTTCCTCGGCGTTTCCCATCGCAACGCCGATCCCTGCTTCTTTGAGCATGGTTATATCGTTCAGGTCGTCGCCGAACGCCATAGTCCCGTCCATTGGGATATCCAAATACTCCGCGAGCTTTTTCAGGGCGTTCCCTTTTGTGGCTTGCCTGCTGTTTATCTCGACATTGTTAACTATAGACGTTGTAACAACAAGGTCGGGGAACTCCCCGGGAAGAGCTTTCAGCGCTTCTGCGCGTTTTTCCATATCCTTAAAAAAGATCTGTATTTTCTGGACCCCGCTGGCGCGTTCTTTAAGCAGAGCCTTTAGTTCCGGCACGGGCGTGCGAAGCCTCAGTATCATATCAAGGCTGTGAACGTTCGCGGCGTAGAAAGGGGCCTGATCGTAAAGCTCTTTTGTCATCCAGCCCCAGCCGTTCTGGTAGCAGTCGTAAATGACAGGCATTTCGTCGAGCCGCTCCATAACAGCTACCGCACGCTCCCACGGTATCTCGGAGCGGCAAATGGTCGTCTGACGCATAACGTCATACACCTCGGCCCCGTTTACGGAAATAACGTAGCGCACGTAGGGCAGGTCCCTTATGATTTGCGGCATACCGCGGTAGAAGCGGCCTGTTGCGGGAACGATGCACACACCTTCGTCGGCAGCCCGCTGAAGGGCCTTTCTGTTTTCTTCCGAAAGCTTTTTATCGGGGTCCAGCAGCGTGCCGTCAAGATCAAGAGCTATGAGCCTTATGTTACGCATTGTAGGTGGTTGCAGCGGTGCTGCCGCCGTGGCCCGTCCAGTTTGTGTGGAAGAACTCGCCTCTCGGAGCGTCGGTCCTTTCGTAGGTATGGGCGCCGAAGTAGTCGCGCTGAGCCTGAAGGAGGTTCGCGGGAAGGCGTTCGGTGGTGTAGCCGTCAAAATAGCTCAAAGCGGATGTCATGGCAGGAGCCGGAACGCCGTACTGTACCGCCGCAGCGGCAACCTTGCGCCACGCGGGGACGAGTTTTTCGATGGTCTCTTTGAAATAGGGGTCAAGAATAAGGTTTTTAAGCTCGGGATCCGCTTCAAACGCCTCTTTTATTTTCCCGAGGAACACGGAGCGGATTATGCAGCCTCCGCGCCACATGAGAGCGATACCGCCGTAGTTGAGCTTCCAGCCGTAGTGCCCGGCAGCGGTGCGCATAAGGGTGTAGCCCTGCGCGTAGGAGATAATTTTGGAGGCGAACAGAGCCTGACGGATGGCCTCGACCATTTCGGCTTTATCGCCCTCAAAAGCGGGGATCTTTCTGTTAAATACCTTGGCGGCTTCAACGCGCTCTTCCTTCATTGCGGAAAGGCATCTTGAGAATACCGCTTCGCCGATAAGGGTAAGCGGCACGCCCTCGTCGAGGGCGGCTATGCCGGTCCATTTTCCGGTGCCCTTCTGTCCGGCGGTGTCAAGTATTTTTTCCGCCAGAGGAGAACCGTCTGTGTCTTTATACGCGAGGATATCGCGGGTTATTTCAATAAGGTAACTGTCAAGCTCGGTCTCGTTCCACTCTTTGAAAGTTTGGTGCATCTCGTCGTAGCTCATGCCGAGAAGGTCGCGCATGAGCTGATAGGCTTCGCAGATGAGCTGCATGTCGCCGTATTCAATGCCGTTATGGACCATCTTCACAAAATGGCCCGCTCCGTTTTCTCCTACCCAGTCGCAGCAGGGCTCGCCGTTTTCGACCTTTGCGCAAATAGCCTGAAGGATGGGCTTAACGAAAGGCCAAGCCGCGGGAGAGCCTCCGGGCATCATACTGGGGCCCTTGAGCGCGCCCTCCTCGCCGCCGGAAACGCCGGTGCCTATATAGAGCTTGCCCTTCGATTCAACGTATTCGGTCCTGCGCATGGTATCGGGGAAGTGCGAGTTTCCGCCGTCGATGATTATATCGCCGTCCTCAAGCAAGGGAAGAAGCTGGTCTATAAGCGCGTCAACAGCGGAACCGGCTTTGATCATCATAAAGACCTTGCGGGGTTTTTCAAGATTATCGATAAGCTCTTCAAGGCTGTGGCAGCCGATGATGTTTTTGCCGCTCGCGCGGCCGTTCACAAAATCATCCACCTTGGACGTGGTACGGTTGAAAACCGCCACTGTGAAGCCCTTGGACTCCATATTCATAACAAGGTTCTCGCCCATAACGGCGAGGCCTATAAGACCGATATCAGCTTTTTTCATAAAAATCATTCTCCTTTATCTTTGTACGCGGGCGTTGCCCTTATATATATCCCAAACCTGCTTTTCATCGGCGGGTTCCGCGTAATCGTTGAGGCTGCTTGCCGCAAGCACGCCGGTCGCCCAGCCGAACTGCAGCCATTTATCGGGCGTCCATTCCTTAAGAACGCCGTAGAGAAGGCCGCCGGAGAAGCCGTCGCCGCCGCCTATACGGTCCATGACCTGAATGGGACGGGGCTCTTCGATATACCAGTCGCCGTCTGCCCAGAGAATGGCGCCCCAGAGGTGCTCGTTGGCCGAGACCACCTGACGAAGCGTTGTGGCGTAGGCCCTCGCCTGCGGATATTTTTCACGGACCTTATCGATCATAGCCTGAAAACGTTCTATTTTTGCAGAAAGCTCCTTACCGCCCGCCTCGGGGCCCTTGAAGCCGAGACAAAGCTGGAAATCCTCCTCGTTACCCACAAGGATATCCGCAACGGACGCAATTTCATGGAAGGCTTTTCTGAGCTCTTCCTCACGGCCCTTCCAGAAGGTGGCGCGGTAGTTGAGGTCGAAGCTGACGAGGGTTCCGTATTTTTTGGCAGCCTTCGCTATCTCAAGACAGCAAGCGGTGGTCTGCTCGCTCATAGCGGCTATAAGGCCGGAAAGATGGAAAATGCCCACGCCCTCTTCTCCGAAGATGCGCTCAAGGTCGAAATCGTCCGCCGAAAGGGTCCTGCCCACTTCGCCCGCGCGGTCGTTCCACACTCTCGGCGCTCTGAGCCCGAAACCCGAATCGGCTATGTTGAACTGGTGACGGTAGCCCCAGGGGCCGCCCTGCGGGACGTCTTTTCCTTCAAAGCGGATGTTGCGCGCCCTGAGCTGACGCTTGATGAAATCCGCCATAGGCGAGCCTTCAACGAACTTAGTCAAAACAAGGCATTCATTCCCCAGGCTGGACGCAACGTTGAGCACGTTGCTCTCCGCCGAGGTTGCCTGCAGGTAAAACAAGTTGCTGTTCTGAACAGCCATACGGTCCTGCGGGGTTATCCTGAGACCCATGCTGGTCACAGCAGCTATAGCGTATTTTTTCATAACTGACACTCCTTTACACACCGCTGTATGCGGGAGGGAATATTTGATATTTGATATCAATTTATAATATCATACAGCTTGGCAAAAATCAAGAATTTCGGCGCAGATTCTTAAGATGATGACGCTACGTTTTTTGATAAAAAATAAAAATTTCGTATTG
>JAFSWN010000045.1 GCA_017450185.1 Clostridia bacterium | reverse complement strand
GAAGCCATATGGCTTCAGCTAAATTGAAAACCTACGGTTTTCAGCTAAATTAAATTCGCCCCAAAGCTCGCGCAGCGAATTTAGCTTGCGAAGCAAATTTAGCTGACCGCAGGTCAATTTAGCTCGCCGTAAGGCGAATTTAGCTGCGGCGCACTTCCTTACGGAAGGCGCCGCTCGTACCGTTTGATGGCGCGGCGGGTCTTTCGGAGAGTAATTATTATCCGTAGTACATATCTTCGGGCGAGGTGTATTCAAACGAGCTGACGTACGCAGGCGCGTTCTTTTCGCTCAGGTACATCGTGCTGTAGGTGCCGTCGTCGTAGGCGATAAGGCAGCCGTAGCCGGTGTTGTAGGTGTAGGAGTGGATGCGCATTAGCGGCACAAGCTCGTTTATTCTCTGTTCGTCGGTTATCACGTTTTCGCTGTACTGCCCCACAAGGTTTTCCATATCGGGAATATAGTAGTACTCCTGGTCAACGCTGCCGCCGTAAAATTCGTATATCCTGACGTAGTCGGCTATGTAGCCGGGATCGTACATACCTATTTTTTCAAACGATACGCTCTTTATCCTCTTCGTCTGCTCAAAGCAGCTTTCGCAGCCTATGCTCTTAAGGAACGACAGCGTCTTCGTCATTTCGGGCGTAATGAGGACGTCATACGAAAACTCGCCGAACTGCGTATTGTAGTCGTAGGAAGCGTATCTCACAAACAGCTTTTTTACCTTCCGCATCTTTTCGTTTGAGGGAGCCTGCGTTTCATTTCCTTCGGCGTCCTCTTCAAACGCTTCCTCCGGAACTTGGGGCTGCGTCGTCTCTTCAAAAGGCTGCGTCATATACGGCTCGAAAAACTCGTTTTCATAAGCTATGTCTCCGGAAAGCGGAACGCCGTCCGCGGTAAAACGCAGCACGCCGAGCTGACGGGACGCGCCGTTTATATAATCATCCGAGGTAACGGAGTTCAGATCGTCCGCGACCGCCTTTTTAAGGGCGTTGAACTCGTCCTCCGTCAGCTTCAGCTCGTTGCCCTCGGTGAAGGACGGAGCTATGGCCGTAACACTCGCGAAATCATACGTAAACTGCAGGTTGCGGCTTTTAAACAGCGTTTCGGCGTCGGCGTCGGCGGGAGCTGAAGAAAGGATGATATCGGTGCGGGCCTTTTTGACCGTTTCGCTGTCAAAAAGCGAATTAAGCCTGCCGCAAAGCTCCCTGTCGGTAACCTTGAGATGCCTTATGACCTCCCGGCCGTCCTTCATAATATAGCGGACCGAAAAGCCCGTTTCGCTCATATCGCCGTCGCTTTTCTCTTTTTCGAGCGCCTCTCTGTGAAGGGAGGTTATTTTTTCTATGTCGTCGGCTGAGGTGAATTCGGGAAGCTCATACTCCTGAAACAAAAAGCTTGTCGTGTCAAGCAGGCTCTCGCCCATATAGGCGTCGGTGGACGCCTTCGCGCTGACCCATGAGATATTAACAAGGGACGTTATCGCGGCCTTCTCCACGTCGGCGCTGTTCGGCACAAAGGAATCCGTGCCGGTGAGATCGAACGCGAACACAGCGCAAACGAGCGCGAACACCGCGGCGTGCGCCGGGAGCTTATAAAGGGTTTTGACAATGGAAAGGAAATTTCGTTTGAGAAGTATTTCGTAAATAATATATACAACAAAAGCGACGATTGCGCCGGAAATGAGAATAGGGGCGTATTCGCTGTAATACTTCGCCTGCGCGAAGAAGAACGCTCCCACGGCGGTTAGAAGCTCAAACAGAACGAGATTTGAAAGGACCTTGTTGGTGTTGAGGAAGCCGCAGTTTTCGGCGTTGCGGCGCTTGAAGAACACAAGGCCGCCTACGAGCGCCACCGCGATGCCGACAATAAGCCATATAAACACCTTCGTAACGTCCGGGAAAACCCACTCGGCGTCGTTGTTGAGAAAAACGTTTTTTTCTTCGTTTAATGAACCCACTGAATAGTTATAAAGCGGGGTAAACATGAACAGCACGGGGTTATACGCCGAAAGCCCGGTGATAAAATCAAGGTCGCTGCCGAATATATAGTTCCCGTCAAAGGTCAGTATGCCGACGTTCCCGCCGATGTGCTTATGGAAAAAATCGAGTATCTGCCCCGCGGCGAACTCAAACACAGTCGGCGCGCCGAGCACGCCAACCGAAAACAGCGCGCCCTCGTAAACCGTTCCAACGCTCGCGAACACCGCCGCCGTCACGGTGAAGCAGATAAGGCAGAAGAGCGTGAGCCCGCAGTAGAAATAGAACAGCACAAGGCTCAGCTGCCACGAAAGCCCGAGATATGCCACGTTCACAAAATAGCTTATGAGCGTGCCCGGGATAACCGCAAGGCTCAAACAAAGCTGCCCGGCGAAAAAGCGGGAATAAAACAGCGAATTGCGCGTAATGCCGAGCGAATAATATACGTTTACGGTCCTCTTATCCGCGCAGAATCGGAAGATGAGGATGCCCATCAGCACGCTCAGCGCCGCCGCGGCGAAAAGCGTTATCACCACTTCGATTTTGTCGTTCACAAAAACGTAGAATTTGAACCATTCCCTGAGACGCGAAATGTTTTCCTCGCGGGTGAGCTTGTCGTCCATACGGTTTGAAAGCATCAGATACGGATAAAAGCCCATAACCACAATGAAAAGCCCCGCGAGCATACCGGTTGGGGCGGCGCATATCTTCAGAGCGCTTCTGAAGGAATAGAAGGCGCCCTTCTTTTTATCTGAATATTTCGGTAAAGTCATAATCGACGCCCTCCACTTCTTCCATGAATATCTCTTCTATCGAAAGCGGGAATTTTTCGAGATAAACCGGAGCTTTTTCCTTTATCTTCGCCATAGCCTCGTCGGCGTCGCCCCTTACCGTCACGGTTATGAGCCTGCCGTCCGCGCTGAATTTACGCAGCTCAACGTCGGAGAAATCCGCCTCGGTCTTTTCGTCGCCCTCGGCGAAGGCCATGCGGAACTTAACGTAATCGTTGTCAAAAACGCTCATGTCGTGCTCGAGCGCGAGCTTCTTGCCGTTGATAAGCCCGAAGCGGTCGCACATATCGCCCAGATCGTGCAGGTTGTGCGACGAAATGATAACGTGCGCGCCGCGCTCCTTCGCGTATTCAATAACAAGGTTTTTTATCATCTGCCGCTTTTGGGGGTCGAGGCCGTCGAAGCTCTCGTCGAGCAGCAGAAAACGCGGGTTGGTCGCCATTCCGAGCACAAGCTCCGCCTGCCTCTGCATACCCTTTGAAAACCCGTTGAGCGGCTTTGCAGGGTCCAGCCCGAAAACCGAAGTCAGGCTCCTGAAAGTGTCGAAGCTGAAATTCGCGTAGTAGCCGTTGTAAAAATCCGCCATCTTGTTCATGCTTGAATACGGCGTAAAATATATGTCGTCAGGCACGTAGAAAAGCTGCGCCTTCATTTTGGCGTTGTCAAAAATGTGCTCGCCGTCAAACAGGATATGCCCGCCGTTCGAGCGATACACCCCCGCGGCGGTTTTGAGCAGAGTGGTCTT
The DNA here is from genome assembly GCA_017450185.1 of Clostridia bacterium. Taxonomy (GTDB): domain Bacteria; phylum Bacillota; class Clostridia; order Oscillospirales; family Acutalibacteraceae; genus RUG806. The sequence goes on along the minus strand of JAFSWN010000045.1, from coordinate 190 downwards.
TCCGGCTCCGTTGTAACCTATAAGGCCGTACACCTGCCCGGGCTCGACCTTGAGCGATATTCCGTCGAGCGCGGTGAATTTACCGTAGCGTTTAGTCAGGTTTTTGACTTCGATCAAAATAACACTTCCTTCCAGATGTTTTGAAGCGATTTAAATATACCACAACCCCCGTGTCAAAAACAAGGGGGTT
>JAFSWN010000044.1 GCA_017450185.1 Clostridia bacterium | reverse complement strand
CGGCGGCAAAGAAGAACTGATAAAAAAGATCGACGAACTGTTTGAGACGAAGCCTGATTACGAGGTCGTCGGTTATTCGTGCGAAATACACGAGATGACGGAAATGGCGGCGGCCGATTTCGGGCAGTGCGCTATATCCAATCAGCCGAGCTTCCATATCCCGTATATGTATTCTGCTCTCGGCGACGTTGAAAAGACGTCGTTTTGGGTAAAAAAACTGTGTGAAGAAGCGTTCTCTTTTGAAGACGACGGTTTTCCCGGTGATGAAGACAACGGAAGTATGGCCTTGTGGTATGTTTTTTCTTCGATCGGGATATATCCGTTTTGTCCGGGAAAAAAGGAGTTTGTCAGAACGAAAAAGCTTGTTAAGTCGGTCAGGATCAACGGCAGAGCTTTTGACGCCGACGCCTTCCAGGGGAACAAGATACGGTATGAGGATGTAGCGGAAGTGAAAACTGCTGAAACTCCTCTAAACATATAATATTTTCCGAAATATGCCTTTTACCTATTGCATTATTCTTTATTATAATATATAATATAACGAATGGTGGATGAAGTAATGAGTAAAGATAAAAACGGATTCGGTCTCAGACTGAAAAAATTGCGTAAAAATGCCGGAATGACACAGAATGAGCTTGCAGATATCCTCGCAAAAAGCGGCAGCGCAGTTAGAATGTGGGAGCTCGGGACTAACGAGCCGGATATCAGCACTCTTGTTAAACTGAGCTCGATCTTCGACTGCAGCCTCGACTATCTATTATGCCGTGACGCTCTCCTCGGAAAAGAGGGGGCGGTCAGGACAAATATCCCCGTTTACAGGCTTTCGGAATATGAATATAACGGCGAGCCCGATTATTACAAAAGCATTTTGCCTGAATATCTCGACACCGGTTTTACATACATAATGCTCAAAAACAACGTCAGGGGACTTGAGCCTCTTATACCTGCCGGAGCGCTGATACTCATAAGGCTCCAGTCTTCCTGTCTGCACGGGCAAACCGTTTTGTTCAGGCTCAACGGCAAAGTATATCTTAAAAAAATCTACTATTATAACGGCGGCATGGTCTTTGCAGGCTCTTTCCCCGACAGCGAACCCTTGACCGTCGACGCTTCCGAAGAAGAGCTTGAGATCATCGGGACCGCAGTGGAATACAGCTTCCAGCTTTAATATACTAAGGAGATCGTCATGGAAGAAAACAACAACACCTATACTTATCAGAGAAACGAAAAGAAAGAAGAGACCTCGCAGTCCTATAACAGGCGGCTTATAATGCTGTTCATCGCCGCAATAGCGCTTATTATTGTGCTCGGCGCCGTTCTCGGCAAATATCTCGGAATGCGTTCCGCTCAAAAGCAGTCCGAAACCACGGCTCCCATAGAAACCGAATCGCAAACCGAAGAACCTACCTCCGAGGTCGAGCCCAGCGCTCTGTATAGCGAAGGAGAGTATACCGTAAGCACGGGCGGTTCTTCTCTTAAATTCAGAAAGAGTTATTCTCTTGACAGCGACGTTATCCTTGAAATAAAAGAAGGTACGAAACTCGTCATCTCAGAGGTTTATCACGATGAGAACGCCGCAGCGAACGGTTCGTCGGTTGAATACTGGGGCAAGACTACGTACTACGGCTATGAAGGCTGGGTCGCAATGAACTACCTTAAAAACGCCTTCTCCGACAGTATCGTAACACCCGATGAGATCGCTTCCACAGAAGCTCCCTCATCCGAGCCTTCAAGCTCAACCGAAAGCACGACCGCAGCGCCTTCCTCCGAACCTGCTTCCGGCGAGTCGGGTTCCTCCGAAAGCACTTCATCGTCTGCGGAAAACACAACAGCCCAGTCGTCGTCCAAATACGCTCCCGGGAACTATTCTGTTTCAACAGGAGGATCAACTCTTTCGTTCAGAAAGTCGGCGTCCCCCTCAGGCAATAAGCTTGCGGACATACCCGACGGAACAAAGGTCACCGTTAAAAATGTTGTTGACGCCGGCGGAAGCGATGAAACCCGTCGTTACTGGGGCGAGATCGAATATAACGGTCAGACCGGATATGTTTCTATGTATTATCTCAGCAAGGTTTCCTGATTCTTACCGTATATATTTTAACGGCTTCTTTCATGAAAATGAAGGAAGCCGTTTTGTATGACGGGCATGTCAATGCTCTGTG
>JAFSWN010000043.1 GCA_017450185.1 Clostridia bacterium | reverse complement strand
GGTGGTCGCAGGGGTTCATGACGGAACCGCGGACCGTGGGACGGATGCCCAAGTGACGCGGGCGTCCGGCTTTACCGATCTTAACGTTGACGTGGTCTTCGTTTGATACGGTGCCGATGGTGGCCATGCACTGGATCGGAACGTTTCTGAGTTCGCCCGAGGGTAAACGCAGAAGAGCGTATCTGCCTTCCTTGGCCATGAGCTGAGCGGCGTTGCCGGCGGCTCTGGCGAGCTGTCCGCCTCTGCCGGGATAAAGCTCAACGTTGTGGATGAACGTACCGGTGGGGATGTTGCTCAGAGGAAGAGCGTTGCCAACCTTGATATCGGCCTCTGCTCCGGCGATTATCTTGTCGCCTACCGCGAGTCCGGCGGGAGCGATGATGTAGCTCTTTTCGCCGTCTTCATACTCAACGAGGGCGATGAACGCCGAACGGTTGGGATCGTACTCTATTGTTTTGACTTCGGCCTGAATATCGAGCTTCTGTCTCTTGAAATCTATTACGCGGTATTTTCTACGGTTACCGCCGCCGTGATGGCGAACCGTTATCCTGCCGTAGCTGTTTCTGCCCGCGGTCTTCTTGATGGGTTCAAGGAGGCTTCTGCAGGGCTCAACCTTTGACAGTGATGAATAATCTGTAGTCGACATATTACGGCGACCGTTTGTTGTCGGCTTATAGACTTTAATAGCCATATTCTTACACGCCTTTCATATTATTGAAATTATTGTGTTCTTCCGGAAGGCTTAGCGGCAGGGCTTTCTGCCATACGTCGCGTTTCCGGCTTGTCGGATTAGAACATACCGTCAAAGAACTCTATGGTTTTGGATCCTTCGGTGAGGGTCACAACAGCTTTTTTGTAGGAGGGCTTGTAGCCTTCGAAACGGCCGTAACGGCGAAGGTGACCGCGGACGTTCATGGTGTTCACGCTGAGCACTTCAACGTCGAAAAGCTCTTCACAGGCTTTTGCGATCTCGATTTTGTTCGCTCTCTTGTCCACGATGAAGGTGTATTTCTTCATGGCGGTGCCGAGCATGCTTTCTTCCGTTACAACGGGCTTGAGGATAATATCCTGTGCGAATTTCATTATGCGTATACCTCCTCGATTTTTGCCACGGCGTCTTTAGCGATTATCATGGTGTCGGAGTTAAGGATGTCGTATACGCAAAGAGCGTTCACGGGAGTGACCTTAACGCCTTCGATATTGCGGGCGCTGCGGTAGACGACGTCGTCCTTCTCGGGGAGAACGATGAGGGTCTTCCTGGCGGCGTTTACGGCGCCGAGGACCTTGACAACGTCTTTGGTTTTGATAGCGTCAAGCTTGAAGGAATCGAGAACGATCATCTCTTCGTCGGCTACCTTGCAGGAAAGAGCGGACTTGAGAGCGAGGGCTCTGACCTTCTTGTTGATGGTGAATCTGTAGCTGCGGGGCTTCGGGCCGAGAGCGATACCGCCGTGGTACCACTGGGGAGCTCTGGTGGAACCCTGCCTTGCGCGTCCTGTGCCCTTCTGGCGCCAGGGCTTTTTGCCGCCGCCGCTTACTTCGCTTCTGGTCTTGGTGGACTGAGTGCCCTGACGCTGATTGGCGAGATAATTGACGACCGCTATATGCATTGCCGACATGTTCGGCTCGATCGCGAAAATGCTTTCGTTAAGCTGGAGCTCGGAAACCTTTTCGCCCGACATATTGAGTACATCTGTTTTAGGCATTATCTATTTCCTCCTTACGCTTTCTTAACCGCATCCGTGATAACAACGTATCCGCCCTTGGCTCCGGGAACGGCGCCCTTAACGGCGATGAGGTTGTTTTCCGCGTCGACCTTTACGATGTCGAGATTCTGAACTGTGACCTTTTCACTTCCGAGATGGCCGGGCATCTTCTTTCCCTTGAATACGCGGGAGGGGTCTGAGCACGCGCCCATGGAGCCCTGATGTCTGGCTACGGGACCGGTACCGTGGCTCTCCTTGAGTCTGCCGAAGTTCCATCTTTTGATGGCGCCGGCATATCCCTTGCCCTTGCTGGTGCCGGAGACGTCTACCTTGTCGCCTGCGGCGAACACGTCTGCCTTGAGGATGGCGCCCTCGCTGAGAGCGGCGGCGTCAGCGAATCTGAACTCTCTGAGCACCTTCTTGGGAGCTACGTCATTTTTTGCGAAGTGGCCCTTCATGGGCTTGTTTACACGGTTGGGCTTAACGTCGCCGAAACCGAGCTGGACAGCTTCGTATCCGTCCTTTTCAGCCGTCTTCTTCTGTACGACTGCGCAGGGACCCGCCTCGATAACGGTTACGGGGATAAAGTTTCCGTTTTCGTCGAAAAGCTGGGTCATGCCGATCTTTTTACCGATAAGACCTTTCTGCATTTTGTTTTTTCTCCTTTCAGATTATTGGTCGGGCTTTGCCGACTTGACCTGCGTCCTTTCGGACTGAACTCACATCATTTTGATTTCGATATCAACACCGGCGGGAAGCTCAAGGTTCGTGAGCGCCTCGGCTGTTTTCGCCGACGGTCTTATAATATCAATAAGTCTTTTGTGAGTTCTCTGCTCAAACTGTTCACGGGAGTCCTTATACTTGTGGACCGCGCGAAGGATCGTTACGATCTCCTTTTCGGTGGGGAGCGGAACGGGGCCGGAAACCTGAGCGCCTGTGCGCTTCGCGGTCTCGACTATCCTCTCGGCCGCTTTGTCGACAAGAGTGTGGTCGTATCCCTTGAGTCTGATTCTGATTTTTTCCTTAACTGCCATTTTTTTTGCCTCCTTAAATTTGGGCGGGCTTGGAAATAAAAATCACACGGCGCCGGGTTATTCGCGCCATCCGTTTTTTAAATCCGGAATCCGCAAGATATTCCGGACAAAACGGCGTGATCTGCCGTTGCGCCGCATGAGAACGCAAAAAGCGGTTAAGGTTCGCTTTTCGCTGCGGCTCAACAATATTGGTTCGCCCGGTTTTAAAATCGGACATACTCCGCGGAAATTATCTGAATCGAAGTTCAGTCACCTTCCGCATCATCGCATATCAGCGCGCAGCAAACGGGCATAATACGCCCATCCACTCGCGCACTGGTGTATCATATCATAATATAATTTTAAATGCAATAGTTTTTTTAAACTTTTTGGAGTTTTTTCACAAATTTTTGCAAAAAATTTCTACATCCTGTCCTTTACGGCCGGGAATATCATCTTTTTTATGATAACGTTCATGCTGAACCAGTTTTCTGTGGACGAAATGTTTTCTTTTTCGTTTGATTTCACTGCGCAAACGCTCTCTATTTTGCCGGAGGAATTTATGAAAAACACTCTTCTTATTGAGTTTTCGGTGCGCTCGCCCGACGAATAGAACTCAAAAACATAGTTCTGGCCGCTTTCGGGGACGCTGTAGACCGCGCTGAGGAGATCCGCGGATATCCTCCTTTCGGATACTACGATGGAAATATATTTATTGGACGGGTCGGAGCTCACCTGCATTGTGCCGTTCGGCTCAGGCATGTCAATGCTGAGGTCCACGTCGGTGTAGGTCTCGTCGCCGGGGACGCTTTTTTCGGGAACGGAGGGCTCGGTTTCGGTTTGTGAAGGGATATCGCTTTCGGGAGCCTGCGTTTCGCTCTCGGAGGAAATACTTTCGTCCTGCGTTTCGCTGCCGGAGACCTCAGGGGCGCTTTCGGACACGGATTCGGCTGTGCCGGACCTGCCGCCGTCCTTGGGGACGCGGTTGATTATCATTGCGCAGCCTGAAAGCAAAACGGACGTTATTATTATAATGATAAACAAAAAAAGAAGTCTTCGCATATTTGCTCCATATATATAATAAAAATATTATACATTATATATATCGGCGTTGCAAGAAAAAAAATGTTAAGGAACCGTTAAAAAATCGGCTCCCGGTCAGCGAAAGCCCCGGGAGCCGAGATAAACGTTATTTTATCAGAAGACGTATTTGATCCAGCCTGAGGGATCGTCGAGTTTAACCGCGACTCTGAGTATGGCGCGGGCGTCGGCGGCGGAAACGGCGAGCTTTCCGGTATCGGCGGCCGAATCATCGGTCACAATGCCCGCGTAGAGCTGCCACTCCTCGGGCTCGTCCAGACGAACGGCGATACGAAGCGCGTTTCTCGCGTCGGAGGCGGTTATCTCGCCGTCGCCGTCGTTATCGCCCTTGACGATAACGAAGAGCTTCGTGCCGTCCTCTTTTGTAAGCTCCATTCCGGAGGCGAGGAGGGTTTCGGCGTCAACTGCCACGCCGTTCTTTGTTACCGAGGAAGCTTCGCCCGCAAGCTTTTTGAGAGAACCCGCGGTGGTTCCGGGAACAACGTAGATATATTTCCCAAGCTCTTTTGCGTAAAGCGAGGTTATGGCGGGGATCACCGGAACCGGGATGGTTTTTCTTGTCATCTCATGGCCGCAGACCTCGCAGTATACTACCTTATCGTAGCTTCCGGGAGCGGAGGTGGTGGCGGGCACTTCGTTTTCTATCTGTACCTTGCCGGGGGTGTGGCCGAGAGCGGGAGTCTCTTCAAAGGTGGTGTAGTCGCAGCGTGAGCAGGCGTCGTAGGCCTTGTATCCTTTTTCGGTGCAGGTGGCGGCCTTTTCATCGTGGTGGACAAGGTCGTGTCCGAGAGCGTCGAGCTCTTCAAATGAAGTATAGTCGCAGCGCGCGCAGGTGTCGTAGGCCTTAAAGCCCTTCTCCGTGCAGGTGGGCGCCTTTCCTTCGTGAGGAACAAGCTCGTGGCCGAGAGCGGCTGTCTCTTCGTAGGTCGTGTAGTCGCAGCGCGAGCATGTATCGTAGGCGTTCCAGCCGACCTCGGTGCAGGTGGGTTCTTTTGCCTCGTGAGAAACAAGGTCGTGGCCGAGAGCGGCGATCTCTTCATAGGTTGTGTAGTCGCAGCGCGCGCAGGTATCGTAG
>JAFSWN010000042.1 GCA_017450185.1 Clostridia bacterium | reverse complement strand
TATTTGATAGGAAACTGCTCGTTTCCTATCAAATAAAAAGATTATAACGCCCGCCGATTTCGCCCTGACGGGCGACGGCGATGGCGTAATCGAAAGCGGCATCCTGCGTCGCAGACGCTGCGCCGCAGGCGCTTTCTTGTGCGCAAAGGCTCTTTATTTTACCTCGCTTGTCCTTGTATAGAATCCGTAGTAGATCCCCTTCTGCTCCATGAGCTCGGCGTGCGAGCCCTCTTCAACTATGCCGTCCCTTGTGAGCACGAGGATGCGGTCGGAATTCACGATGCTCGAAAGGCGGTGCGCTATGGTGAGAGTGGTCCTGCCGTCAGAAAGATCTCTCAGGCTCTTCGCCACTTCGTATTCGGAATCGTTGTCGAGCGCGCTGGTGGCTTCGTCGAGTATGAGGATCGGCGGGTCCTTGAGGAAGACCCTCGCGATCGAAATGCGCTGCTTCTGCCCGCCGGAGAGCTTGACTCCCCTCTCGCCTATATACGTGTCGTAGCCGTTTTTGAGGGAACAAATAAATTCATGCGCGCCCGCCTTTTTTGCCGCCTCAACAACTTCCTCGCGCGTTGCGTCCGGGCGGCCGTAGACGATATTTTCATAAACCGTGCCCGAAAACAGATATACGTCCTGCTGCACCATGCCGATGTTTTCGCGAAGGCTTTTGAGGGTGTAGCTCTTAATATCCTCGCCGTCGAGCAGTATCGTGCCGGAATCGATATTATAAAAGCGCGGGATAAGGTTGCACAGCGTTGTTTTACCGCCGCCGCTCGGGCCGACTATCGCGAGCTTTTCGCCCCTGTTTATCTTTAAGCTGAGCGAAGTGAACACGGTGTTGCCGTCGTCGGGATAGGAAAAGCTGACGTTATCGAAATATATATCGCCCTTGACGTTTTTGAGCTCCTTTGCTCCCGGCTCGTCAAAAATATCGACGTCGGCGTCCATGATGCCGATGAAACGCTCTATTCCCGTCATGCCGCGCTGGAACTGCTCGGCAAACTCAACTATGCGTCTGACGGTCGCTATCAGAGTGGAAACGTACATCACATACGCCACCATGTCGCCCGCCTCTATCATGCCGTTAAGAAGAAACAATCCGCCGCCCACAAGCACCACAAGGTACATGACGCCCTCGAATATCCTTACCGTGAGCTGAAAGGTAGCCATATACTTATAGGAAAGCTTTTTATAATCAAAGAATTTAACGTTGTCCTCTTTGAATTTTTCGCGCTCCACGTCCTCGTTTGTGAAGGCCTTCACAACCCTCTGCCCGAGAAGCGAATCCTCTATCCTCGCGTTGAGCTCGCCCGTCTGGTGACGCCTCAAAGCGAAGGCGTCGCGCATTTTCATGTTGACCTTAAGGCACACGGGGACCATCACAGGAACGGTAACGAACACAAGGAGCGTCAAAAGGATATTCGTTTTTGAGAGTATCGCGAAAGCCGCGGCGAGCTTTATTCCGGCGATGAAGAATTCCTCGGGGCAGTGGTGGGCAAATTCGGTCACGTCGAACAGGTCGTTTGTTATACGTCCCATTATCTGCCCTATCTTGGTATTTGAATAATAGGTGTCCGAAAGCTTCAAAAGGTGGTCGTAGGCGTCGCGGCGCATGTCGGTTTCCATCTTCGTGCCCATAACGTGTCCCTGATAGCCCATAAAGAACGCCGCCGCCGCGTCGATACCGCGCAGCACTAGATACAAAAGAGCCAGCAAAAGTACCGTTTTGACGCTGAGCGACGCTATATCGTTCACTGCGGTGTTCGTGAGATATTTTATTATCTGCGGCAGAGTCAGCTCCGCAAGACAAGTAAGCCCCGCGCACAAAAGGTCGAGGAGCATAATCCCTATATACGGCTTATAATACGGCAGAAAACGTTTTATGAGCTCCCTTACGGAATGGCTTCTGTCATATAGTAAAGACTGCGTTTTCATATTTTCCTCCGCGTTTGTTTTTCAGATATTGATATCGGTCAACTAAATATTATAAATAAAAACGCCGGTTTTGTAAAGAACACATACGCAAAGGTTTGTTTGATAAAGGACGACAAACAAAAAAACCCCTTCGCATTCAGCAAAGGGATGAGCATTTATCAGTATCTTCCGAACAGGTGCGAGAAGAAATCGGCAATTCTCTGGAAAACGAGCCTTATCCAGGTGATAAACGACCAGGTGGACGCGCCTATGTCGTCCTCATGGAGCTTCTGCCTTGAAAGCCAGGATATGACGCCCTCGGTACGGCTCTCGAAGCTCGGGGTGTTGCCGTTGCCGTCAACCGTTATGCAGTTGATATAGGGCGTCTTGCGGTCCGCCATGTGCATATCGTAGGTTATGGATTCCCATATAAAATGCTCGGCGTCCCACATTATTTCGCCGGTATCGAGGTTATAACGCTTGGAGCCGTCGGCAAAACGGGCGTCCGTAAAGCGGGAGAAACGCACCTTTTCGCCGTCGCCCACAACCGTTTTCATGCGGTTGAAGGTGAGGAGCGCGTCGTTTGAATCAGCCATGGGATAGGGATCGTTATCGCTCGAAAAGATCCACACCGCCGTCTTGCCTATCTGGGCGACCTCTTCGGAGGAGGGCTGGAAAACTGCCGCCGCGGGAACAGCCGCCGCAAAAAAGCCGGGATAGGACGCGAGCATATCCCAAACGGCGGAGCCGCCGGTGGAATATCCGGCGATATAGATGCGGGTGGGATCGATATTGTCGCGGTTCCTTGCTATAAAATAGTCGATGGTGGCCTTGAGCTTCCCGCAGCTCTCAACGGTCCATGAATTGATATCGGAATCGGATGCGCGCACGGCGAGCAGATAGCACCCGCCGGCGTCGGCAAAACGCGCCTGATATTCGTCGCTCGCCCAGTTTGAGAACTCATAGTATTTAAGCTGCGCCCTCTTCTCGGTGCCGCTCTTCATACCGTGCAGCCAGACGGTGAGAGGATATTTAACAGTGTCGTCGTCGCCCTTTTTCGGGGAAAAATAAACGTAGTCGAAGCCGCGTTCATATTCTCCGTCAAGAAACGCTGCGTCGAGCGCGGCATTGCCGTCGTTGAGAGACAAAGCGCTGACGCCTGCAGAAAAACATAACACCATCATCAGAACACATAAAACAACGGCAATTATCTTTTTCATTATTATTCTTTCCTTTCGGCGCGGAAAAACTTTGTTCCCGCGCTTTATTCTTTTGAAATCGAGTAGGGCGGGTTTATCTCGCTCTCTCACACCACCGTACGTGCCGTTCGGCATACGGCGGTTCAATTCAATTTCAAAGCATGTTTCTCAAGATAGTAATCCATCGGACTGACTAAGCCTCGCTTGGTCAGTTTCT
>JAFSWN010000041.1 GCA_017450185.1 Clostridia bacterium | reverse complement strand
GGTGGAAGCGAGGGGATTTGAACCCCTGTCCGAAAAATTCTCCTTCCAACTTTCTACGAGCGTAGCTTTTTATTTAATTCTCTCCCTTGCCGGCGCGAAAAAGCACGCTCCGGTTCGGGACAGCCCCGTTTTGCATGACGGAATACGAGGTATCGACCGTGCACGTTCGCCGCTGCATGACGCTCCTGTCCGGGCCGCGGCCCTCCCGGCAGGAACGGCTACTGCTTAAGCAGCAGCAAGGACAGTGTTAGTGTCGTTATTTATTTTATAATTTGGAGATTTTATAGAGGTTCCCCGCCTCTGCTCGCTTATTGAAGCTCAAATTCCCCGTCGAAATCCTTTCGCTCCCGTATGGCAAAGGCTGTGCCTTTGCAGTGATATCTTTTCGCATAGCGAAAAGGTTATATCGCCTTTCGGCGGTGATATCTTTGCTTACGCAAAGATGATATCCGCTTCGCGGGTTACACTGTAGGAACACCTTACGGTGTTGATTATAAAGCGCTTCGTGCGAATCGGTTTTACAGAGCAGATAATATTTAATCGCGTGATTTGAGGGTGCGGTCGATGCTGCGCTTCGCGTCGCGCTCGGCGGCGGCTTCGCGCTTGTCATAGAGCTTTTTGCCCTTGCACAGGCCCACCTCAAGCTTTGCCCTTCCGTTCACAAAATATACGCCGAGAGGGATTATCGCATATCCCTGCTGTTTTGTCAAGCCGAAAAGCTTGTTGATCTCGCGCTTGTGCATGAGCAGCCTTTTGGGACGCAGGGGGTCGCGATTGAATATATTGCCTTTTTCATAGGGTGAGATATGCATTCCGAGGGCGAATATCTCGCCGTTTTTGATCTGGCACCAGGAGTCCTTGAGGTTCACGCTCCCCTGCCTGATGGACTTTATTTCGGTCCCGTAAAGCTCGATGCCGGCTTCGTAGACCTCTTCAACGAAATAGTCGTGGTACGCCTTTTTATTTTTCGCGGCGTACTGTTTTTCTTCTTTGGGCAAAATACCACCTCGGTTCCGTGATAAAGCTGAGTTTTGCGTTTTGAGCATTGCGATTTGATCTTAACTCTGAACTCTGAACTCTGTTTAATTACGAATTACGCATTACGAATTACGAATTATTCCCCGGTCTCCGGGGCCTATAATCTCCTCACATTTTCTCGGGCGCGTCGACCTTGAGAAGGTCGAGAACGTTTCTCAGCGTCTGACGGACGCACTCACACAAAAACAGCCTTGCCGCGGTAAGGTTTGCGTTTTCGGTCTCAACGCGGCACGCGTTGTAGAACTTATGGAACAGCGTTGCGAGCTCTATGGCGTAACGCGTCATCCTTGAAGGATCAAGGGCCTTGGCAGCCGCCTCGGTTTCAAGCGGAAGAGAGGCAAGATGGCGGATGAGTTCTTTTTCTTCGTTTTCGGTGAGGAGCATCGCCTGCTCCTTTGTGCAGCCGTTATACTCAATGCCCTTTTCGCCGAGCTTTTTGAAGATGGAGCAAATGCGGGCGTGGGCATACTGGCAGTAATACACGGGGTTCTGGCTGGATTCGGAAACGGCAAGCTCAAGGTCGATGTCGCAGTGCGTGTTGGGCTCGCGCAGGTTGAAGAAGAACCTTGCGGCGTCTATGGGCATCTCCTCAAGCAGGGTGACAAGGGTGATAGCCTTGCCGGAGCGCTTTGAAAGCTTTACTGTTTCGCCGTTTTTAACGAGGTTCACCATTTGCATCAGAACTATCTGAAGTCTGTTTGAATCAACTCCGAGAGCGGTGAGAGCGGCCTTGAGACGCGGCACATAACCGTGGTGGTCGGCTCCGAGCACGTCGACGGCGAGGTCGAAATTACGCACGCAAAGCTTATTATAATGATAAGCTATATCGGGAACGATATATGTGAAGAATCCGTTTGAGCGGCGAAGCACAAAGTCCTTTTCGCAGCCGAACTGCTCTGCCTTGAACCACAACGCGCCGTCAAGCTCGTAGGTGTAGCCGTTTTCGGTGAGCTTTTCAACAGCCCTTTTCGCCGCGCCGGACTCATGCAGCTCGCTCTCATGGAACCAGGTGTCGTACTTTATTTTATACTTGAGCAGATCGCGCTCGAGACCTTCGATATTGAGAGGAAGAGCATAGGCCACAAGAGCGTTCCTTCTTTCCTCTTCGGACGCCGAGATATACTTATCTCCGTATAGCTTCGCGAAGTTTTCGGCATGATCGATGATATCCTGACCGTGGTAGCTGTCGTCGGGCATTTCCACGGGATCGCCGAAGTGCTGACGGTAACGGATATCGAGCGAAAGGGCGAATTTTTCGATCTGGTTGCCGCCGTCGTTGATATAGAATTCGCGCTCGGTACGGTAGCCCGCCCATTTAAGAAGCTCGGCAAGGCAGTCGCCTATGGCGCCGCCGCGCGCGTTGCCGATGTGCATGGGGCCGGTGGGATTGGCGGAAACGAATTCAACCAGAGCCGATTTCCCGGCAAAAAGATCGATCTGCCCGTATTTTTCTTTTTTGTCTTCGATGTCCTTAAGGATATCGGCGTAGTATCCGGCGGAAAGCCTGAAATTGATAAAGCCTGGGCCCGCGGCCTCGCAGGATTCAAAATACGTGCCGTTCAGGTCCATATTGTCTATGACGGCCTGAGCGATCTTTATGGGAGCGTTCCTGAAAGCCCTCGCGTGAGCCATAGCGATATTTGTGGAATAGTCGCCGTTTTTGCGGTCGGCTGGTATCTCGACGTTGAAGGGCAGAAGCTCCGCTTCGGGGAGAATGCCCGACGCCATAGCCCTTTTAAGCGCCGAAACGCAGATCTCACTGATTTGATTTTCGGCTGTTTTCGGTATAATATTCATAGTATTCTCCGTCAGTGGAGCGTATCGCTCACTTTTATTATCATTTGTTTTTTCGCAATAAGGCTTCCGTTGCAGTCTACGGTGTAGGTCATTTCGAGCTGGCCGCCCTTCGGTGAAACGGAGCTGAAAACGTTCTGCGCGAACACGCCGATGAACATGTCGCCGTAGGGAGTGGTGTAGCGGCAGGAATGGCGCTTGCCCGGCTCAACGGTTATTTCGCTGCAGATGTCGCCTGTGCGCATTATAGAGGCGGTCTTCTGCCCCTTGACGCTTATCCGCGTGCTGCTTTTGAGCCCGTCGCCGAAGTTTTCCTCAAAGCTCAGGGTGTAGTCGTCTTCGCTGCCGCGAAAGTGCCCCATAGTGGTGACTTCCACGCCGTCCTCGCCCTCGGCGGTGGTCTGCGTATCGGTTATTCTGATAACACGGTCCTTTTTCATAATATGTATCTCTTTATATTATTTTATTATTTTTGTCATTATATAATATCATATGTGAATTCAAAAATCAATGCTTGACAAAGAAAAAACGCGATGATATAATTGAAAAAATTTTAAGAAGACCTCAAGAGGAGATCACCATGAAGGACGTTTTGAAGATCCGGCATATTCTGCCCGGCAGTTTGAGCGAGGCAAAGCCCGATACGGACGTTCTCTTTTCTCTTTTAAACGGCGCCGACTTCAACAGCATAACTGTTTTCCCCGGTTTTTGCGATGTGCATGTGCATTTCCGCGAGCCGGGTTTTTCTTATAAAGAAACGATAAAAACCGGTTCCCACGCCGCGGCGGCGGGAGGCTATACCGCGGTGTGCACGATGCCGAACCTCTCCCCTGTTCCGGACTGCGCCGAAAACCTGAAAGCGCAGACGGACATAATAAAAAAGGACGCCGTTATAAACGTGTACCCCTACGCCTCCATTACGAAAGGCGAAAAAGGCGCGGTCCTTTCGGATATGGAAGCGCTCGCTCAAAACTGCATAGCCTTTTCCGACGACGGCAGGGGCGTGCAGAGCGCCGAAATGATGGAAAAAGCCATGCGAAAAGCGGCAAGCCTGAAAAAGCTTATCGCTGCGCACTGCGAAGTAAACGAGCTGCTCGAGGGCGGATATATACACAAAGGCGCTTACTCTGAAAAGCACGGGCACGCGGGGATATGCTCCGAAAGCGAGTGGAAGCAGATCGAGCGAGATATCGCTCTCGCGAAAAAGACCGGCTGCGCTTATCACGTGTGCCATATATCGTGCGAAGAGAGCGTGGCGCTCATAAGGCAGGCGAAAGAAGACGGCATAGACGTCACCTGCGAAACCGCGCCGCATTACCTGCTGCTCGACGAAAACGATCTTTCAGAGGACGGACGCTTCAAGATGAACCCGCCGCTCAGATCAAAACGCGACAGGCTGGCGCTCATTGAGGGCGTTATCGACGGGACTGTGGATATGATAGCCACCGACCACGCGCCTCACAGCGTACAGGAAAAATCGAAGGGGCTTAAAAACAGCGCGTTCGGCATAGTGGGGCTTGAAACGGCTTTCCCGCTTTTATATACGGAGCTTGTTGAGAAGGGCGTTATAACGCTCGAAAGGCTCATTGAGCTTATGTGCGTAAACCCGCGAAAACGGTTCGGCATACCGATAAAAGATGATTATACGGTGTGGGACCTGACGCAGAAAACGGTCATAGATCCGAAAAACTTCATTTCAATGGGAAGATCGACGCCCTTTGAGGGGACGGCCGTAACGGGAAGATGCCTTCTTACCGTGTGCGGCGGAAAAACAGTATACAAAGCAAAGGAGATATAGATAATGGCGAAGAGAACAGACATTAAAAAGGTGCTTATAATCGGTTCCGGCCCGATAGTCATCGGTCAGGCTGCGGAGTTTGACTACGCGGGCACGCAGGCCTGCCTCGCGCTCAAGGAAGAGGGGTATGAGGTCATACTCTGCAATTCCAACCCCGCCACGATAATGACCGACACCTCCATTGCCGACAAGGTGTATATGGAGCCTCTTACGCTCGAATATATAGCAAAAATACTGCGCTATGAGCGTCCCGACGCTATTGTGCCCGGCATCGGCGGGCAAACAGGCCTCAACCTCGCCATGCAGCTCGAACAGAAGGGCGTTCTGAAGGAATGCGGCACCCTGCTTCTCGGCACTCCCGCCAAGAGCATAGAGCGCGCCGAAGACAGAGAGCTTTTCAAGGAGATGTGCCAGAGCATCGGAGAGCCCGTTATACCCTCCGAAATAACCTATAACATGGAAGAGGCCATGGCTGCGGCTGAAAAGATAGGCTACCCCGTGGTGCTTCGCCCCGCGTTCACGCTCGGAGGCACGGGCGGAGGCTTTGCCGAGAACAAAGAGGAGCTCTATGAAATAGGGGTGAACGCTTTCCGCCTCTCCCCCGTCCACCAGGTGCTTATTGAAAAGAGCGTCAAGGGCTACAAGGAAATTGAATTTGAAGTAATGCGCGACGGCGCCGACAACGCGATAACGATATGCGGCATGGAAAACGTGGACCCCGTGGGCGTGCACACCGGAGACTCCATCGTTGTGGCGCCGATACTCTCACTGAACGAGCATGACCTCAGGATGCTCAACGACAGCGCTATAAAAATCATCCGCGAGCTCGGAATTGAAGGCGGCTGCAACGTACAGTTCGCGCTGCACCCGGAGACGAGCGAATACTATCTTATTGAAGTGAACCCGAGGGTTTCGCGTTCTTCCGCTCTTGCCTCAAAGGCGAGCGGATACCCCATAGCGAGAGTTACCGCAAAAATAGCGCTCGGTATGTCGCTTGAAGAAATCGAGGTCGCGGGAGGCAACGCG
>JAFSWN010000040.1 GCA_017450185.1 Clostridia bacterium | reverse complement strand
TCCATCAGCTTTACGGTGAACTCACGTTTTGTAAGAAATGAATTGAGCGTTATTATGAGAGTCTGCCCGGAAAGGCGTCGGGGAAGCCCTAAAAAAGCCAGAAAGTCCCTTCTTTTTTCGGCGCTGCCTTCATTTCCCGTCAGCCCGTGTTCAAAAAGGTCCGCGTTCGTTATGAACTCGCTTTCCGGTTTTTCTTTTTCTCCTTCCTCAAAAAAGCCCGATCTTCTGAGCGCCTCTTCAAGGTCCTTCGTGCTCATGCCCTCAACGCCTAATTTCCCCTCTTTTGAGGGGGAGGTTTTTCTTTTTTCTTTGCCGAAAACGTCGGGGATATACACGTTTATTATGTCCGCGCTGCCGGCGATATTCAATATGTAGTTTCTTATCTTAAAGCCCGCCGCGTCGGAATCGGTTATTACCATCAGCCCCTTTTCGAGGGCCGTTTTTTTTATGAATTCCCGTTTTTCTCTGTCCGAAAAAACGCCGAAGCCGTCGGTTTCGATTATGAGCGCGTCAATAAAGGACGACAGACGTATCTTGTCGTATTTTCCTTCAACTATAACGGTTCTTTCGGTGTGAAACATGTTTTACCCCCGTCAGACGGCGCAGAGCTTCGCTATGACCTCGGTGAGAAGGGAAGCGGGATCAACGGATGTGCTTTTGCTTTTTATGTCCGCTTCGCTCAGAATGTCAAGCGAGCTTCTCAGCTTTTTCATTTCCAAACGGTTCGCGAATGCAGATATCTTTCCGAATAAATAGCCGGGGTCGCCCTTATAGCCGAAGGGCCCGATGATCTCCGAAAGGCTCCTGCCGGCGTTTTTCACCGTTTTGTAGCGGTATACCGTCATATAGCTCTGAATGAGAGCGCCCAATATCGACTGCACCGGTGTTTTTTGCCTCAGAAGCTCGTTCGTTATCTCAAAAGCTCTATCGGCATTGCCCGAGAATATGGCTGCGCTTATGTCAAAAACCGAGGCGTCAACGCTCTTTGTGACACAGACGTCTATCATTTCTTTCGTTATCGGCTGAGAGTCGGCGAAGGCGCAAAGCTTATTGAATTCGTTAAGCAGGTTCCCCGTGTCCTCCCCGCACACGTTGATGAAATACGCGGCGGCGTCTTCGCTGATAGAAGCGTTCCTTGAAGAAGCGCCCTTAATGAGCATCCGAACGATCTTCTTCTCCGTTCGGTGCGAAAGGTCCACGGCTGTGCCTACGCGTCTGAACATTTCTATGGCGGCGCTCCATTTTGGAAACTCTTTTTTGTTCGCGCTGAAATCGGAGGAGGAATAATAAAAAACCATCACGCTCGAATCGGGAACGTTTTTCAGCTTTTCCTCAAATTCTTTCAGTACTTTTTCGCCGAGCTCCGAAAGAGGGAAGTTCTTTATAAAAAGAAGCGTCCTGTCAGACATGACCGGCAGAATATCAGCGTCCTCAAATATGTCGTCTGCCTGCGCTTGCTCGTCATAGGTTCGGAAATTGAAAAACTTAAGGCTTTCGTCCTTTATGACGGCCTTAATAAGCCTGTCGGAATATACTTCCTTCAGGTAGCCGTCGTCGCCGAAAACCATGAATTTGTTTTCGGTGAAATCCGTTTTGAGCAGTTTTGCGAATCCTTCTTCGTCGATAAGCGGCATAAGCGTCCTCACATGATCTCTTTAATAAAAAACTCTTTCATTTCTCCGGGGTCCACGGCCTTTAGCGTGTGCGCGTCGGTGCCGAGGTTGAAGCACACGCCGACCTCTTTCCCAATATGGAAATACCTACGCATGAAATCCTTATACTGTATAAGCGCGGTGGTGTTTATTTCCCACGCAACCCGGTTCTCTTTTCCCGCCTGCATGATATCGCCAAGGTCGTTGTCTGTGAAAAGGCTTGTTATGCAGCCGTAGGTAAAGCCGTATCTGTCCTCGAATTCCCTGACTATATATTTGTCGATAAACGGGTGCGCGAGGCAGTCCGCCTTTTTGGAGGCGATAACGTTTTTCAGAGTTTTGATACAGTGGGTTTTGTAGCCCTCGGGGCTTTTGTCCTCCGGCTGTTCCCAGCCGAACATATGGTAGTGGTTGTGAGCGTAGAGGTGGTATTCGAGCCTTTTGTCGGTATATTTTAACGTATATTTGTTTTTACCGTGCGCCGAGAGCTCCGCTCCGAGATAAACCCTGACCTTTGTTTTTATTTCGGTTCTTTGGGGAACGAGCCTTCTCATGTTGCGGTCGATCTTCGGCGTTTCAAACGGATGAATGTGGTCGGTTATCGCTATCTCCCTGAGTCCCGCGTCTTCGGCGGCCTTAACGATATCCGAAAGGACCATCTCTTTTCTGCCGC
>JAFSWN010000039.1 GCA_017450185.1 Clostridia bacterium | reverse complement strand
CTCTGCCGCGGCGCTTGGTGATATCGCCCATGATGTCGCCGAGGTTGTCGTCGGGCATGTATGCCTTAAGGGTGCCGATGGGCTCGAGTATCGCTGGGCCGGCAACGTCCTTGAGCTGCTTGAAAGCAAGGGAAGCGGCGGTCTTGAACGCCATTTCAGAGGAGTCGACGGGATGGTAGGAGCCGTCGTAAAGGGTGGCCTTGAGTCCCACAACGGGATAACCGGCGACCATACCTCTGGTCACGCAGTCGCGAAGGCCCTTTTCAACGGCGGGGAAGAAGTTCTTGGGCACGGAGCCGCCGAAAACTTCCTCTGCGAATTCGAGGTCCTCGGACTCCGAGGGCTCGAAACGGATCCAAACGTCGCCGAACTGGCCGTGGCCGCCGGACTGCTTCTTGTGACGCCCGTGGATCTCAACCTTTTTCTTGATGGTCTCTCTGTATGCCACTCTCGGTATCGCAAGGTCGACTTCAACGCCGAACTTGGCCTTGAGCTTGGCGACGATGAGGTCAAGATGCTGCTCGCCGAGGCCGGCAAGGATCTGCTCTCTGGTTTCCTCGTTTGTATAGAACTTGATGGCGGGGTCTTCCTGAGCGAGTCTGCGCATGCCCTGGGCAACCTTTTCTTCTTCGCCCTTCTTGCGGACGTTCACGCACATCTGCAGGCAGGCGTTCGGGAACACGGGAGGATCGAGGTTGAGGATCTTCTTGTCGCTGCAGATGGTGTCGCCGGTCTGAATTTCGTCGAGCTTGGTGATAACGCCGATGTCGCCGGCGGGGATAGCAGTGGTGTCTTCGGTCTTGCCGCCCTTGGCAATGATTATTTTGCCAAGACGGAGCGCCGCGCCGCTTCTCGCGCAAACGCACGCGGTGTCGGGAGCTATTTTGCCGGAAACAACTTTAACGTAGCTCATCTTGCCCACGAACGGGTCGGCGACGGTCTTGAAGCATATAGCCGCAAGCGGGCCGTCTTCTTTGCATTCAAGCTCAACCTCGTTTTCCGCGTCGTCCTTTGCCTTTTCTTTTCTGGCCGTGGGAGCGGGAGCAAGCTTGGTAACGCCGTTGAGGACAAGGTCCACGGCGTCGAGAGTGTAGGCTGCGCAGGCGTATACGGGGATGATCTCTCCGGCTGCCACGCCAACCGAAAGGGCGTTGACTATCTCGTCGTGAGTGAGCTCTTCGCCGTCGAAGAATTTCATCATAAGGTCCTCGTCGGTGCTGGCGACGGCCTCGGTGAATTCATCGTGAAGGGCGTTGACCTGCGCGTTTGCGGGAACGTCGCCCGCGGTGGCCTTGCCGTTCGCGTAGGTGAAGCTCTTGTTCTGAAGGAAGTTCACGTAGCTTACTACCTTGCCGCCCTCTACGCAGGGAACCACAACGGGGCAAACAGCCGCGCCGTATTCCTCTTTGAGAGCCTCAAGAGTTTTGTAGAAGTCGGTGTTTTCGGCGTCGCAGCGTGTAACCACAACAAACTTTGCCATTTTTCTGGCGTTCGCGGCCTTGAAGGCCTTCTCCGCGCCAACGTCGACTCCGGAGCCTGCGGCGAGAACGATAAGAGCGGTCTCGGCTGCGCGGATACCTTCGGATACGCCGGTCTCAAAGTCGAAGAGGCCGGGAGTGTCGATTATATTTACCTTTGTATCGTTCCATTCAACGGGGCATACCGCTGACGACACGGAATTGTGACGGCGTTTCTCCTCGGGATCGTAGTCCATAACGGTATTGCCGTCGGCAACCTTGCCGAAACGGTCTGAGGCTCCTGCTATGTAGAGCATCGCCTCTGCAAGCGTTGTTTTGCCTCTGCCGCCGTGGCCGGCGATAACAACGTTGCGGATGTTCTGAGCGCTGTAAAGTTTCAAATCATTGTCCTCCTGTATGAATAATGGGAATAAAGACTTTTTATAAAAGTCACAAACAGAGCTATTGTATCATAGAATTTCGCTTATTGCAAGCTTTTTTTATCTTTGTATATTTTCAGCTTTTATTATTTAATTATTTTATTAAATCTTGACATATAAAGCGCCCGTATGATAAAATCATTTTATTAATTTTACGGAATTTATCAGTTTGAGTGGTGATATTTTTGGCAGTTCTTGAAAAAATAAAAGATATTCTCGGCGTTGAGGGGACCGTAAAAGAGGTTTTCGTCCCGGCGCTGAATTTTACCTCGGCAAACATAACGCTCGGCGGCGCGGGCTATCCCATAGGGCAGTTCCACCAGCAGTTCCTTGCCTACGTTGAGGGGCTGAACACCGAGCAGGCGGGGCGCATCTCTCTTATAAACGGCCTTTGGGACGCGTTCAACGACCCCGTAATGGGAAGTATTACCGACCGTACTCACTCCAAATACGGCCGCCACCGTCCTTATCTTATCATTTCCGCCATCCCGTTCGCTCTGGCGTATATCTGCAAGTGGACCTCTTTCGGCATCTCCGGAACGGGCAACCTTTCCGCCGTGTGGTGGTGGTACCTGTTTGCAGCCATACTCTACAGCACGTCCTACACAGTGGCCGCCATCCCGCATGAGGCGATGCTTCCGCTGGTTGCGCCGTCGTATTTTCTTCGCACGCAGTTCAAGATAGTTGAATATATGATGAACTCGGTGGGGCAGGTGAGCTCATGGGTGTTTACCGCGCTTGCGATAAGCGGGTTCAACGTGAAAACTGCGCTGACGGGCCTTCCCAACCCGACGCCCGCCGACCGCGGGAACTACGCGATGATCGGAATCATACTGTCGGTATGGTTTTTATGGCCGCTCATTTTCTGCTTCTTCAAAACGTCGGAGCCCCCGTCGCTCACTCAGCCGCACGAGCCGCTGAACTGGCGCTATCTGGCGCACGAATACAAGCTTGTTTTCTCAAACAGGTCCTTCAGGCAGTATTTTATCATTCAGCTTTTCTATTCGCTGTGCCACAGCTTTTACGGCATCACCGACCAGTATTTTATCATCAGCGTGGCGGATCTATATAAATATTTCAACCTGTTCAATATAATCGCGGGCACGTCGGAGTTCATGGGCTCGCCCTTAAACTACCTGCTTGTGCGCTATAAGGGAAAAACCTTCTGCGGAAAGCTTCTGGGCCCGTTCATGGTTGCAGGCCTCGCGCTCAACGGCCTTATCTCTCCGAAAACGCCCGCGAAGCTCTCTACTGTCATCATGATAACCTCCGCAATTCTTTATAATTTCGGCTTCTCCGGCCCCGGCTTTGTGGCGGACAACATCCGTCCCGACGTGACCGACGCGGACGAGCTCATCACCGGCCGCCGCCGCGAGGGCGTTATAGCCACGTTCTATTCGCTGTTCCGCAAAACCATCGGCAGCTTTATAAGCTACGCCGTCGGATGGGGGCTTAAATTCTTTGATTACGATCCCAACACTCAGGCCCCCGCCGATCAGACCCCCCGTTCCATCTTCGGCCTGAGGCTCAACTTCGTGTTTATCCCAACCGTTCTTGCGCTTTTGTGCGTGCTGTGCATCTACCGTTATTCAATGACGAAACAGGACCACGAGGAAATACAGCGCGTTATAAAAGAAAAGCACGAAACGGGCGAGGTAAACATCACCGAAGAGCAGAAAAAACGCCTCGAAAAGATCACCGGCGTGAGCTGGGAGGATATGTGGATAGGAAGCGACGAAGTTAAAAGATAAAAGATAAAATACGAAAGAAATGTAATAATTCGGAATTCGTAATTCGTAATTCGGAATTTCGGAAGCTGCGCTTCGCATTATAAATAACAAAAGGTCTGATAGTATCAATTAGTGTAATGCTTACGTTAGAAGCTGTAACTTGAAGTTTTACTATAATTCCGAATTACGCATTCCGAATTCCGAATTTCTTCTTTCTTTCCTCATTAATTCCAGGAGGTTCCGTTATGCCCGGCAGGATCATCAGCCTGTGGCTGGTTCTGATTACTTTTTTAGGCGGCGCGTTCAGCTGTTACCGGCCAAAAAAAACAGCGGACTTGGTTTCAAATTATCACACCGTTGAGAGAGATATGGAAAAATACAGAGGAATAAGCTCATATGTTGCGCGCTGCGGCGGCGTGCCAACGCTTTTTGTAAACGGCGCCCCCTTCCCGGCGGCGGCTTATATGACCTACCTTGAGGAATACAACAACTATTCTCAGTTTGCCGAAGCGGGCTGCCGCCTGTTTTCGGTACCCGTGCTGTTCGCGGGCAGATGGATAAACGCCGCGTTCAACAACAAGCCCTTTCATAACGGCATTTTCGACAATAAAAACGGGCCGGATTTTTCGGCTCTTGACGGCTCTGTTCAGAAGATCCTCGATTCCTGCCCGGACGCCCTCATCTTTCCCCGCCTAAACGTTTCAATGCCGCTGTGGTGGATAGAGGAAAACGTCGACTGCCTTGACGGCATGGGCCAAAGGGAATCGCTCTATTCGCAGAAATTCCGCGATACCGCGTGCGATATGCTGCGGCAGGTCATCCGCCATATAAACCGGAGCGCCTACGCTTCTCATATAGTCGGCTATCAGATAGCCGGCGGAAACACCGAGGAATGGTTCCATTTCGATCTGAACGCTGGCTTTAGCGAAACCGCCGAAAAGGCGTTTGACGAATACCTCAGAAAATACTATCCCGACTGCGGTTTTTCGGGCCTGCCCGATATGTCTCTTCTTAAAGGCAAAAACACTTATCACAGGGATGAGCGCCTTGCCCTGTTTCTGGAGTTCGCCTCGTTCGCGGCGGCGGACGATATATGCCTTTTATGCTCTGTTGCCAAGGAGGAGACCGGCGGGAACGTTGTTGTGGGCACGTTCTACGGCTATTCGCTTGAAGTCAGCTCCCCGCTCTACGGCACGCACTCGCTTAAAACCCTGCTCGCCTGCGACGCTGTGGATTTTATCTGTTCGCCCAATTCCTATATCGGCACAAGGGACCCCGGAGCGGACTGGACCGAGATGTACCCCGCCGATTCCGTGCGCCTTCACGGCAAGCTCTGCATGCAGGAGTGCGACGTGCGCACCCATCTCACAAGGCCTTTGAGCGAATGCGCACCCGAATATGACGAAAACGCGAGCTATACCGCTCCCATCTGGCAGCCGCTCGAAAGCAGGGAGCTGAGCGTTTCAATGCTGCGAAAAACCTTTGCCCGCCAGCTTATAAAGGGCAACGGCTTCTGGTGGTTCGATATGTGGGGCGGCTGGTACAACGATCCCGTCATCCTTTCGGATATCGAAAAAATGATTGATATCTGTTCTTCGTCCCTTTTTGCCCGGAACAGGGCGTCAAAGGCCGAAACTGCCGTTTTTATTGACGAGAGCGCCTATAAATACTATACCGACTGCGCCATGCGAAACGCCGCCTTTAATCAGCGAATGGAGCTCGGCTTGTCAGGAGCGCCCTACGATATATACGACCTCAGCGATTTTGAGGCTGTGTATAAAAACTACAAGTGCGTCGTCTTTTTATCCTCGCTCAAAACGACGTATATGGCCCGCGCCCTCGAGCTGTGCAAAAAGGACCGCGTTAAATATATCTCCCTTTCCGCGTATAAAACCAAATTCTCTTCAAAGGAGCTTCGCGCCTTCATGAAGGAGTGCGGCGCGCATATCTACATAAGCTCCGACGATATAGTCTACGTAAACGAAAGCTTTATTGCCGTACATTCAAGAAGCGAAGGCGCAAAAACCATAGACCTCGGCGGGCTTTATTCCTACCGCGAGCTTCTTTCCGACGGCGAAATGAGCGGCATGTCCGATACCATCACCCTTTATATGAAGAAAAACGAAACGAGGCTGTTTTCGCTTGCTTCCGAAAACAGCTCTATATACTGAATCATCCGACGTTTTCCGAAAGACCTTTTAATAAACTTTATTTATCGCGAAGCGAAAAAAGAATTTTAATAATTTTTTTTGATTCACGACGACGAAGAAAGAGCCGCTTTACGGCTCCTTTTCTTTCTTCATCTTCTTTTTTTTATATATATCTCTAAACTCTTAATTCTATTTCTATC
This sequence comes from Clostridia bacterium, assembly GCA_017450185.1. GTDB lineage: Bacteria > Bacillota > Clostridia > Oscillospirales > Acutalibacteraceae > RUG806. The sequence continues at coordinate 7 of JAFSWN010000039.1, read as the reverse complement.
TCTATCT
>JAFSWN010000038.1 GCA_017450185.1 Clostridia bacterium | reverse complement strand
CGAAACGCACAGCGCTTATCTCAATAATAAAGTGTTCGCGAACGCCGCTATCTCGGTAGTTTATCCCGAAGCGCAGGATAAAGAGGGCTTCGAAAGGTATATGGAGCTCTATAACAGCGGGCTTGAAGCCGCCGAAGCGTCGTCAAAGATATAAAGAAAGAGATAATTTGAATGTTTGAACAGATAAAACAAAAAGCGTATGAAGCCAATATGCTTCTGTATAAGTACGGCATCGCTCCCTTCACGTGGGGCAACGCCTCCGAGTGCGACAGGGAAAAGCGTGTGTTCGCGATCAAGCCGTCGGGAGTGCCCTATGAGGAGCTTTCCCCCGAGCAGATGGTCATAGTAGATTTCGACGGGAACAAGGTTGAGGGAGAGCTTTTCCGTCCTCCGATACGGCCACCCACGCCGTGCTGTATTCCGTTTTTTCCGATATCGGCGGGGTAGTGCACACGCATTCCGTCAACGCTGTCGCGTTCGCTCAGGCGGGAGCTTCCGTCCCGGCTCTCGGGACGACCCACGCCGATTTCTGTTACGGCAGCGTTCCCTGCACAAGGGAGCTCACAGAGGAAGAAGTGAGCTCGGAGTATGAAAAAAACACAGGTCTCGTCATCGCGGAATACTTTAAGAGCACCCTTACAGACGAAAACGCTGTTCCCGCCGTGCTTGTTAAGTCGCACGGGCCGTTCTGCTGGGGAAAGGACGCGAAAACCGCTGCCTACAACGCGGCGGTGCTCGAGATAGTTGCCGAGATGGCGCTTAAAACCGACAGGATTTCCGGCGGCGCTTCTCCTATTTCGCAGTATCTCCTTGATAAACACTATCTGAGAAAACACGGCAAAAACGCCTATTACGGCCAGAAGGCGACGGGAGATAATAAAAATGACTGAATTCACCCACCTTCACGTACACACTGAATATTCTCTTCTTGACGGAGCTTGCCGTATAAAGCCTCTCGTTGCCCGCGCCAAGGAGCTCGGTATGCATTCGCTCGCCATGACCGATCACGGCGCAATGTACGGGACCGTAGATTTCTTCCTTGAATGCAAAAAAGCGGGCATCCATCCCGTTATAGGCTGCGAGGTGTACGTTGCGCAGCGCACTCGCTTCGATAAGGTCCACGGCCTTGACAACGAGAGATACCACCTGATACTGCTGTGTGAAAACCAGCAGGGCTATCAGAACCTTATAAAAATAGTTTCCGCGGCATGGACGGAGGGCTTTTATACCAAACCGAGAGTAGACCACGAGCTCCTTGAAAAATACCACGAGGGGATTATCTGCCTTTCGGCCTGCCTTGCGGGAGAGATCCCTCAGGCGCTCCTTAAAAACGACTACGAGAAGGCAAAAGAGACCGCTATATGGTACAGGGATCTTTTCGGCAAAGACAATTATTTTCTTGAGATACAGGACCACGGGCTTGAGGAGCAGAAGCGCACGAATCCTCTTATCGTTAAGCTCGCCCGCGAAATAGGCGTAGGCCTTGTCGCCACGAACGACGCCCACTACATAAAAAAGGAAGACGCCGAGACGCAGAAGATCCTTGTATGCATAGCGACAAAGCACACAATTGAAGAGGACACGGGGATGGGCTTCCAGACAGACGAGTTCTATCTCAAGTCCGGCGACGAGATGCTTGAGCTTTTCCCCGAGCTGCCCGAGGCTCTGGAAAACACAAACAAGATAGCCGCGCGCTGCAGCGTCGATTTTGTTTTCGGCGACACCAAGCTGCCTATATTTGAGGTCCCTGGCGGGCAGGACCACTTTGAATTCTTTAAAAAAATGTGCTATGAGGGCATGGTCAGGCGCTACGGAGAAAACTATCCGCCGGAGTATATGGACCGCCTCAACTATGAGCTCGGCGTCATCCACCAGATGGGCTTTATCGACTATTTCCTGATAGTTTGGGATTATATAAACTACGCAAAGAGCGTCGGCATACCCGTAGGCCCCGGAAGAGGCTCAGGCGCCGGAAGCATAGCGGCCTACACCTGCGGTATAACCGATATAGACCCCATGCGCTACTCCTTGCTGTTCGAGCGTTTTTTGAACCCCGAGCGCGTCAGCATGCCCGACTTTGATATAGACTTCTGCTACGAAAGGCGGCAGGAGGTAATTGACTATGTTGTTCGCCGCTACGGCGCTGACCACGTGGCGCAGATAGCCACATTCGGAACTCTCGCCGCGAAGGGCGCGGTAAGGGACGTCGCCCGTGTTCTCGGAATGGATATCGCGCGCTCTCAGGCCATCACAAAGGAGATCCCGGCCGAGCTCAACATGACTATTGAAAAAGCTCTCACGAGCAACGCCGACCTCAAAAAGATGTACGACGCCGATCCCTTTGTTAAGCGCGTGGTCGACACGTCTATTAAGATCGAGGGAATGCCGCGAAACACCGGCATGCACGCCTGCGGAGTCGTTATCTGCGATAAACCCGTTGACGATTACGTGCCTCTTTTCAAGAGCGGAGACGCGGTGGTTACTCAGTATTACAAAGGCTGGGTGGAAAAGCTCGGCCTGCTTAAAATGGACTTCTTAGGCCTTCGGACGCTTACCGTTATCACGGACGCCGTGAACCTTATCCACAAAAAGGACCCCGATTTCGACATTATGAAGGTGGACGTGGACGATCCGAACGTATATAAGATGCTCGGCGAAGGCGGCACCTTCGGGGTGTTCCAGTGTGAAAGCGCGGGTATACGTTCGCTTATGATAAACATGAAACCGAGGAACCTTGAAGATATTATAGCCGTTATCGCTCTCTACCGTCCAGGCCCCATGGACTTTATCCCCGCTTATCTTGAGAACCGCAAGCATCCCGAATCCATCAAATACCACACACCGAAGCTTAAGCCCATTCTTGACGTTACCTACGGCACGATAGTGTATCAGGAGCAGGTCATGCAGATATTCCGCGAGCTTGCGGGGTATTCGATGGGCGCCGCCGACATGGTCCGCCGCGCGGTCGCAAAAAAACAGCCTGAGGTCCTCGAGCAGCAGAAGCAGTATTTCATCTACGGCTCCGACGGCACCGACGGCGGCTCAAAATGCGACGGGTGCCTCAAAAGAGGCGTAAGCGAGGAGGCCGCGAACAAGATTTTCGACGATATGGCTTCCTTCGCTTCATACGCCTTCAACAAATCGCACTCCGCCGCTTATTCGCTGCTTACGTACCAGACCGCGTGGCTCAGGTATTATTATCCGCAGGAGTTTATGGCGGCGATGCTCACGAGCGTGCTTGACAATACCGACAAGGTCGTCGGCTATATAAACGAGTGCCAGACCAATCTCGGCTTCAAGGTGCTGCCGCCGAGCGTCAACGAATCCATGGAAACGTTCACCGTCGTCGGAGACAATATCCGTTTCGGCCTTCTCGCAATTAAGAACCTCGGCAGCGGCGTCATAAAGACGATCCTTGAGGAGCGCGAGGAAAACGGGCCGTTCGAAAGCTATTATTCCTTTTGCAAGCGCTGTTACGGCAAGGATTTCAACAGGCGCGCGCTTGAAAATATGATAAAGAGCGGCGCGCTCGACTGCTTCGGCCTTAACCGTCATCAGATGTTTGAGATGATCGGAGATATCCTCTCGCAGCTCGACAGCGAAAAAAAGAACAAAATAGAGGGGCAGATAGGCTTCTTCGATATGGGCTCCGCTCTCGCAGCCGCCATTGAGATCAAGGCTCCCGACGTTGCCGAATTCCCGAAAAAGGAGCTGCTTCAGGGTGAGAAGGAAACCACCGGTATCTATATGTCGGGACACCCGATGGCGGAATACGCCGAAACAAGCGAGCTTCTCGGCTGCGCGAAAACGAGCAATATCCTCGCTTCCTCTCTGACCGAGCCTGATACGCCCTATCACGACGGCGACCGGGTGAGAATTTTGTGTATTCTTTCCGCCGTAAGGAAAAAAATTACGAAAAATAACACAACGATGGCTTTCCTCACAATAGAGGACGTCTACGGAGCCGTCGAGTGCCTTGTTTTTCCGAAGTCCTACGATAAATACGGACAGTATATGCTCGAAGACGAAATTGTCCTTCTCACGGGCAAGGTTTCTCTCAAGGACGACGAAGTGCCGAAGCTTCTTTGCGAGGAGCTGCTCCCGGAAAAGGAGATACCCGACGACGCCCTTATCCTCAAGGATTATAAGCTGCCTGAAAGAGACTATAAACTTTCCACCAGCGCGGCGGCTTATTATCAAAGCGTCGATCCCGATTCTTTCGATATTTCCGACGTGCCCGATATGCCGGACATAGGCTTTGTCCCCGATATCCCTCAAAACGTTTTGGACGCCGCAGCGGAGTACTATTCCGTGACGGACGGAGATTATAATGTCAATATAAATGAAAGAACCGTCCCGACGGTATCTCAGGTTCACGAGGCCGTCGCAGCTCCGGTCACCCGCATTGAAGGCGGAAGTGCTCCGAAAGCGAGTTCACCCGAGTCCGCTTCTCAGAGCGCGTCGGCGCCGGCTTCACAAAAGAAGGGCAGAAGCGGAGTATATCTGCGCGTTCCTTCGGCCGGCAGCGTGGAATGCGACAGGGCGAAAAAAATGTGCGGCATTTTCAACGGAAACGTCCCTCTTGTTTTGTTTTATTCCGACACCGGCGAGCGCGACTACGGAAGCGGCATAAGCACGAGCCCCGATCCCGCGCTCATAAAGGGGCTGAGTAAACTCCTCGGCAATGAAAACGTTGTGGTTAGGTAGCCGCTGATTAATTATAGCGCGATAAGCGGCTGCTTAGAATTTGATTTTTGCGAAAAACCGCTGTTTTGCCCGATATGTGTCAAAAAAAATGTTGACATTATCGGGCGCTCAATATAAAATAAGGAAGAATGATTTTTCAGTATCCCGGAGGTATTTTTTATGAGAACGATTGCGGTACTCACCAGCGGCGGCGACGCGCCCGGTATGAACGCGGCAATAAGAGCCGTTGTCAGGACCGGCTGTGAAAACGGAGCGAGGGTCCTCGGCATACGAAGAGGCTACGCGGGCCTTATGAAGGGCGACATGTTCGAAATGAACCTGCGCAGCGTTTCCGATATCATCCATCGCGGCGGCACCATGCTCTACAGCGCCAGAAGCAAGGAATTCTGCACTGAAGAAGGTATGCAGAAGGCCATTGAGGTGTGTAAAAACGCCGGCATCGAGGGCATCGTCGTCATAGGCGGCGACGGCTCCTTCAGAGGCGCGAGGGATCTTAGCCTTCGCGGGATCAACTGCGTCGGCGTTCCCGGCACTATAGACAACGATATCGCCTGCTGCGACTACACCATAGGCTACGATACGTGCCTCAACACTATAATGGACATGGTGGACCGTATCAGAGATACCACAGAATCCCACGACCGCTGCTTTATCGTTGAGGTCATGGGCAGACGCGCCGGTTATCTCGCGCTCAACGCCGGTATAGCCGTCGGAGCCACTTCGATCCTTATCCCCGAGATAGAGTTCAGCATCGAAAAGGATATAATCGAAAGAATGAGAAGGACCCAGAAGACCGGCAAGGAGCACTTTATCATCGTTGTTGCCGAGGGCGTAAACGACAATCTCGTTGCTCAGGGCATAAACGGAGTTGGCGCGCTCGCGAAATTCGTTGAGCACAAACTTGGCGTCGAGTCCCGCGCAACGGTTCTCGGCCATGTTCAGAGGGGCGGCTCTCCCTCGTGTAAGGACAGGGTAGTGGCAAGCCAGATGGGCTCCTACGCCGCTCATCTTCTTCTTGACGGCGTCGGCAACCGCGTCGTTGCAATGCAGAAGGAGAAGATCCTTGATTTCGATATTTTTGAGGCTCTGAGCATGACCAAGAGCATCGACACTTCTCTTTACGATACCGCGATGGAGATATCAATATAATTATTTGCCGGGGATTTGTTCAATTTGTTTTTTCGCTATGGACAAATCCCTTTTTTTATTGTAAAATGTAAAAAATATAAAAAAAGGATGATGCGATATGAAAACTGTATTCCTTACCGGAGGAACCGGTAATATGGGTTGGGCTTCTTTTCAGGAGCTATTAAAGCATAAAGACGTAAAAATAAACTTCCTCGCGCGTCCGAGCGAGAAAAACAAGGACCTTCTCAAGCCCTATATGGGGAACAAAAACGTTGATATAATTTGGGGCGACTTCCTTGATTACGAGGCTATTCTCAAGGGCGTCACAGGCGCCGACTACGTCCTTCATATCGGCGGCATGGTTTCTCCTCAGGCGGATTACAAGCCCTACACCACAAGAAAGGTCAACGTCGGAGCGGCCGAAAACATCGTAAAGGCCGTGCTCGCTCAGCCGAACGCCGACGAGATAAAAGTCTGCTACATAGGTTCTGTCGCCGAAACAGGCGACAGGAACACACCCATTCACTGGGGACGCTGCGGCGACCCGATAAAAATATCGATTTACGACCACTACGCCATCTCAAAGGTCATGGCCGAGAGAGTGTTTGTTGAAAGCGGTATAAAGCACTGGGTCGTTATGCGTCAGTCGGGCATCCTTTATCCGGCCATCCTTCACAATATGGAACCCATAATGTACCATGTGCCGCTTAACGGTATGCTCGAATGGTGCACGGTTGAGGATTCCGGAAGGCTTATGAGCAATTTCGTCACCGAGGAACTTCCCGAGGAATTCTTCAGGCGTTTCTACAACATCGGCTCCGGCAAGGAGTACCGTCTCACAAACTTCGAGTTCGAGGAGCTGCTTCTCGGCTGCATTGGCCTCGGCACCTCAAAGAACCTTTTCGACCCCAACTGGTTCACCGTGAAGAATTTCCACGGGCAGTATTACGCCGACGGCGACCTGCTTGAGGAATATCTGCACTTCAGAGCAAACGTCCCGGTTAAGGATTATTTCGACAACCTCGCGAAGCAGGTGGAATTCTACTACAGGATCCCCAAGTACCTGCCCCTTAAAAAGCCCATCGGCGTCGCCGCGAAGCCCTTTATGAAAAAAATCGCGCAGACTCCCAAATGGGGCACTCTCGACTGGGTCAAAACAAAGGATCCAGTCAGAATGTCCGCCTACTACGGCTCATACGCCGATTATCTCAAGATCCCATCAAAGTGGGAGGACTTCCGTCTTGAGAGCCCCGACAAGAGCAACGAGGCTTCCTCCAAATATCTTCTGTCCCACGGTTACGACGAAGCAAAGCCCAAAGAAGAGCTCGATATCGACGATATGAAGCAGGCGGCGGAGTTCAGAGGCGGCGAGTGCCTCAGCAAGAAGATGAAAAAGGGCGACCTTGTCACAAAGCTCAAATGGAAGTGCGGCTGCTGCGGCGCCGAGTTTGAGGCAAGCCCCAATCTCATCCTTCTCGGCGGTCACTGGTGCCCCGAATGCTACCTTCCCGAAAAGACCTGGAATTACGACGAAATAGCGAAAACCAACCCTTTCTTCGCGCAGGTCTGGTACACCAACCACTCAAAGGACGAGCACAACGTTTATCACTTCGACGATATCTTCGAGGGCTGGGAAGCAAAGAAATAAGCTTTACACAACAACAGCGGCAGGGATTGTTCCTGCCGCTGAATTAAAATGAGCATATCGTTTTTATTTATCGGATGTCAAAAAGATTCAATCCGGTTTGTTCTTCATGAAAGCGTGAAAGCTCTCCGTTTACGATCTGCAAAAACATTTCGCACGTAGCGCTGACTTTGCCGCAGTTGAAATGGCCTCCCACGCATATCCCGGTCTCGTCGGCTGCGCACAGGTGAAGGTGCGAATAGGGTTCACCGTTCATCGTAGTTATGTTGCCCAGAAGCGATATTATTTCGTAAGCGCCGCTGAACGTCTTTTTTTTGTATTCCTTCTTTTCCGTATCGAAAACGCCCACTGTGAATTCTCCGAGCGCGCCTATTGCGCTGACGGCGGCGAAGCTTATGTTTTCTTTGACGCAGATTTCTTTAAGCTTTTCGCAGATCTCTTCGCCGCGGTCAATGCGGACGGCGTATGTATTACCGTATCTCTTATATTTCATTGGGAATTCCTCCTTTTGCTTTATTATATCAAATGCAAACGGGAAGAACAATATACAGTTTTGTTTTTTTCGGCATTTGACAAAAAAACCTGATTATCTATTGACTTTATCAATTCAGTGTGCTAAAATTCTAAAAAACGATAGAGGCGCGCCCGAGATCAGTATTTTGCAGGATATGCCGCCAAGGCAGCGAAAGAAAGGCGACGGCGCCGAAATGAAGACCCGCGGCGGGGTTTTTGTTGGCAGCTCAGAGAATATCTGTTCTGCTGTCGCATTAAATGCGGAGCGCTATTCGTAACAGGCAAATATTATTGCGCGGTAACGGGTATTCGCATTTATGCGTCTACCCGTTTTATTTAAGAAAGGACGGCATGTATTATGAAGAATACTCTTTTTGAAGGCGCGGGCACCGCTATTGTTACCCCTATGACCGAGAAGGGGGTCGATTACGAAAGCTTCGGCAGGCTCATTGACTGGCAGCTTGAAGAAGGCATCGATTCCATCATCGTCGCCGGAACTTCCGGCGAGGGTTCGACTCTCACAGACGAAGAGCATAAAGAGGTCATTTCGTTCTGCGTCAAAAGGGTAGGCAACCGCGTTCCCGTTATAGCCGGAACAGGCTCAAACGACACCGACTACGCTATTCAGCTCACAAAATACGCCTGCGACGCAGGAGCCGACGGCATGCTGCTTGTTACGCCCTACTATAATAAAGCCACT
>JAFSWN010000037.1 GCA_017450185.1 Clostridia bacterium | reverse complement strand
TTTTCGGAGGATATACTTGAAAGCGACCGCTTCCTCGATATGACTCCCGAAGCGCAGATACTCTATATCCACTACTGCATGTCCGCCGACGACGACGGGCTTCTGGGAAGCAAAAGAAAGATAATGAGGATGATCGGCGTGGATACGGGAGCGTTTAACGAGCTTGTGAGAGCAGGCTTTGTTATTGAATTCGCAAGCGGCATAATCGCCATTGCGCACTGGAAGCTTAATAACACGATAAAAAAAGACAGATACAATCCAACTATTTACACCGCTGAGATGCAAAGCCTTGAGTTTTCCGAAAACAAAGGCTACGTACAGAAAGCCGACGAAGGACAAAGCCCCGGCATTTCACACAATGAAAATGAAAATAAAAATAAAATAGATAATAATATAAAAGAAGGAACAGATTCTGTTGAAAAAGAGGAAAAAGAAACGGCTGAAAAGGAAGCGTTTTCTCAGAGCGAAACGGTAAAAAAAGAAGCGTCTGAGAGCGAACGCGCTCAAACGCAAGGCACGGCTTCATACGAAGAAAAGGCCGTTTTGCCGGCAAAAAACGACGACGCCCATCTTCCGCCTCTCTACCTTTCGGACGGGAGCGTTTACGCGGTAACGAACGGCGATATCGAGCAGTTTTCCGCCGTATACCCGGGGGTGGACGTAAAAGAAGAGCTTAAAAGCATGAGCTCGTGGCTGCTGACGAACCCCGATAAGCGAAGAGAGCGCGACCTGATGCCCAAATTCATAAACTACTGGCTCAAAAACAGGCAGGAAAACCCCGTTCAAAAACCGCGTCTGAGCGCGCCTAACGACAGGTATAATCAGTCCTACACGCCGTCAAAATACCATTACGGCACTTCCCCGTCCTACGACATCGAGGCGGCGCAGCGAAAAATGGACCTGACCGTTCCAACGCTTCCGCCTAAAAAACGCAAGACCGATCGAGGCTCTCTTATCTGAGCGGCAGGCTTTTTCTTAACGGCCTGACGAAGCGCAGGCTTTGTTCAGCAAGGTTTTATTTGCAAGGCAAAGTTTATAAGCTACCGCCTGAAAATGCCGTCAACAAGCTCTCTTACCTCGGCGTCGGTGAAGAAGCGCGGATAGCCCACGAGCTTTGCCTCCTCCTGAGCCTTTCTCGCGATCTCAAAGCAGTCCGCGGGATCATAGGGTATGCTGTATTTATTTATACCGAGGCGCGTTATCAGCGCGTCCACGGCGTCTATGAAGCTCCCGGCGTCGGTCCCGACTCCGATGCAGCGCGCAAGCTCCGCCATTTTTTCGGAGGCGTACGGAAGATAGGCCCTTAATACGGGTGTGAAAGCGGCGGCTATGGCGAGGCCGTGCGGCACGTGGTAGAATTCGCCGAAGCGGTGCGCTATGGCGTGGATATAGCCGGTGCCCGCTCTGCCGAAGCTCTTTCCGGCAACGTGCGCGGCGTTGAGCATGGCGTCTCTGGCGCGGATGTTTTTCGGCTCGCTGAACGCGGTCTCAAGGTTGTCAAACACCGCCTTTACCGCCTCGGGAGCGAGAGCGGTATCCTCGGGGAAGAACGGGGCGAAAAGGCTCAGGTGGCTTTCAACGGCGTGTGAAAGCGCGTCTATGCCGGTAAAAGCGGTGCTCATTTTGGGTACGCTGACGGTGAGGACGGGATCGAGCGCCACGATATCCGGAAGGAACTTATCGCTTGTGAACGGGCGCTTTTTGTTCTTTTCGTCCTCGGTGGCAACGGCGAAAAGGGTGGCTTCGCTCCCGGTGCCGGCGGTGGTCGGCGCGAGCGCAAGGGGCACGGCGGGCGCGCATTCGCTGTCGAGCCTTGCTATATCCTCCACAAAGCTTTCGGGGTTCGCGGCCCTGAGCGCCGTTATTTTGGCGGTGTCGAGCACGCTGCCGCCGCCTATTCCCACAACGCAGTCGCAGCCGTTTGTGAGATAGAGACCGAGCGCGTTGTCGGTGTCGGAAACCGCGGGCTCGGCGGCGATATCGGTGAACACCGGAGCGTTTTCAAATTGCGAAATAAGCTTTTTAACGCTTTCGATCTCAAACGGAACGGTGATGAACAGGGGTTTTTTAAGCCCGCGCGAAAGAAGCGCGTCCTTAATTTTCAGCACGCTGTTTTCGCCGCTTAAGGTTTCGGGCTGACGCGTTTCGGCGTTTCGAAGCACTCCGAGGGTTATTCTGCCTATTGGCGTTATGCCGCCGCTTTGAACGGCGGGCCTCAGCTCAACCGGCGCGAAATCGAGGCACTGACCCCTTGAGCCGTCGTTTGAAACGGTAAGATATCCCCTATCCGGGACGCTCCACGTAAAGCCGAGGCTTTTAAGCTCTGCGGCGGTTTGGTCGTTTATCATTTTTACCTCGCTCGAGCGGCCCGATATCATCATATAGAACATATAAACGTGGATATCGCGGTCGTCGAGGTTGCGGTTCATTATCTCTATCGTTTCGGCGGTCGAGGCGAAGCGCCACGGCACGTTAAGCATCCTGAACATATCGCGCACATCCAAAAAATTGTGGTTGAACATGTGGTATATCCTGTTTATCCTCCCGGAGAGCGCGAGCAGCACGTAGGCCCTGGCGCATTCGTCAACGGCGGTGAGGTCCATCGGGTATTTGTCCATGTTCTCGTGGTACACGCCGAGCTTGAGAATGGCCCTTACCCTGTGCAGAAAGCCGTTGTCGGAGGAATTGCGCTGGAACACGCCGTCGGAAGTCCTCCACGTGAGGTTGCCTATGCGGTAGATATTCGCTTTAAGGCCGCGCGATCTGGCGAGAAGGACCTCCTCTTCGGCCTTGTATTTTGAATGGATGTATACGTTGTCGGTGAATCTCTGGCCGATATCGAGGATATCCTCGCTGAAAACGGCGTTTTCGGTCTGCTCGATAACGGTGGCCGCGCCGTGCACGCTCACGGTGGAGGTGTGCTGCAAAACGGCGTTCGCCCTGAAACAGAAATCTATGACGTTCCTTGTCCCCTGAACGTTCGTGCGCTCAAGATCTGCGTAGTCGCCCGCGTGATGGACGTTCGCCGCGACGTGGAAAACGGTGTCGATAACGGAAGCGAGATCATTGTAGCCGTCGCCGAGGCCGAGGTCTTTCGCCTCGATATTGCCCGTTACGGGGATAATGCGCGGACTTACAAAGTCGCCGAAATAGTATTTTATGTTGGAATAAAGGCGCTTTTCGTCGCGCACCAGGCAGTATACCGTTTTGCCCGCTTCAACAAGCTCTTTGAGTATATGTACGCCCAAAAAACCGGTGGAGCCGGTGAGAAGCACGCTTTTACAGCCCGAAACGGTTTCGTCTGTTTTTGTTGAAGCTATTATGCCGTTTATGTTTTTCACCCTGTCGTCGGCCTCTTTGGCTGAGACGGCGTCTGCTTTGATGGCGAGATCGGAGAGCACCGGGCTGTCGTATACTGCCTGAGGGCTTAAGTTGAGCGCCACAGCGAGCTCGGTGGTATTTAGGCTGTTGCCGCCCACGGTAAAGAAATCGTCGGCCATGCTTATATCTGACGTGCCGAGGATCTCCTCCACGGCCTGATATACCCTGCGTTCGGCGCGGTTCGAGGGCAAAACGAGCTCGCGTTTTGCCTTGCTGCGGACGACGTCTCTTTTTATTTTCTGCGACGCGGTCTTCTCAAACGGGACGTCACGCAGGACCACTCCCCTTATCCTCTGGAAATCGGCAAGCTCGCCGTTGACCTTTTCAACGAAAGCTTCTACGTGGGCCTTCACGTCGGCAACGCCCGAAGCTGCCGCCATATCCTTGTCGGGGAACACTTCGGCGTAAATTGCGCCGTTATCGCCGTAGGCCACGCACTCCTTTATAACGGGATCGCGGCTGAGCTTGTCCTCCAGAAATTCGGCGGAAACGTTCTCGCCGTTGTCGAGCAGAATGAGGTTTTTGCGGCGGCCGGTGATAAACAGATAGCCGTCCCCGTCAAGATAGCCCAGGTCTCCGGTTTTGAACCAGCCGTCTGAGGTGAACGCCTCGGCGGTGGCTTCGGGATTCTTATAGTAGCCCTTCATCACGTTCGGGCCCTTGAGAAGTATTTCTCCGTCGTCAATTTTGGCTCTCATGCACGGAATAAGCCTTCCCACCGACCCGCTCTTATAAAACGCGCCCACGTTGTTTGCCACTATCGGCGCGCACTCGGTCATACCGTAGCCGTTGTATACGCCGACTCCGGTGGCGTTGTAGCGGTCGTTGAGGTCCTTGTCCAGAGGCGCGCTGCCGGAGCTTATAACGGTGAAAGCGCCGCCGAAAAACTCCTTGAAAGCCTCCTGTTCGGTGAGCTCCGGATGGGCCTTCGCGTAGCGGAAGCCTCCGTTCATCATGTATTTTATCATCTGCGGAACGGCAAGCATGCCGTTTGGCTTATAGAGCCTGAAATCGGCGAAAAGGTTCTGCAGATTGTCGTTGAGGCACAGCGTTCGGGCGTTTACCATGGTTTTGGTGATGTTTCCCGTCAGTCCGAACGCGTGGTGGAACGGCAGAGCGCCCATCATGCGCTGGGTGGGATAGGCCTCGTGCACCCAGGTGCCGGTGGCAATGAAATTGTTGTGAGTGAGCATAACGCCCTTGGGGAAGCCCGTTGTTCCGGAGGTGAACATTATGGCGCACAGATCGTCGCCCCGAGGCTCCTCATTGTAGTCGCCCGCGTATTCCGTAAAAATACCGCTTATATCGGGCGCGTTCCCGTTTCCGGAGTCGTCAACGCTTACAAAAAGGCGGACCTTCGGCCGCTCGCTCTTTACCCTCTCAAAAAGGGAGAGGTGTTTCGAATCAAAAACAAAGGCCTCGCAGTCGGCAAACTCAATGAGCTTTACGTTCATTTCGTCGGTCTCGGCGGGCGCCAGAGGCACCACCGCGCAAGAGCAATCCGCCGCCCCCATGAAGGCTGCGGCCCAGTTGAAGCTCGCGCCGCCTATAAGGGCGATATGGCTCCCCTTCAGCCCCTTTGAAATAAGAAACAGGCTGAAAGCGTCGGCGCAGCGTTTGAGGTCCGCATAGGTCTTGCTCTCAACGCCGCCGGGCGTTTTGTATTCCATAAAATGCACGTCGCCGTAGTTCTCGGCGCAGAAATCGACGAGATGCTTGAAATTTCGCATTGTCGTCATATCGGTCTTCGCAGACATGAGTATCCTCCGGGAAAATGACAAAATATATATTATTTTATCACAAAGTTCGCGCTATTTCAATATAAATAACAATAAAATGCGCGTAAATATTTATATATAGAGTCTTTTTTTATCGGCCCCGAAAGCGGAGGCAAAAAAAGAAAAAGCCGACACGCCGCCACATCTCAAAAGAGAATACAAGTCGGCAACGAC
>JAFSWN010000036.1 GCA_017450185.1 Clostridia bacterium | reverse complement strand
TTTTTCTCCTTTTCTTTTTTGTAATTAGATTTTAACTCTAACTTAAGAGTTTGTCAATAAAATGATAAAAAATAATGTATATGTCGAAAAAAGCATAAAAACGACGCTTTGGTATTTTTACATCTTGAAACCCGATGTTTTTTTTGATATAATAACGCATATACATAAACCGGAGAAATCATGATGAAAATAAAAAGACCGACGGCTTTGATACTGCTGCTGATGATCATAACGGCCATGGCGGCGTGTTCGAAAAAGCCCGTGAGCAACAATGAGACCGCATCGCCCACCAATTCAGCTCCCGGATACAGCGAATACGTTCCGGAGGCGCAAACTGAAGAACAGGCGACAATGCTACCTTTGGAGTTCGATAAAAACGCGGCTGTGGAGCTCGGAGACTTTGAATCGGACGTGTACGGCAAGCTTAAGGTGTTTTTCCAGGAGGACCGGCTTTTCCTTTTTGACGAGGAGGGTGCCAAGCGCTTCGAGCTCTACGCCTACAGCTATATACCGAACTATGAGGGAACGCCCGTTGAGCTTAACGGCGACGACGTGGACTTTGACGGGCACACGGATTTTTATCTGCTTTATTCCCAGGGGAACCTCAACAGCTACTACTGCTTCTGGATATGGAACATGGAAAAGCGCACGTTTGAATACTATCTGCCGCTTTCAAGCGTACCTTCTCCGGAGCTTGATCCCGAGCAAAAACGAATCATAGCATCCGATCGTATATCCCTCGACACCGTTGTGACCACCGAGTATATATGGAACAACGGCAAGATAGTGCCTGTCGCAAACAGCGAAAGGCACCCGAACCCCCTTGAAGTTTCAGACGAAGAAACGACCGAGGGTACGGATTCCTCGGTCGCGGTTATTGACGGTATGCTGCTTTCGAGCGTTATAATGCGTGAAGATCCCGATAAAGACGGCAAATGGATGTGCAGGATCGAGGACGAAAGCATAGTTAAGCTCTCGTCGAGCACTCTTGACAGGCTTTCGGGCTCAAGGACCTTCATTTTCAGGGCTGTAAGCCCCGGAACCACCACCGTTGTGCTGCGAAACGCCGAGGTCTGGGAGGATGAATCCGCTCCCCAGCGCATATTAAACATCACAGTGAACCGCAACTACACCTTGAAGATAGTTGTTGTGGAATGATCATTCCGAAAGCTCGAGCCACTCGTTTTCGAGCTCTGCCTGTTCGTTCGAAAGCTCCTGAAGCTTTTCTGTGAGCTTAATTAGCTTTTCATATTCGCTCGCTGTTCCGGGGGAAGCAAGCTCTCCCGAGACGGCGTTTTTTTCGTCTTCTATCTCTTTAAGGCGCCGCTCTATTTTTGAAAGCCTCGTCTGCCGTTTGCGCTCGCTGCGAAGGGCCTCTTTTTTCAGAAGGTATTCGTTAGGCTTTTTCGGGGCTTCAAGCGGAGCGCTCTCCCCTTTACGGGCTTTGAGCATATTTATGTAGTCGTCATAGTTGCCGTCGGTCACGGTTATTTCTTCGCCCGAAAAGCTCAGGATACGGCTCGCGAGTTTATTGACGAAATAGCGGTCGTGCGACACGCAAAGTATGGTGCCCTCATAGTTTTGGAGCGCCTGCTCGAGCACCTCGCGCGAGGACGCGTCAAGGTGGTTTGTGGGCTCGTCCATTATAAGGAAATTGGGCTTTCTGAGTATGAGCTTCAAAAGAGCGACCCTCGCGCGCTCGCCGCCGGAGAGCGAAGACATGGTCTTTTCTATTTCGTCGCCCCTGAAATTAAAGGCTCCGAGAAGGTTCCTGATCTCGGGCACCGTGAGATTCGGGAAGGCGTCGTATATTTCATAGAGTACGCTTTTTTCGCTCATCAAGGAAGACTGAGTCTGCTCAAAATAACCGGTTTTAACGTTGTGCCCGAAGCGCGCGAAGCCTGCGTCCGCGGGAACGCGGTTCATGATGAGCCCGAGAAGGGTGGTTTTCCCGCACCCGTTCGGGCCGAGCAGAAAAACCTTCTCCCCTCTTCTTATTTTCAGGTCGACGCCGCAGAAAAGCTTTTTGCCGCCGTAGGCCTTGGAGAGCCCTTCGCACACAAGCACTTCGTCGCCCGCGCGGTCTATCTCGCCGAAACGGAGCTTTACCTCCCTTTCTTTCGGGGGAAGCTCGGGAAGCGTTTCCCTTATGTGCTCTATCTGTTTTTGTTTGCTCGCAATCGTTATGTAGTTTCGCTCCTGATTGAACTGCTTTTGCTGTTCGATCATTTTTTCTATGCGCTTTATTTCGAGCATTCCTTTTTCGTACTCACGACGCTCGCTCTCGAGCCTGAGAGCTTTGTTTTTGTTGTATTCCGAATAGGAACCCTTGCCGGAATACACTCTTTTTGAGGTTATCTCTATTGTTTTGGACGTGACCTTGTCAAGAAAATACCTGTCGTGTGAGATGACGAGCAGAGCGCCCTTATACTTCTGCAGAAAGTCCTCGAGCCATTCGCAGCTTAAAATATCGAGATGGTTGGTGGGCTCGTCGAGGAGCATAAGCTCCGGCTCGCTCAAAAGAAGCTTCGCGAGGCTCAGCTTTGTCCTCTGGCCGCCCGAAAGAGCCGAAACGCTGAGCTCCTCCTCTTCTTTGGTAAAGCCGAGGCCCGAAAGCGCGGAGTGCGTGCGGGAAACGTAAGTAAGCCCGCCCGCAGAAACATACTTTTCATTCAGCTCGTTCTGGGCTTCAAGGTATTCGGGCACCTTGCCTGAGGTGAGCTCCACCTTGCGGTGTATATCCTCAAGCGCCGCCTCGAGCTCTTTGAGGCCGTCGAAAACGCTCAGAAGCTCGTTAAAAACGGTTTTATCGCTGTCGCGGCAGGCGTGCTGCTCGACATAGCCTGTTTTAAGCCCTGAGGAAGTGAATATTTTTCCGTCCACAGGCTCCAAAAGGCCGCATATAAGCCTGAACAGCGTTGTTTTGCCCGAGCCGTTCGCGCCTATGAGACCTGTTTTTTCACCTTTTTCTATGCTGAAGGAAGCGCCGGAGAAAACGTTTTTTCCGGCGAAGCCCGCAGACACGTTCTGGAAATTGAGTATAGACATTTTTACTTATGTTTTCGTTTCAAGAACCGAAAGCTTTCCTTTCAGTATAAAGTCTCCCGCGCCTGCGGGAACAAAAAAGCAGTCGCCCTTTTTGACCTTGAAGCGCTGCTTACCGGACGAAAGCGCGCCTTCGCCGCCTAGGATGAGAAGCGATACGAACGAATCGTTTCCGGCGGCCGCTTTATATTCTCCGTTTATTTCGACGTCGTTCATCGAGAAATACTCGCATCCTGTGAGATAGGTTTTTTTCGCGCCTCCGGGGAGTTTTTCCGTTTTTCCCTCGGGCGAGAAATCGGCCTTTGAAGCCTTAAGGCACGCGACGTCGCAGGCTTTTTCAACGTGCAGCTCTCTGGGATTTCCGTTTGAATCAAGGCGTCCGTAGTCGTAGACCCTGTAGGTGGTGTTGGAGCTCTGCTGAACCTCCGCGAGGAAAATGCCGGCGCCGATGGCGTGCAGCATTCCGGACGGAATGAACACGACGTCGCCTCTTTTGACGTTTACGAAATTGAGGACCTCTTCAACCGTGTTTTCTCTGATCCTTTGCGAAAACTCCTCCTTCGAAACGTCGTTTTTGACGCCGTAGACGAGCTTTGCGTCTTTCTCAGCGTCCAGAATGAGCCACGCCTCTGTCTTTCCGTTCTCGTTCTCAACGCGCCGGGCGTATTCGTCGCCGGGATGGACCTGTATCGAAAGCTTATCCCTCGCGTCAATGAATTTGATAAGTATCGGGAAATCCTTCTTTTGCGCGTTGTTCGTTCCAAGAACCTCTTTCCCCTCGGTTTCTATAGCGTCTTTGAGCGTTTTTCCCTTATATTTACCGTTTTGTACCGTGCAAAGCCCGTCTTTATGACAGGAGAGCATCCAGCCCTCCGCGGAATTCTTTTTGTCGGTTTTGAAGCCGTATTCGTCAACAAGCCTTTTTCCGCCCCAGATCGCCTCGTTAATAGCGGGCATAAGCTTTAGTATTTCCATATTTTTCCCTCCGTTGTTTTATTATGGTATTATAGCAGATTTATTATTAACAGTCAATTATCCGAAGGCTTATTTTCGGTGAACAGCTCCGAAAGGATGCGGTTTTTGCAGCCTCCGTTGTTTGAGCACTCATAAAAATGAGTACATCGCAGCGCGGTGGTGCCGTTGTGAAACACCGTTTCCTCAAAAACGATGTTTTTTCCGAGCACCCAGCAGTATTGTTCGTATGACCTCGAATGTTTTTTCATTTGCGCTCCCTCCGGAAAACTCATGGTGTATATAATAATTATGGTTTATGGAAACAAAAAAATTATACGCAAAGGCAAATTACAAAAATTCGGCATAATGAACATAGGGACGAACATATATTTTAGCAGCCGGAAACGGACAAAAAAAGAATTCGGAGGTAAAAAATGGAGCACGGATTATCGGTTTTTTTCTCGGTCCTCGGGGCGATTATACTGATTTATGCGCTAAAGCGCATAAAAGTCGGATATCTTATTCTTTCGGCGTTATCGGGCTTTTCGGCGCTTTTCGCCGCCGACATCGTATGCTCTTTTTTTGACTTAAACCTGCCCGTCAACTTTTTTTCGGCGGCAATAAGCGCTGTGGGCGGCATACCGGGCGTTATTCTTCTTAACGTCCTGAACGCGGCGCTGCTGTAAATACACTCGCTTTGTGACAAAAGAAGCGAAGCCTTCTCCCGGCGACTCCTGTTTAAGGCGCTTTTTTGAAAAATCCATTAATAACAGAACGTTTCAGAGCGGGACCGGGCGATACCCGGTCCCGCTCAACATATCATAATGATTTTACTAAAGCCCCATGCCGGTACCGGCAGCCCTTTTGTGAAAGCTTAAAGCTGGGCCTCAGGCTTTGTATATAACCGCCATTATGTGAAGCTCCTGAGTTGCGGAAAGGTTTTCGATGGTGTGCCAGTCGCCGCTGTTCATAAGGCAGACGTCGCCCGGGCCGACCTTTACGCCCTGCTCATCGTTCACAGTGAACAGCCCTTCTCCCGAAAGGATGTAGAACGGCTCCGTCTCGCCGACGTGCTGGTGCTTGCCGATGGAGGAAAGAGGGTTAAGGACTATTTCGGCAATAAGACGCACGGTGTCGGAGGATGAATCCTTCGGGATGACGTGGTACATCTCGGCGCTTCCCTTGCCGCCGCGCATTGCCTCTCTGTGTTCATGGACGGTTTTTGTTACCATAGCTGCTCTCCTTTATTCATTCCCCGCAAAGGGCGTTTATCTCGGCGACGTAGGGGGCAATAGCCTCAAGGGTCTCGCTGAGAGTCACCGACGCGGAATCGTTATTGATGAGGACGGGGATCTTGGAAAGAGGCGCGTCATAGATGATGGTCGTCCCGCCCTTATAGACCTTGCCCGTATAGAGGTCTGTCCATGAGCCCTTGGGAAGGTAGATGCTGCGCGATTCCGACGAGTGAGTGAGTATCGGCGCCACAAGGAATGCGTCGCCGAGCATATACTGGTTGTCGCAGGCCTGGCAGTAGAGATCGTCCTCGTCGCACAGCACCATTGCGCGCATGAGAGGCATTGCGGTCTCGGAAGCAACCTTGCCGAACTCCTTGAGATAGGGGCGAAGAGCGTCGTGCATATTGGCGTAGATGCGGTAGAGGTTCTTTGTTTCGTCATCGAAATCATAGGGGCGTGAAACTACAGCCCATCCGTGGGTCTCGATGTTGGCGCTGAAGCAGGTGTATTCGAGGCCCCTGACGAAAACCTCGGGCTCGGGGTTCAGCTCGGCGTACTCGGGACGAGCGTTTGCGTAACCGGACATGTCGTAGCTGAGGAACGGCATGCCGGAAAGCCCGCAGGAGAGCACGGCGCGCAAAACGTTTTTAAGGTAGGTGAATTCTCTGCGCTGATCGCCCGTCCAGGAGAAGGCATAGCGCTGGGAGCCTATGCCGCCGCCTCTGGCAAACACCATGGCGCCGTCGGAGGCGTTTTCATTGAGGAAGCGGAAGAGCATGGTGTTGTATGCCACGGGATACCACTGGTGAGCGCCGGCAGTCTCTCGGCCGTCGGCGAAAACAAGAGTGGATTCGTCGTTCATGCAGTAGTCGGGAAGCTCTTCGCAGAAGTCTATCTTTGCGCCGTCGATGCCGAACTTGTCAATAAGCTCCTTCCAGATGCCGCGCTGCATCCAAGCGACCGCGTTGGGATCGGTGAGATCGAGGTAGTGCATGTACCTACTTGAATAGAAATAGCCGTAGCCGTAGTTGAAGCCGTCGGAAGCGTAAACGCAGTTTATGTTTGAGCTGCCGAGAGCGTTATGCACCATGTATTCTTCTTTGTATGAGCCGATATTGCCGCACTGGGTGTATATCATCAGTTTTTTGCCTCTGGAATGCACGAACTCAGCCATTTTGGCGAGCTCTCCCCACGTGCCGCGGTTGAAGGCTTCGCAGCCTTCAACTATAACGGCGTCCCACGGAAAGCCATTTTCATCGTATTTGTTCATAGCGTCTATAACGCCTTCGGCCGTTGAAAACTCGGGCGAATAACGGCAGACCTGAGTACCGTAGGCCCAGTCGGCGGGCTCCGGCGCGAAGCCGCTTATCACGCTGTAGCCGTAGAGAACGTCGCTGATGCTCTCGGTCGCGAAGATATAAAGGTCGCAGGTGCCGGCGGTGAGCTCGAAATCGAAGCGGTTCTTTGAATGGAAGCCGAGATCCATGAACTGGTGCTCATAGCGGTTCATGAACATGCCGCAGCCCCTTGAGGACGCCACGACCGGGATCTGGATATAGGATCTGCCGTCGGAAACGGACCAGACGTCCATTGAATACACTTCTACCCTCTCGCCGCGCTGGTCGAGGGTGTTGAATTTTTCACCGGTGCCGTACAGTCGCTCGAGGGGATCGAGACTTCCGGCGACGTGCAGAGTTCCCTTTTTATCGGTCTGTATGACGTCGACGTTATACGCCTTCTTGCCCGAGGGCGTGTAAACGGTCACGCCGCTGCCGCTTTTGACTACGGCGCGGCTTCCGTCGGGAGCCGTGAAGGAATTTTTATTCGCGTCCTTCGTGATGGGTCTGACCGTATCCGGAACCTCTTCGCCGAGATCGCGCGCAAGAGTCTGTCCCGCTCCGAAGTCGTCGAACGTGCCGTCTTCTTTGGCTGTGCGCAGCCTCCATCCGTGAGGCTCGGTGAACTGCAGCACGCAGTTTACTCCGTCGGCGGTGAAATATACCGCGTCGTCGCGGCAGTCGACGTCCTCGACCTTCATCATTCCGCCGCCGAAATAGGGTCTGAGCGCATTAAAGGTTTCATTCCCCTTCAGGATGTTGCCGAACAACGTGAACATGCTGAGTATCGACAACAGATAAGCAACGATTTTCGATAGATAAAGTCCCATATATTATCCTCCTGAACCCTTGCTGCCAAGGGCAAAATTTACAACGTGATATTCTCAGTTTCGGCTTCGAGCATCTGGGCGAAGAGAGAATTCGCCCAGGCAAACCAGCTGCGGGTAAAGTCGGATGCGTCGTCCTTATTGAAAGATTCGTGCATATAAAAGGTCCCAGCGTGCGTCTCGCTGAGGGTTTTGAGACAGCTGAGCTTTTCCTCTTCATCAAGAGAAGTGAGTATCTGCATGATAAGAGAGATGTGCCAGATGGTATCCTTGCCGGTGTGGGGACTGCCGACGCCCTTCGCCGCCTTGCCTTCAAAATAAAACGGATTGTCTTCAGACAGTATGAAGCGGCGGGTGTTAAGATACAGCTCGTCGTCTTTTTCGCAGTAGCCGAGATACGGAAGGCTCAGAAGGCTCGGGGAATTCGCGTCGTCCATAAACACAAAATTGCCCATTCCGTCGGTCTCATAGGCATAGATGCGGCCGTATTTTTCGTGCCGCACCACGCCGTATTTTTTAATGCCTTCTTCAACCTCATCCGCGAGAGTCAGGGCTTTTTCGGCGTATTCTTCGTTTCCGAGCTCCTTAAACAGCTTTGCCGCCCGTCTTGAAGCCACGACGCACATCATGTTGGCGGGGATAAGGTAGTTATATACGCACCTGTCGTCGGACGGACGGAAGCCCGACCACGTCATGCCGGTATATGCAACCGGATTCCCCTTGCCGCAAAGCGGCATCGTGTCGGTCTCGGGGCAGTTTTTCCTATGGAAGAAATAGGACGAGCGTTCGTTGTGGCGCTGCTCTTTGACGAACGTGTCGATTATTGTTTTAAGCATTTCGTGCACTTCGGGAGTAAGCACGCCCGTATCGCCTGAAAAATCAACGTAGTCCGCAAGAAGATACACGCTCGCGCACAGCGAATCGGTCTCGTATTTGCGTTCCCAGATATAGTCGGAACAGAAGTCGGTCTCGTCGCCCGAATGGCGGCTTTTGAGCGGCTTTTCGTTGAAGGCGTTCGCGTAGGGGTCGAGACAGACGTAAAACGCGTGGCGGCGGATTACGCCCTTTATGATCTCCCTCATGCCTTCGCTCTTTTTAAGCAGAGGCATATAGGGACGAAGCTGCGCCGCGCTGTCGCGCAGCCACAGTGCCGGAATATCGCCGGTTATAACAAAACAATCGCCGTTTTCGCACTCCTTGACGGTGGTTTCGATGGTGTTGAGATAGCATCTTTTCGCGAGAGGCGCCAGATCAGGATAAAACTCAGCGGTCTTTTTTTCAAGAACATCCGCATATTCGAGCACTTCGGAAGGAACCTTCATAACTAAACCTCCACTTATTGTTCTGTTAAAAATATTATCATAAGGAGGAGAATGTGTCAATATGGAAGAGAGTTTGGAGAGACGCTTTGCGTTATGAATT
>JAFSWN010000007.1 GCA_017450185.1 Clostridia bacterium | reverse complement strand
GTATGACGACCTTCAGAACGCCGTTGACGAACATTCAAAGATAGTTATGAACGTATACGGCGACGGCGCAGCCGCACTTCCCGCCATAAACGTTTCGGGCGCATCCTCAACGTCGCTCAAGGCGATGAGCAGGCAGATGAGCAAATACCTGTTCATCAAGCTCGACGGTCCCGAGGACGTTGCCGAGCTCATAGCCGAGAGCTGCGAGTTCAGCTACGTTTTGCTCGACGGCGGCAACGGCACCGTATACATAAGAGTGGACGTTGAGAACAACCCGCAGATATTCAACGACGCCGTTTTCCGCAACCTTGTTGAGGACCTCTACGCTAAACAGGGCGAGGTGATGATCGAAAACGGAGACGGCAGCACAGACTACCTTATGAGCTACGAGCATATTGCCGGAGAGCTCGCTCTGCACGCGCTTCTTTTCGCCGCCACGAAGGACGTAATAAAGCTCACCGGCACGAACGACGAGAGGATACTCAGCCTCTACAATTCCGCCGCAGTGGCCGACCTCAACGTTGATGAATCGAGAATTTCGCCTCAGTTTATCGCGTTCGTCGGAAAGCTCCTCATGAACGTCGTAACCTACGGCATAATGAAGGCCTTCGGAATGGCATAAGACCAAAAGCTGAAAAGCTAAAAAATACACCTTGTAGCACGGCTGACCACAGCCGTCAGCAGATTTGCATATAGAAAAAAGAAGACTCATATACAGTTTGTTCATATCCGGACATATCCAACTACAGTAAAGCACCATAACGGCTGTGGTCAGCCGTGCTACAGAGTGCGAACCGCAGTTTTGATCACTAACGATTCACTTTACGATCCAAAACTTGTTGAATTGTCAGACTGAATAATTCTGCAAAAGAAACAGCGGGCCGTGAAACACCGGTCCGCATTTTTCAGGAGGAAAAAATGAAGAAAGCAACAGCTCTGATACTTGCCTTGATATTTATTCTCAGCGTGCCCGCGGCGGGTTTTGCCGGGGAAACGTTATCGGGAGAGCAAAACGGCGTTATATGGACGCTGACTGAGGACGGCACTCTCACGCTGACAGGCGAAGGGCAGCTTGACGACTACCCTTCCCCGTGGGACAGCTTCAGCGAAATGATAACGAAGGCGAATATATCCGCCGGAGTAAAAGTGGGAAGATACAGCTTCTGGTCGTGCGAGAACCTTGAAGAGATAAACTACGATATCACCTATGAGGAGCTTTTTGATTTCTACGTACCCTACGGCTGCGTTCTGCACATAAAAAACGAGGGAACGGCCGTTTTAACAAAACCGGGAAACTCCTACGCGAAGGAATACGGCTATAAGGAACTGAGAACTCTGTTCGGCAAAATCAATTTTTCGCTCGAGACGTCGTACACGGTAAAACCGAGCGCGTCAAAGCCATACGCCATAGGAAAGCTCGACAGAAAAACTCTTGACAACATGCTAAACGAAATAAACTTCTTCAGGGCGGTGGCGCACGTTGACAGCGTGACCGACGACGAAACGTTAAACGAGCTGGCGCAGGCGGCAACGGTCACGAACGCCGCGATACGTCAGCTTACCCACTACCCCGACAAGCCCGACGGAATGAGCGACAGCATGTATGAGCTGGGCAGAAGGGGCGCGTCGTCCAGCAATCTTGCCGCGGGCTATTCGCTGCTCGGCAGCATACAGGGCTATCTTGAGGATTCCGACTCGGGCAATATAAGCCGCGTGGGGCACCGCAGATGGGTGCTTTCGCCCTATCTCGGGAAGGTGGGCATCGGCAGCACCGGAAGCTATTCCGCGCTTCGGGTTTTTGACGAAAGCAACGAAAAGGCCGACGCCCAGTTCACCGCGTGGCCCGGAGGCAACAGGATATTCCCCGCCGAATTCTTTTATCCTTCATACGCGATGAGCGTGCAGGTCTACGGCGACTGTGATTTCACCGAAAACGCGAGCGCCACGATAACAAGGCTTAAGGACGGCAAAAAAGTGACCGTAAACAAAAACACCAAGGGCGACGGCGCGTATTTCAACGTTGACACGGGCGGCTACGGCAGCAGCCGCGCCCTTATATTCCGCCCGCCCTACGACAGCTTCGGCTTCTATTCCGGTAAGTATAATATCACCGTGACCGGCGTTACCGGCAGAATGGGCCTCCCCGTAAAAATCAGCTACGATTTGGTTTTCCTGCCGGTTGACAGCACTCTCGGCGACGTTGACGGCGACAACAGAGTGACCGCCTCCGACGCGAGAACCGTGCTTCGCTGCGCCGTGAAGCTCGACTATATGCCCGGAACTCTCAATGCCGCCGCCGACTGCGACTTTGACGGACAGATAACGGCCGCCGACGCGAGGCTGATACTCAGAGCCGCGGTGAACCTTGAGAAACCGGAAAAATGGTATTCCGATCTGTTATAAAAACACGAAAATAATACGATGAAAGCCGCCCGGAAAAAACCGGACGGCTGTTTTTTTGCATAATATATCAGCTTCAGGCGGTTCCGAACAGTTTGCGGAACATATTCACAAGGCGCAGGAAGAACTGCACAACGCCCTTGAAGAGGGCCGCGATGCCGGAGCTTTCTGAACCGGGATCCGACGACTCGCCGGGATCTGTAGACTGACCGGGATCCGAAGCGCCTGTCGCGGGAACGACGTCGGTTTCAACAGCGTGGCAGTATTCGCACTCGCGGGTCTTTACGCCGTCGGCGGTGGCGGTGGCGGGAGTGGTCACAGTCCAGCTTCCGAAGGAATGGCCGGTGGTCTCAAAGTTCATGTTCGCGGCCACGGCTATGGCGTGGGGAACGCTGCCGCACTGGGCTTTGATTCTGATCCATGAAGGTATGTTATACTGAGCGGCGTTCTGGATCTTGCTGCCGAGATGATAAGTGTCGATGGGAAGGCTGCCGAACTTGGCGTTGTAGGCGTTGTTGAATTCGTTTGTATAGCTTCCCTGTATGGGGCGGCCGTCGGCGTCGTAGTTGTAGACGTCGGAAATTGTGCCGGCGGGAACGTCGAGATAGCGGTTTACGGCGTTGAGCGAGTAAACGAAGACCTGCGCCATATCGTTTCCGTCGATACCGAATTCAGCGCCCATCTGAGCGGCAGTGAAATTGAGCTGCGCTATAGCCTGCGTACGGGCCTGAGCGTCGGAGAGATCGGGATTTTCCTCCTGGAGAGCCGTTGCGGCTTCATCAACGGAGCACATCAGAGAAACAGAGTAGCCGTTTACCAAGAAAGCGTTCTGAAGATTCTTGAAATCCTCATACAGAGCTTTGCTCGCGAAATTAACGCTCCGGTCGAAGACCTCGATATCTATATTGCTGATATCGAGATTCGGGTTGTTGACGGTTACGGTGCCGTAAGCAACGATGGCTTCATCGGGAAGATCGACGAGGGTTGACGGAAGAACAAAGTCCTTTACGTTCCAGTCGCGGAAGGCGCCGGGAGTTACGGACGTTACGCCCTCTCCGATAATAACGGTGGTGACGGCGTCAAGAAGGACACGGCTCTCTCTGAGGCTGTAAATATATACGTCTTTGAAGTCGATAACGTTCAAGTCAACGTCGGCGGAAAGGGCTATCATATCGGGATAGCCGAAATGAGCCGCAACGCGCTGATTGAGTATGCCCGGGAAAACGGCTTCGGTCCACGGAGCCCTTCTGTCGGGATCCTGTTCTGTTTCGCGGAAATCAGCCATCGCTCCGGTTCCGGTGATGGAAAGCACGCCGTCGTCAAACAGGGTCCAGGTGAGGTTGCCGCCCTGAGCTCCGCAGTCGCCCGTGGCTAAAACATTCGCCGCGGACGCCGAGCCTGCCAAAGCCGAAAGCGCAGCTATGAGCATAAGGAGGGACAAGAGAACGGATAAAACTTTTTTGCTTTTTTTCATAATTATTTGCTCCTTTGTTTGATTGACATATCAAGTATGCGATCTGATTATAGATCTCGTTTTTGTATTTTGCAACGGGACCGGGAATGAACGGCCCGAAACAGGGAATGAAAAACAGCCGATCAGTTAAAATTGAGACTTATCCTCAGCTCGAACCTGCCGTCACCGGCAACGAAGCTCACGTTGTTTTCGCCGTAATTGGCGGCGGCTTTTTTTATGCTTCTGAAGCCGTAGCCGTGGGTGTCTTTATCGGCCTTTTTCGTAACGGGGATCCCGTCCTTTATTTTAAGCTCTCCCTTATAGGGGTTCGCAATGGAAACGTAGACCGTGTTTCCCACTATTTTTGAATCAACGGTTATCTCGCACGGCCCGCCGGTTTTGCCGCAGGCCTCAATGGCGTTGTCGAGCGCGTTCGGGAAGATGGTGTAGATATCGTCGTCCGCTATTCCCTTTTCGGGGAAAACGCTGCCGAACGAAAAAACTATCTTGTGCCCCTCGGCCCCGGCTATCTGCTGCTCGCAGAAAAGCACCGTGTCGAGAGAGGCGTTTCCGGTGTGAAAAGGCGAGCCGCTGCCGCTCACAAATCCGGCGAGGCCGTCGGCGATCCGCATTGCTTTTTCTGTTTCGCCCGCATCTATATAGGCGAGCATGGGTCGAAGCTTTTTCGGGAAATCATGGCGGAACACGCGCATATCGTCGTCTATGCGGCGCATCATCTCATAGTGGCGCACCTGCATTTCAAGGCGGTTCTTATAGTTTTCCTCCCTTGTTTTATCCTTGGCAAGAGCTCCCACGATCAGAGCGAGCGTTGCGGCAAACAGAGGGACGTTCATGAGAACAAAGGCGAATTCAATGTTTTTACCGGAGGACGGCGCGCCGCCGAAAAGCACGACCGACGTTATAAACACGCCAACGGTGAGGCAGATAAAAACGAACACAATGGGGCTTATGCGCGTTATCGCGAACGGAGCGCTTCTTTTTTTTGCGACCAGCATCAAAAATCCCGCCGCCGCTATAAAGAACGCCGCGTCAACGGCAAACTCAACGCCTATTTCGGTGATATCGTCAAGATGCTCGCCGTCGTAGTGACAGAACGCCGTGAGGATAATATACTTGACCGCCTCAACAAGGGTGTAGCCGATAACTGTGGTGAGGATCTTTTTTACATGGTTTTTAGGGAAGATGAGAAGAACGCACACAAACGGCATTATCATGTGCGCCGCGGCGCCCAAAAGCTCGACAAACTCGTTTGAGTTCATAAGATAGGGCCTTGAAACGCCCGTTATCAGGACAAGCGCCGCCGAAACGACATAGGGTAGCGTCTTTTCTCCGGGGCGGATCTTAAAAAGCCCCGCGACAGTGAGAGAGCACCCCGCCACAATAAGAAACGCGTTTATCACCGAAAAAAGCATATACATGACCGGCGACGAACGCGCGCACTCGCTCAAAACGCCCATAAAACCACCCTCCTTTCCTTTTCGGGTTTTATTTATTGGTGAAAATATAGTCTCTGTAGGCAGAAACAAAGTTTTTTGACTTGAGCGGAAGGACTTCGCCGTTTTTGAGGGTAACGCTTTTTGCGTCAAAGCTTTCAACGTAACGCATGTTTACCGAGAACGACCGGTGGATGCGGCAAAATCCCGCGTCCCCGAGAAATTCCTTTTCAAATTCGCTCAAAAGATAGTTATATTCCCTTTCGCCGTCAAACATATGCAGCGCGGTCTTTTTCGCGCGTGCCTCAAGATAGAGGATATCCTTTGTGTAGACGGTCTCGCGCTGCGCGCCCTTTCTTATAAGCAGCCTGCCGCGGAAGGATTCGCGGTAAAACGAGCCGAGCTTTTCATACAGACTTAATTCGTCCACGGGCTTTTTGAGAAAGCCGTCGGCATACACGCGCCGGTTGATGACCTCGGCGGCAGCGTTTTCGTAGTTTGTTAAAAAGCAAACGGTCACTGCGCCTCCGAATTTTGCGGCAAGCTTCAGCGCAAGATCGACGCCGTTCATCTCTTCCATAAAATAGTCGAGAAAATACAGATCGAACTTTTCTCTGCTTAAAAGCTCGTTCGCGGACGTGAACGCTTCGCACCGGACGTCCATATTGTTTTTAACGGCGCAGCTGTCGATCATCACCTTCAGCCGTTCGTTTTCATGAGCCTCGTCATCACAAAGAGCAACGAGCATAACGCTTACCTCCCGTTTTTTGTTTCGTGGTAATAATAGCACACGGCATAAAAAACACAATAACACGGAGAATGAAAAACCCATCCCGGGGAATAAAAAAACCGAAAGCGCCCCGAAACTTGGGAAACGCTTCCGGCAGACAAAACAGGACAAGAAAGCGGCTGCTCCGCAGCGCCTTGCGGCGCAGAAATTCCGCTTTCGAATCCGCCATCGCCGTTGCCGTAAGGCAAAATCGGC
>JAFSWN010000035.1 GCA_017450185.1 Clostridia bacterium | reverse complement strand
TTTCCTGTACCGCGCAGGGGCGCGGCGCTACCGTATGTTTTATGATAATATGATAAAAAACCAAGCTCCGGTACTTTTTGCACGGCCCGTTTTTCGAAATCTAAACTCTGAACTCTTAACTCCAAACTCTCTTTAATTACGCATTACGAATTAATTTTCGGCTTCCGCCTTGTATTCCGCCGTTCAAATGTCCGGACGGTACGCAATGGCCCGCCGAACGTATTGCCGACGGGCCGTGATGATGCTGCTTATCTGTTTATTCCTTGTAAAAAGCTTCTATCGTCTGCAGGTATTCAAGAAGCGTTTCGTCCACAGAAGCGTATATCTCGTGCTTGCAGTTTTTGAACCGAACGAGCCTTCCGTCCGGGATGAGAGAAATGAATTCATCTTCCTTTTCGCTTATAACGCTCGAATCCTGTTCGGGCTGGCACAGCAGCACCGGTATCGTTATTCTGGCGCACCTTTCCGGGTCGAGGTTCTTTTTTGCGACCTTCATAGCTTCCTTCACCCATGAATACGATGCGGAAGCCGTTTTGTAGCAGTCGTTTTCTATGCGCTTTTTGTGGTAGTAATCAAAGCGGGCTTTGCTGGTGTCGTGGCTGTCTTCCCAGGTGCGGTCGGGGTCAAAGCCGTGGTGGATGAACACCATGTCGTCCCTTTTTCCTATCAGGCAGAAAAACCTTGTCATGGCAAGGGTAAGGCCGGGGGACACGGGGCCGGAGTTCGCCTGTATCATAGGAGCCGACAGCACGGCCTTTTTGAACACGCCGGGATGGGTCTGCAGATACTGGACCGAAACAGCGCCGCCCATTGAATGGGCGTACAGATAAAGCGGGCTGTCGCCGACGGCGGGTTTAACAACAGTTTCCATTAGACGGTCTAAGTCGTCCACATATTCTTCAAACCGGTCGACGGTGACCACGTCCGTTTTTTCGGGACGCTTGCGGTAGGAAAGGCCGTGGCCGCGGTTGTCAACAGCGAACACGTTGAAGCCCATTTTGATGAAGCAATACGACATCTCGCGGAATTTTTCGGCGCTCTCGGTGAAGCCGTGCACTATCACCACAGTGCCTTCGGCGTCCGGAACAAGATACTGTTCGCAGTGTATCTTTTTTTCGTCGGAGCCGCTAAAATATACGTCTTTTCTCAAAGAGGCGAGGTAAGGCTCCACCGTGTTTTTCATGGTTTCCTCGTAATTGGCTTCGCTTACGGGAAGCTCTGTTATTTTTAGGCTCATTTTCTTCACTCTCCTTTACGCTTACCATTTTATCATTGTACCTGTAAAAAAGCAAGTTTTAACAAAAAACATATTTACTTAATAAAAAAAAGGTGATAAACTTAATCCCGGAGAAAAACTCACAGGAGAAATATCTATGCTTCACTATTCAGCTTACGTTAAAGAACTGATAAAAAACTATCCCCCCGAAGCGCAGAAGGTTTTCACTGAGGTCGAAACGCGTCTCGACTCCGAGAGCGCCTTCGGAGAGGCCTTCGATAAGCTTCTTTCGGACTATATGATAAACGAAACGGTCGAGCTCAATCCGGCGCTCGACGCTATTGACGCGCTTGCCGAAGAGAACGGCGTAAACAAATACACTCTCGATTTCGTGTTCATCATGGGCTGCACCGAAATTCTGAAGGGTAAATACGACGCCGCCGGAATACCCGACGAGGTATTCAACGAGTCGGTGGACGATCTCAGGTGCAAGCTTCTGGAGTGCATGGAGTGCGAGGGCGTTCCCGGCACTTTTGTTGCGGGGTGGAACAACGGCTTCCTCAAGATGCGCCGTTTTGCCTACGGGCGTTTCCAGTTTGAGGTGAACACCTATAATTTCGATTTCGATTTCATTACCTCCTGCGGCAAAAAGATAGCGAAGGGCGACAAATACATAAACTTCCATATCCCATCCTCGGGCATTCCGCTCACCGACGAAGTGCGTTTTGCCTCCTACAAAAAGGCTTATCCGCATTATAAAGAGCTGTTTCCCGACGGCAAAGCGGTGTTCGGCTGCGGCTCGTGGCTCTTGTACCCGCGCCACCGCGAGTTCTTGCCGAAGCATCTCAACATTCTTAAGTTCATGGACGATTTTGAGATAGTGTGCTGGGAGGAAAAAGAGAGCTTCACCAACGACTGGCGGGTTTTCGGGCGCTATTCCGACCTGCCCTATGAAGAGCTCCCGCGAGACACCTCTCTCAGGAAGGCCTATGCCGAGTGGCTGTGCGCCGGGAATAAGGCGGGCGACGGCTTCGGCTTGTTTGTGTTTGACGGAGAAAAAATACTCAGATAAAGGAGACAGAAAACATGAAAACGTTTGTATTCCAGGGCGATTCAATAACAGACGCCGGCAGAAACAGAGAATCCGACGACTGGCGCGGAGTTGGCTATCCCACTCTTGTCGCCGCCTCGATGGGCTATAAATATCCGGGCGAGATAAGGTTCCTCAACAGGGGAGTGAGCGGCGACCGCATTGTGGATATCAATTCCCGCATAAGAAGAGACCTTATTAACCTTTCGCCCGATTATCTGAGCATCCTTATAGGCATAAACGACGTTTGGCACGAGATAGGCTCGCGAAACGGCGTTTGCAATTCCAAATACTATAAAACCTACTGCGATATAATAGAGGAAGTCCTTACTATGTGTCCCGGCGTAAAGATATTCATTCTTGAGCCGTTTGTGCTCAAGGCAGCCGCCACCAAAGACAACTGGGGTGTGTTTGACCGCGAGACCCGCATGAGGGCGGCGAGCGCGAAGGCAGTCGCCGAGAAATACGGCCTGTGCTTTGTCCCGCTTCAGGAAAAATTCGATAAGCTCTGTGAAAAGGCTCCCGCAAATTACTGGCTGCTCGACGGCGTTCACCCCTCCGCCATGGGACATCAGGCGATAGCCGAAAGCCTTATAGAAGCTTTTGAAAAATCATTATAAGAATATAAAACGCTTAAGGAGATGACTGATTTGAAACACACGGTAAAAAAGATCATCGCCGTCATTTTGTCGGTATGTCTTCTGATGGGTACTGGCGTTTCGGCTTTCGCCGCGCCTCCCACGGTTGAAGACGTTGAATTTGCCGAAGAACTGATCGGCACAAGCACCCTCCCCGGAGAGTTTTCGGGTATAGTATCCATGTTTGCCCAGTATCTTATTGAGATACTGAACGGAGTAGGCGATATCGGCCCGCTCACGGCTCCGCTTGACGGCAGCATTGTTGAAAACTTCGTGAGCCTGCTTTTGCAGGTCATCGCGCGCGTTATAAATATGGTGAGCAATATCGTTATAAACAGCGGCCTTGCCGGCGCGATAAGGCGCATTGTGCCCGGAAGCGGAGCGGTGCAGAGCTACGAAGACTTCAAGCTTGACGAGTACGCGGGCTTCCTTTGCGGCATGGAGGCGTTCAACACCGAAGTGGGCGAGAACAACGTCTGGAACCTCGGCTACAGCGAAAAGAGCATCCTTCCCGCCGATTTCGGCGAGAAGTCCTATGCCAGAGGCGCTTATCTGCCGAACGTTTACTGCAGCGAGATGGCTAAGGACGACGACGGAGAAAACGAGGACCTGAGAGTCCGCACCATCGCGATAAACGACGGCTCCGGCAGCGGCACCGCGGTGTTCGCCGTTATAGACGCCATCGGTATAGCTAACGCCGACGTCCGCCTTATAAGAAACGCTCTTGCCGATTTCGCGGAAGAAAACAACATCGTCAGCATAAACGTTTCCGCCACCCACATCCACACCGGAATCGACCTCCAGGGCATATGGACCGACCCGATAAGGAACCTCGGCAACAACATCACCTCGTCGGAAGTGAGCTACGGCGTTGACCGTACCTTCCTCGCGACCGTTGTTGAGAGCACCAGAGAGAGCGTTATCGAGGCGTTTGAGGATATGACCGAAGGCAGGCTCATGTTCTCCTCCACCGACATTTCCGACTACGTCCACGACCGCACCGCTCCCTACGTTATGGACACCAACCTCTATAAGCTTGAGTTCCAACCCTTCAACAAGTCGAAAACTCCCACCATCATCGCCTCTTTCGGCTGCCATCCCGAATCCGCGAGCTACGACTGGAACAGCTATGAATTCCCGGACGGAACGACCGGCTACGATCCCTATTTCTCCGCCGATTTCATCTGGTATATGGAAAAGGTGATGAACGCCGCCGGATACAACTTCATCTACATTCAGGGCGAGGTGGGCACCAACACGTCCTCACGCGGGCGCTCGGGCGACAATCTTGATTTCAACGCCCACGGCAGCGCGGTGCGCTACGGCTATGAGATGGGCTATATCACCCTCACCCTCAGCATGACCGAGGAGGAGCGCAAGGCTGTGAACGCCTCAACGGGAGATAAGCTCGGCGTTGCCGAATATTCCGGCCGCGAGGGCTACACAGTATGGTATGAAGACCTTGAAACGGTTCCCGCCGAAGAGGTCAAGCCGCTTCTGAATATCGCTCACAGCGCGTTTACCATTAAGGTGGAAAACAACCTTCTTGCCGCCGCCGGAAAGACGTCCCTCACCGATAACCTTGTTCTCTGCGACAAGGACGGCAATCTGTATACGGTCACCGAGGTCGGCTATATGGAGCTCGGCGATACTCTCAAGGTATACCTCAGCCCCGGCGAGACCTACGGCGAGCTGCTTATGGGCGGCGACGGCCTTGCGGGCTTCCCCTACCCGTCGCTGCGCGAAAAACTCGGCGACAACGTCATTGTGTTCGACCTTATGAACGACGCCGCCGGTTACGTTGAAAACGACGCCACCTTTGTTTACCTCGGCATTCAGTACACCGCGAACCCCGACGGCGAAAAATACGACGGCGACAGCTGGGGCATCGTGTCCTACGGTAAAAACACCGGCTCAACTCTCATCGGAAAGCTCTATGAGCTTGTCGACAGTGTGAAATAAACCAAACCTTAAACAAAAGCTCGGACGGGCGTCTGCGATGCAGGCGTCCGTCCCATGTCTCAAAGACAAATATTGCAAAAAATTTGCACAAAAATTAATTTTCAAAATTGAGTTGCAAATGTGGAAAAATGGTGGTATTATATACATGAAAGGCAGAG
>JAFSWN010000034.1 GCA_017450185.1 Clostridia bacterium | reverse complement strand
GGGTGGAGGTGTGGCCGTCCGACGTGTGCGGCGGACGGTCCGCCGACATCCGCCGAAAAATCAATTAACAGCATTTGGTTGGTCTTTTAGCGCACGCCGCCGGGGTATACGCCGCTGCCGCGCCGCATACCCGCGTCGACGCACGCAGACGGCAAGGGTCTGCCGTGCTACAGATTTCTCATCCGCCGCTTTGTTCTGAAGACCAACTTTGCAGTCCCCTGTCAACCAAATTATAAAGGTATTTTTTATGAAGTGACGTATCGTGAATTTGTCAATTAAAGGGCTCTTGACGCGGCCGCGCTGATATGCTAAAATACAAGTCAAATGAACCTATGGAGGTAAATTATGAGTTATTTCTACAAAAAAGACGGCGAGATCTTTATTCCGGAGGCGATAAACCCGGAGCTTTCGCATCTGGCGAAGGCGATAGTCAAGACCTGCAGGCTGACCTTTAAGGTGCAGATGAAGACCACCGGCCTCAACAACGCGCTCAAAAGCGAAGATATTTCCAAAATGCACGACGTTATGCAGAAGTGCATCGAGAAGAACAAGGCGCTTTACAACGCCGATATGTCGCTGACCGGCGCGAAGATCGAAACGGTGGACGACGACTTCTTCGCGGCGCAGGACGTCGAATTTTATAAGCGTCAGCTTAATATTCTCATTGATTTTGCTTATATTAACAGTGTGATAGAGGCAAAAATGTTTCCTCTGATGAGCGCCGCCTGCGAAAAGACGCTCAACAAAAAGATAGACGAGCTGAAATTTTTCACCAACCAAACTGAAATTCTGAAGCCTGCCGACGAAGAGGAAGAACAGGCCGAGGAAGTCCCTGCCGAAGAATCGGCAGAAGAAAAAACCGGTAAGGAAGGCGACGAACAATGATCAAGCTTCCCGGAACATCAATGGAAATTGAGGAGGGCCGCCTCATATACGGCTTCGCGAACCTCTCGCCGCTGTTTTCGGTGACGGGCGGGCTTACGCTTTCGCAGATATGCGAAATAGCCGGGACCGAGCTCACCACCGTTCAGAACTGGATAAAGAGGGGCTGGGTGGCGCATCCCGAAAACAAGCGCTATAAAGAAAACCACCTCGCGCGCATCATAATACTCAACACTCTGAGAAACTGCCTGCAGCTCGAGCAGATCGCCGTTATCCTTCGCTACGTTAACGGCAGCGCGGACGACAGAAACGACGATATCATCCCCGACAGCACGCTTTACTCCTATCTGTGTATAATAGTTGATAAGGTGCTCGCGCAGAACATAACCGACGAGGACGGCATAAGAGCGCATGTGAGCGAAACCCTCGCGCAGTATGACGAGCCATATGAAGGAGCAAGAGAAAAGCTCGTTGAGGCCCTCACCGTTATGACGCTCGCCTATATCGCGTCACAGATAAAGCTGAGAGCGGAAACCATATTCGCCGAAAGTATCGAATAATATTGT
Organism: Clostridia bacterium; assembly: GCA_017450185.1. Taxonomy (GTDB): domain Bacteria; phylum Bacillota; class Clostridia; order Oscillospirales; family Acutalibacteraceae; genus RUG806. Next base: position 2,105 of record JAFSWN010000034.1, on the reverse strand, counting down.
TATTACCCCTTGCAATCCGGAAAGGAATAGTGTAAAATATACAAAACACATCCTCAAAAAAGGGCAAATTTCAATTTTTTTTGGAGGTTTTATATGAAAAAGACCATAACAAAGGCCACAGCAAAAGAGCTTTTGGACCAAAAGCTTCTTCACTTTTTCGGAGTGACCGGGGCAAACGCGTCCTACGACCAGTTCTACCGCGCTCTGGCCCTCATATTAAAGGATATGATGGGCAAGCAGAGGGCCGATTTCAACGTAAAGGCCGACAAAGAGAACTGCAAAAGGATATATTACCTTTCAATGGAGTTCCTTATGGGGCGTTCCCTCAAGAACACCCTTTTCAATCTCAATCTCACAAGCGTTTTCGAGAGCGTTCTTGCCGACTACGGCGTGAGCCTTGAAAGAATATACGACTGCGAGCCGGACGCCGGTCTCGGGAACGGCGGCCTCGGAAGGCTTGCCGCGTGCTATCTCGACGCTCTCGCAACGGGGCGCTACCCCGCGAGAGGCTATTCCATACTCTACGAATACGGCATCTTCAAGCAGAAGCTTGTTGACGGCTGGCAGTATGAGCTGCCCGATTCATGGCTGCCCGGAGGCGACGTATGGCTCTCCAAGCGCGAAGAGAGCGCCGTAAACGTGCTTTTTGAAGGCAAAGTGGTGGATTCGTGGGACAACAACCACCATCAGGTGGAAATAGTGGACGCGAACGTTATTAGGGCCGTTCCGAGCGATATGTTTGTTGCAGGTAAAGACGGCAGGGGCGTGAGCGTTCTTCGCCTGTGGAGCGCGGAGGCGCCCGGCCTCGATATGAAGCTCTTCAACGAGGGGCAGTATATCAAGGCGATGGAGCAGGACGCTATGGCGAAAACCATTTCAAAGGTCCTCTACCCTGCCGACAACCACTACGAGGGCAAGAGCCTCAGGCTCAAGCAGCAATATTTTCTTGTTTCGGCCTCCGTTCAGGACATAATCCGAAACCACCTGCACCACGGCGGCACCATCGACAACATCCCGGGCAAAATAGCCATCCATATAAACGACACCCATCCCACTCTCGCGATACCGGAGCTCATGAGGATACTCCTCGACGAGTGCGGCTACGGCTGGGACGACGCTTGGAACGTTGTTACCGCCACGTTCGCCTATACGAACCACACCGTTATGGCGGAGGCTCTTGAAAAATGGCCCGAGGGACTTTTGAAGCAGATCCTCCCGAGAATTTACCAGATAATAAAGGAGATCGACAACCGTCTTCGCTCCTACGTGTGGGAGAGCTCGCACGACGCGTCGCTCGTTGAGCGCACCGCTGTTATTTCGGACGGAGTTGTGAAAATGGCAAATCTCTGCGTTGCGGCGTGCCACAGCGTAAACGGCGTTTCGGCTCTCCATTCCCAGATACTAAAGGACAGTGTTTTCAACGACTTCTACCGCCTTACGCCCGACAAGTTCACAAACGTGACCAACGGCATAGCGCACAGACGCTGGCTGTGCCAGGCGAACCCCGAGCTTTCAAAGTATCTCACAAAAAAAATCGGAGACGGCTTTATTCTTGAAGGAAGCGAGCTCAAAAAGCTTGCCGATTTTGCCGACGACGCAGGCGTTCTTGACGATATCAGGGCGATCAAACGCCGCAATAAGGAAAGCTTTGCAAAATACGTCAAAGAAACCGCCGGAGTGACGCTTGACCCCGATTCCCTCTTCGACGTTCAGGTAAAGCGCCTGCACGAGTATAAGCGTCAGGAAATGAACGCCCTGAGCATACTCTCGAATTATATCAAGATCAAAAACGACCCGAACGGGAACCACGTCCCCCACACCTATATTTTCGGCGCGAAGGCCGCTCCGAGCTATATTGTGGCAAAAAAGATAATCTCGTTCATCTGCGCTCTTTCAAAAACCATAAACAACGATCCCGAGGTAAACAGATACCTTAAGGTGCTGTTCCTTGAGGACTACAACGTTACGGCTGCCGAAAGGCTCATGCCCGCCGCCGACGTAAGCGAGCAGATATCCCTTGCCGGAACGGAAGCGAGCGGCACGGGCAACATGAAGCTCATGATAAACGGAGCCGTTACCCTCGGCACGATGGACGGCGCGAACAT
>JAFSWN010000006.1 GCA_017450185.1 Clostridia bacterium | reverse complement strand
TTGAAAAAATCAACTTTTTTTAGAAGAACTATCGGTTTGATGGTGCCTTACAGAATGTAATATTCAATAGGTAAGTTTTTTTACGGCTGTGGTCAGCCGTGCTACAAGAAAGAATTGTATGGACGGTTATTTTAATTTTGGTTCTTCTTTGTTTTTAAAGAACCATACAGCAGGATTGTATGCAATGTAATTCAAAAAAGAATCATAAGATTTATCCGCAAAAGCAACGGTGTCATAATAATCAAGCTGCCAAATGGAATAACCGATTTTTTTTGTAACCAGTGTTTTCAGCGTGCGTATTATTGTTGAAAGCTTTGAGTTTTCATATTTATTCGAATATCCGTCAACACAGAATGTTAATAAAATATGTACATGATCAGGCATAATAACGTAAGAATCAACTGTAACACCTTCATAATGAGCAGGAATCTGATCAATATATTCTTTGACAAGAGAACCGATTTCTGACAGCTTTGTTTCTGCATCTTCAGGATTTTCGGATGAACAAATAACTTCAGACAAAACAGGATCTCGATTTTTCGTATTGAAGGTTACCAAGTAAGAACCCATTGCGGAATAATTGAAATTATCGTCGTTATAATTTTTCAGACGGTGATGTTTATCAAATGATTTCTTTTGCATATTTATACCTCTGGATACAGTAGTTTTTATGGAAATGTACACTGTAGCACGGCTGGGTAACAACCCCCGTCCCCCTCTGGCGGCAAAAGCTTTCAATTCCGGTTTATTTTCAAAGCCGGTTTTTGCACCCTGTAGCACGGCTGACCACAGCCGTCTGGTAATCACCGGTTTGAAAAAAGCAACTTTTTGTAGAAGAACTATCGGTTTGATGGTGCCTTACAGAATATAATATTCAATAGGTAAGTTTTTTTTACGGCTGTGGTCAGCCGTGCTACAAAACGGCTGTGGTCAGCTTCTGCATAACGGAAGAAGCACCGACCGAGCCGGGAGGCGAGACCAGCCGTGCTACAATATTGTTTTGTAACATAAATGCTGGTGTCCGGCGGAGGAAAAATCATTTCGGCTTCGGTCGGGTGAAAAACGAAACCGCCAGCGCCGCAAGGATCGCCGCCATGATCCCCGCGGCACCCGCCGTCAGCGGTCCCGAGAACGCCCCGAGCAGACCTTTTTCGATTACTGCCTGCTTTGTTCCCGTCGCCAAAAGGTTCCCGAAGCCCGAAAGCGGGACTCTTGCCCCGCTTCCCGCAAACTCCGTAAGCTTATCGTACACTCCGAAGGCCCCGAGCGCCACGCCCGTCACAACATAACCCACAAGTATGCGCGCCGGCGTCAGTTTTGTTTTGTCTATCAGTATCTGCCCCACAACACATATGAGCCCGCCCACAACGAACGCCCACAGAAATCTCATTTTCATCCCGCCTTTTCGGTTCTATTGTTTACCGAAAAAGGCTGAATATGTATTTCTGTTCAGAACAAAGCGGCGGATGTGCGATCTGTAGCACGGCAGACCCTTGCCGTATGCGTGCGGCGACGTTGGGTATGGGGCGCGGCAGCGGCGTATACCCCGGCGGCGTGCGCCAAAAAAACCAACCAAACGCTGTTATTCGATTTTTCGGCGGATGTCGGCGGACCATCCGCCGCAAACGTCGGACAGTCGCACCTCCACCCGCATACGGCAAGGGTCTGCCGTGCTACAGGGATGGCGCCGAAGGTTTTCGGAAAAAACAAACTGTTTATTATTCGTTGATAAACCTGAAATACCTGTCCGACGCAAAGGATTTAAGGTTATAAAGAACAAGCACGTCGGTTATTCCCGCTTCTTCAATAAGCTCCGTTACCGCTCCCGTGTAATAGCGCATATCAACAACGTAAATTTCGCTGCTGTCCGGTATCAGATACGGCAAAAACGAATTCGCGTACGAATCCTTTATCAGCAGCAGCTTTTTCCCTGTTGCCGATCCTGTTTCAATTTTAATAAGGCTGTCGTTGCCTCCCAGAAAATAAAGGTATTTGTCTTTTTTGCCCAGGGCGTCTTCTGAATATATCGAATCGCAGGTCTCTCCCTTGCTGTTCGTGACCTTCATTTCCCCGAGCGCCGTTTTTGCCGGAGCGCACAGGGTATCTGCATTTTTATTCATAAAAAGCCCGAAACGTGAATACAGCGTGCCGAAAAACTCATCCGAAACGGTTTCAATCGCAAATACGTTTTCGTTTAGCGGCGTCCGCCCTATCGCTTTCTCATACTGCTCATAGGCAAAATACGCGCCTTTATACGTCCAGTGGTGGTCGGTGCGGTAATAGATGTATTCGCCGGAGTTTTGTTCCATGGCGCTTCTGAGGTCAACAAAGCCGGGTATCTCTCCGAGCTTTTCAAAAAGCGCGTCCGAATCGGCTGTCACGGCAAATTGGGGCAGCTTTTCTTCGTACACCACGGTGGCGGTGGGGGCTATAATACTTATTACGTCAATATTATATCCGCTTTTCACCGTTTCACAAAAGCTTTTAAGCGCGTTTACGTTGGTTTCAAAAAACTCGGCGTCCTCATCCGAAAAGCCGTCGACAAAGCTTCCGTCCTTCGTGAGATATACTCCGCCGTTTTCGCGTCTTCCGGCGGCCACGCTCACCGCCGCCTTGACGCTGACCCATGCGTCGCGCCAAATGAAATGGTCGCTGAGCCATTCTGAAAAACCGAGGGTGAAGCCGCCGTCTTTAACGTTTTCAAACGTAAGCTCCGGGAATTTTGCAAGGGTCCTGTTTTCGTTGTCCGAAAAGTCTTTTTTCGGCATTGCAAGGGTAAAAACGCTTAAAGCCGCCAAAAGCAGCGAAAAAACCGAAACAAATATCCTGTTTTTCATTATAGAGCGCCTCCCTTATTAAAAACGGAAATAGATGAAGGGGTTGTAGGTCCCTTCAACAATGAACGCCACGCTGAGAATAAACAAAATAATAAACCACGCCGTTTCGGCGATGCCGAACAAAGCGCTTTTTTCGCCGATCTTTTCCTTAAAACGCTCCGAAAGTATTTTCCCCAGAGGCAGGCTCGCGAGCGCGAGTATAACCGTAAGCGCCGCGTTTGACGCCGCGAGCTGCGGCGAATAAGCGTCGGAAAGGCCGTTGAGGCCTATCATGCTGCCAATAAATTTCGGCACGAGCATGATATCGTCAAAGGCAAACAGAACCCAGCCGAAGAGCACGGCAAGAAGCGTGAGGATATGGCGCAAAAAGACCGGAAGCTTTTCGGTGAATTTTTTTAAGAACAGCTTTTCAAGCAGCAGCAGTACGCCGTAGTATGCTCCCCATAAAACAAAGTTCCAGCTTGCGCCGTGCCAAAGCCCGGTGAGCAGCCACACGATGAGGATGTTTCGTATCTGTTTGCCCGTTCCCTTTCGGTTGCCGCCGAGCGGGATATACAGATATTCCCTGAACCACGTGCCGAGCGATATGTGCCAGCGCCGCCAGAATTCGGTGACGCTCCTCGAAACGTAGGGATAGTTGAAGTTTTCTTCAAAATGAAAGCCGAAGATCCTTCCGAGGCCGATTGCCATATCGGAATAGCCCGAAAAATCAAAATATATCTGAAAGCTGAACATCAGCGCCGCCGTCCACGCCGAAACTGCGGACGTCTCGGCCCCGTTTTTTGTCAAAGTGTCCCACACAAGCCCCGCGCTGTTGGCAAGCAGGGCTTTTTTCGCAAGGCCGGTCACAAACCTCTTTATTCCGTCTGCGGCAAGCGAAAAGTCGATATGCCTTTCTTTTATCTCGCCCGCAACGGTGGAATAGCGAACTATTGGCCCCGCTATAAGCTGCGGAAACAGGGAGATATAAAGGCCGAAATCAAGCGGGTTTTTCTGCGCCTGCGCATTGCCCCTGTATACGTCTATGATATACGACATTGCCTGAAACGTGAAAAACGAAATGCCTATGGGCAGCGCGATCTCCTTTATGGGAAGCGTAAGGCCTGTCAGAGCGCTCAGGTTTTCGGCGAAAAAGCCCGTATACTTAAACGCTCCGAGCAGCAGGACGTTTCCGGCAACTCCCACGGCAAGAGCGGCTTTTTTTCTTCCGGGCGTTGAAGCTTTGCCGATGAGAAGCCCGAAAACGTAGTTCATCACAATCGAGCCGAGCATAACAAAGAGATATACGGGCTCGCCCCATGCGTAGAAAAACAGGCTCGCGCAAAGCAAAAGCCCGTTGCGCAGCTTTACCGGAAAAATAAAGTAAAGCAGCGCAACGAGCGGTAAAAACAGAAATAGAAATTCAAGACTGCTGAAAACCATCTTATCCCACTATCGACGCAATAGCGCTCTTGGCGGAAGAAGCGTTTTTGCTCACGCAGAACACAAGAGTGGAGCCGTTCTGATAGCAGACGGCGTTTTTGATCTTATCCACCTCGGCGGGAACGTAGTCCTCATAGTCCTCGATCTGAGCGAGTTTTCTGCTTTCAAAGCAGCTCATAACCGCGGAAGCCTTTGAAGCGTCGTTGAGCTTTATAACAAGGATCTCTTCGGCGACTGCCGCGCTCGCGGAATAATAGGCGCAGTCGGCGGCCCAGGAGGAATCGATGCCGAAAAGCGACATGGCGCGCGAAGGCGAGCTGCTTATGAGCGATTCGCTGAAAAGTGAGCCCTTCGAGGCGATGGCGGAGCCGATATCGGAAGCGGAAAGCTGCCTTGCCGTCGGAGGCTCGGTCGTGGTAACCGGCGCGGCGGTGGTCGTTTCGGGGGCTTCAATCGTGGTCTCTGCTTCGGTTGTAGTTTCGGCTTCGGTTGTGGTTTGCGTTTCGGTCTCTGTTTCGGTTTCCTCTGTTTCCTCGGCTTGCGTCGAGGTCTCTTCCTCAAAAACGGATTCCGAAACGGAGGCCTCCTCGGGGGCGCTTGTTTCGTTTGTATCGTTTCTGCAGCCCGAAAGCGTCATAAGGCACGCTGTCGCCGCAAGAGTAAGAGCAATAATTTTGTATTTCATATCTTTATCCTTTCAATCCCGCTATTTGCTGTAACATCCATGTGTGCCATGCGCGGCACAGCGACCCGGCGAAGTGTATGCCGTCTCCCGAAGACGACGCGGGAAGCTGTCCGTTCTGCGTCCCTATGACCTGCGAAGCGTCAATATATACGGCGTTTTCTTCGCCCGCAACCGTCTTTATAACGGCGTTGCGGCTATTAATTGAGCTCATTGTAACGGTATAGCCGGCGCTCTTAGCTTTAGCTTCGTTTATGGGAAGAATCGCGTGCGCCATAACAACGGCGTCGGGAACGCGCGTGTGAACGCCTCTGATAAGATCACGGTATGACGTTTCCCAGGTGGAAATGCTGCCGGATGTGTCGTTGATGCCTATAAGAAGCACTATGATATCATAGTTCCTGCCGACTATCTCGTCAATGACCTTCCGGCTGCTCCCGGAAATTGACTTAGTGAAAATGTTCTTCGCGTTGAGCCCCACTTTACCGTAAAAATCAAACTCGGGCGCGGCTGAGCTGTTCGCAATTGAAACAACAATGGAATCGCCGAGCACGGCAACCTTCGGCTTCATCCCGCTCGCGCTTGAGGTCAGCACGCCGTTTTTATCAAAAATGTAAACGAGCCCTTCCAGTATTTTTTTGCCCTTTGCGAGTTCGCCGGAGCACTCGTAATAATAAAGCTTTCCGTCCGCCTTCGCCCATCCGGGCACAATTAGACCGCACATGGAACAATGCTTCGGCTGTTTTGCGGTGGCGTCCACCCATTTGTGCCCGATCTTCGGCAAAACGACGGTGCTCTGTATTCCGCAGTCAACACAAACTCGAACGCTCAAGCCTGTTTTTTGGCACGTTGCCGCCGTTATTTTTGCCTCCCCGAAACGGTGAGCGTTTTTCGGGATAACTATCTCTCCGGAATCCTCGCAAAGGCTGCATTTGAATTGAAGCCTGCCGGTTTTTGTACAGGTCGCGTTCTCGGTTACGGTCACGTCGTATAAGTGCGCGTCTCCGGTTTTATCAAGCTTTACGGCAGCTCTCAGCGCCAACCTCGCGTCGGACGCGTTAATAGAACCGTCGCGGTGCATATCCGCATACGGGAGCCTTTCGGGCAGAATGTTTTCAAGGGAGATCGCTGTCCGCAAAACGATGCGCGCGTCGCCAGCGTCAACAGACCCGTTCAGGTCAACGTCTCCGGGCAAAAAACCGGACAAAACCGGCTCGTCCGGCGCACCTTCACCCGAGCTGGTCTCTTGCGCGCGGGCAAATAACACCGCGCATAAAACAAGCGTTAAAAAAAGAAGCCCTGTTAACGCTTTCCTGACTGTCTTTCTCATTCCCTTTTCACCCGATATTACCCGATATTATCTGATAGAATTTTATTATAAGGTCAAACAAAATCTTTGTCAATCGAAAAGCATAATATTTTTTCTTTTTTATTTATTTTGGATTTTCAGTTTTTTCTTTTTTCAATATTTTTTTCTCAATACCCCTTGAAAATTTGAAACTAATATAGTATAATGCTCTCTCGTAGACAAAAAGCATTGCTTTTTTATGAAGGTTCATATTTCGCTGGTGTGGCTCAATGGCAGAGCAGCTCATTCGTAATGAGCAGGTTGTCAGTTCGATTCTGACCACCAGCTCCAATGAAACAGGACGGTCTTTGGACCGTCCTGTTTCGTTCCGAAAATTCGGAAGAATCGAACTGACGACTCGCACATCTCGGTTTTTCCGCGCACGCGGAAAACCGAGGTGCTATAATTGAGGAGCGCCGTAGGCGCGCCGCGTGGCGCATAGCGCCTAAGCGGCTCGATTCTGACCACCAGCTCCATCCCGCAATCCCTTATAAATCAAGGGGTTGCGGCTTTTTTATGCCTCCAAAAAATCGGCCCGAAAACGGCCGATTTTTGCGTTTGTTGCCACTTTGTTGCCACTTGTTGCCACCCCAAATGTCGTGTTGCCAGAATGAGCAGGTTGGCGGTTTTTGAAATTGACATAAATTCGGCAAGGAAAAGACAGAAGTATTCTTGCCAAAACGGCGATGGAATGAAGCGCCAACGTATCGTATAATAGAAATAGAGCAGGACAGGTTGTTTGCCTGCCCTGCCGGTTTTGATTGTCTGTTTTTCTATCCTTTATGATTTATCATCCTACCGGAAACGAACGAGTACAACAATTGAATCGTTTTTTCCTGCCGCATGTTTTTTACACAAACAGCACGCAATTTACTTGACATACGTCAAGTATATTGCCGTAATCTTCAGCTCCTTTGAACCCGATAAAATCATCCGAAAAAGAATTTTGAAATGGACGAGTCGCCGTCGATTCTTCTTGTGTTTCGTTTCGGTTTGCAATATAATAAAAAGGAAAATGATTCCGGGATATTTTTCATAAGGAGAATCGATAACGATGGACCGACAAAAGCATTTGAACAAATCGGCGTGGGTGATGCTTGGCGTCGGCTTTGTCGCCTGCGTGTTTTCCGGCGGGCGATGGAATATCGGCGTCACGGCGTGGATCTGGCCGTTCGCGTTT
>JAFSWN010000033.1 GCA_017450185.1 Clostridia bacterium | reverse complement strand
GCTTTGCATCATATCATGCCGCTTTCATCTATTGGCAGGTCCCATGCGGCACGGTGTGCCGCGCTACGGAAATTTGATTTAGTAATAATATAATCAAAACGCGCAGCGTTTTCCTCCAATCCTGAATCCACAATCAACAATCCACAATTCTCCAAATCCCCCATCCCGTGAGCGACAGCGAACGATATCCCGCGATCGAAGCGAGCAAAAAAACTCCAAACTCCTAACTCGAATCTCAATACTTACTTCTATCCGATCTTCTCCAGCCTCACCGCGGCTCTGAGGATAAGACGCGCGTCGGCGGCGGTTACGGCGTCTCCCGTGAGCATGACGGCTTTTTTCTGATATTCATTAGGTTTTTCGAGGTTCACGGCTGCCCTTAACGCCATCCTCGCGTCCGCGGCGGTCACCTCGCCGTCGCCGTCGTAGTCGCCCCTTACAACGACCGTAACGTCCTCATTGTCCAACTGCATCAGCATACCGGTGCCGAGATATCCTTTTCCCGAATAAGAAGCCGTATAGTAGGCAAGGACAGCGCCCTTTGTTGCCGCCGAAAGATCGTCAAACGAAGTATTACCTGCCACAATGAGGAATCCGTCTTTGTGTTCGGCAAGTCCGCCGAAGCTTACAGGCTCGGGAGGCGGGGCTTTTGGCAGAAGCTCTGTTCTCGTTAAGCCGCAAAGCTTACACGTGAAGGTTTTTTCGCCCTCCGACGAAACCGTGGGCTGTTTTGTTACGACGCCGTCGTCCCACTGATGCTCGCCGCCCTGTCCGCCTGTTATCTTTTCATATCCGCACCGCTCGCAGGTATATCTTATCTGCGCTGTTCCGGTGCAGACGGCCTGTTCAACCGTTTCACCCTCGTTCCATGAATGGTGGTGTTTTTCTGTTATACAGCCAGCATTCCAACAGGTTCTCTCATGCGTGTCCTCATCAACAGCGGTCCATGGGCCGAAAGAATGAGTTAAAGCAGGAATAACGTCCAAGACGCCGAAACCGCATACGGAACAAACCGATTGACTGACCCCGTCGCTGATACAGGTCGGGCTTATAAGACTAACGGGATCGGAAAAGCTGTGTTCTTTTACAGCGGGAAGCACCTTCATATAGGTTGCCGAACACTCGGAGCATTCATAGATTATGCTGCCGCTCACGCATGTGGGTTCGGTTTCGCTTTGGACGCTGAGCTTGTGGACATGTTCAAAATGGATATTCGCGTCAAGCAGCGGCTGATTAGAAGAACCGTCAAAAGATATCGCATCCCACTGCTCCTTTGTACCGCCGAAATACACGTCTTTAAGATTATCGCAGTGATTGAACGCGATATAATATATACTTTCAACGCCGCCGGGAAGGTAAACCGTTTCAAGTGAAGTACAGTCGGTAAACAACTCTCCCGTTATTGTTTTGATTCCTTCGGGCAAAGCGGCAGTTACAAGCTGAGAGCACCCCGAAAATGACGCGTTTATACGGTCGTCATCTGAAACAAGGGGCAGGCAGGTCTTTGTTATTCCTGTCCAGGCAAAAATTGAAGTCATTTCGATATCAGGGTCCTCGCTGAATGAAAACTCCGTCAGCAAAGGACATCTGGAGAAGGCAAAGGTGCTTACGTTTCCTCCCGTAAACCGTACGCTCTTCAGTGAAGAACAATCCAGGAACGCCGCCCTTCCAATTACTTTAAGGCTCGTCGGAAAAACTATCTTTTCAAGAGAAGAGCATTCTCTGAAGGCACCGTTGCCTATAGTCTCAACGCCCGACCCGAAAATGACTGTTTTAAGCGATTTACAGTATGAAAACGCAGAAGATTCAACGGTCTTTACACTGTTCGGCAACACAACGCTTTCAAGGCTTTCGCAGCACAAAAACGCGTCGGTCTCGATCGCTGTGAGAGATACGGGGATAACGACCCTTTTCAGCGCTTTGCATTGGTAGAAAGCTCTCCCTTCAAGTCTTGTCAACGTATTCGGCAAAACAGCCTCTTTAAGAGAAGCGCAGCCCTGAAAAGCAGCATAGCTTATCATGCTCACACTGCCGAAATATACGCTCTCAAGGCTTTCACAGCAGTTGAACGCATACTGATCTATTTTTCCGTCAAATCCATCCGGCAGCACAACAGCTTTAAGAGCTTTACAGTTATCAAAAGCGCCTTGATTTATGCTTTTCAGGTTTGACGGGAGGATGATCTCCGTAAGGCTCTCGCAGCCGCTGAAAAAACACTTCGGAACAGTGTGGATCAAGTCGGAGATCCTCACGCTTTCGAGCGCGGCGTCTGCGTAAAAAACATATTCTCCGAGCATGGTGACGGAATCGGCAAGATATACATTCTTGAGGACAGCGCAGTTTGAAAACGCGTAATCGCCGACGCGCTTTGACCCGTCTTTCAGAGTGAAGCTCTCAAGCCCCGAGCAGTCCCTGAATGCCGATTCACCGATATACTGAGCCTTGAGCTTCACATTTTTTAGCTGACTGCAGCCGCGGAACGCCTCCTGATCTATATTTTCAATGCCGTCGGGGAAAACAACATTTTCAAGAGAAGTACAGTTTTTGAAGGCATAGGAACTGATGCAGTCCACGCTCTGAGGTATAGTTATCGTGGAAAGGCCCGTGCACCCATAGAAAAACGATTCGGGTATCGCCGTTAAGCTTTCGGGAATTATGACCTCTTCAAGCGAAGTACATTGTGCGAACGCGCCTGCGCCGAGTTCTCCGACGTTTTTGGGGATACGTATGCTTTTCAGTGAAGAGCATTCATTGAACGCGGCTCTCTTGATCGCATACAGATCTTCCGGAAAATCAACGCTTTTTAACGAAGAGCAGGCCATAAACGCCATAATGCCCACGGTTCTCAATCCTTCGGGAAGACTGACGGACTCAAGCGACTGACAATCGCAAAACGCGTATGACCCGATTTCCGCAAGCCCCTTTGAGAAAATGACGCTTTCAAGCTGCCCGCAGCCCTTGAACGCGCTGTTTTCTATCGTTTTTACGGACGATGGAAGATACAGACTTGTTAATGAAGAAAAATAACAGAATGAATAAGCGGGAATTGATGTGATCCCCTCGGGAATATGAAGCTCGGTTATTTTTTCGCCGTTAACATAAAGCTGCGCGCCGTTAAAGAGAGGATTTGCCCACACATTGCCGAACCCTGTTGAGCACCATGAGTAAAGGTCGGCAATCCTAACGGCTTTCAGGCCTGTGCAGCCGTTGAACACATGCGCTTCTATTTCGGGAGAACATCCTCCGAACACCGTTTCCTCCAGAGCTTCGCACCAATCGAAAGCCCAGTCCCCGATGCTTTCCAGAGAGGACGGGAACGAAACCTTTTTCAGGTTGGGACAGCGTTCAAAGGCGTATTGTCCTATACTTACCAGTCCCTCGGGCAACACGACCTCTTCAAGCGCAGAGCATCTGCTGAAAGCATACTGTTTAACGGTTTTGACGTCGGATGGAACGTTGAGGACCGTTACAAGCTCACCGTTCACATAAAGATCGCGTTCCGGATAAAGCGGATTGGAGGCATAATCGGCAAAATCAATAGCGCACCATGCCGAGAGATCGGTGATATACACTCCCTCCAATTCCGAACAGCTTCCGAACGCTCCTGCGCCGACTGCGGTCACAGAAGCAGGGATAGAGATGGTTTTAAGCGGACAGGCGGAAAACGCGCCTGCGCCGATGGTTTTGAGAGAAGAAGGAAGCTCTATCTCCTCTATGCCTGTGCCCGAAAAGCTCGATACGCCGATTCTTGTTACTTTCCCCTCAAAAACGACCTCCTTAAGGGATTTGAGCCCTGTAAACAGATAATCGGGAATAACGGTGAAGGATTCGGGGAACGTGACGCTTGTAACAGGTTCGCCGCCGAAATAGAGCGCAGTCTGTTTGCTGAACGGGTTCGCCGCGTCCGATTCATATTTGATTTCGGTCCATGTTTCAAACGATTGTGAATCGATCACCTCGATGCCGGCGCACAAACTGAAAGCGTAATTGCAGATAAAAGGAGACGAATCCGCAAAATCGATGGTTTTAAGAGCGGGACAGCTGCGGAAAGCGTTGGAGTTTATCCTTTCCAGACCCTTGGCAAATGTCACCTTTGTGAGCGACGTGCAGTTTTCAAAGGCGCAAGAGGCTATTTCCTTCACGCTTCCGGGGAAGGTCACCTCAACTATACTCTCCGCGCCGGAGAACAAACTGTTTTTCACAACGGC
>JAFSWN010000032.1 GCA_017450185.1 Clostridia bacterium | reverse complement strand
TTGTATAATAACATGCCGTTTTCATCTATCGGCAGATCCCTGGCGGCACGGTGTGCCGCGCTACCCGTTTTTCATCTTTTTTTATTTTTCGATCTACGGCGTCAGCCGTTACAATGCCAAGCGCAGCTTCCTTCATTTTTCTTTTATCTTTTTTCATTCTTCATTCCCGGCGCAAGCCGCTTCTCCTGAGTCACGACTCCAATATCATTTCTACTTATACGTTGACAGGAAGTCTCCGAGGGCTTCCATGGCCTTTGTTATTTCGGCGGGCTCGGGAAGCATGACGATGCGGAAATGGTCGGGCTTTGCCCAGTTGAAGCCGCTGCCCGGGATTATCATGACGTGCTTTTCGTGCAGGTAATCGAAGGCGAACTGCTTGTCGTTAGTGATGTTGAAGCGCTCCACGTCGAGCTTCGGGAACAGATAGAACGCGGCGTGGTTCTTGACGTAGCTTACGCCCTCTATTTTATCGAGAGCTTTGCAGCAGGCCTCTCTCTGCTCGTAGATCCTGCCTCCGGGAACGAGCATCTCCCGAGTGCTCTCGGGATCGGCGAGGGCGGCGGGGATAACGAGCTGCATAAGCGCGTTTGAGCAAAGGCGCATTGCGGCCATGGCGGAGATGCCGGCGATATAGTCTTTTCCCTTTTCCCTGTTGCCGCTCATTATCATCCAGCCGCAGCGGAAGCCGCAGATGATGTGCGACTTTGAAAGGCCGTTGAAGGTGACGCAGAACAGGTCGGGGCAAAGCTCGCCGAGAGACGTGTGGGGAACGCCGTCCATTATAAGACGGTCGTATATCTCGTCGGAGAAAACGATAAGATCGTGCTCGCGGGCAACGTCGGCTATCTGAAGAAGGACCTCTTTGGGATAGACCGCGCCGGTGGGGTTATTTGGATTAATTATAAGAATGGCCTTGGTTTTGCTTGTTATTTTGCTCTTTATATCGGCGATATCGGGATACCAGTTGCTCTTTTCATCGCAGATATAGTGCACGGGCGTGCCGCCCGCTATATAAGCGGAATTGGTCCAGAGCGAATAATCGGGAGAGGGGATAAGGATCTCGTCCCCATCGTTGAGAAGGGCCGTGAGAGCCATTGAAACAAGCTCGCTGACGCCGTTTCCGATAAAGATATCCTCATTGTTTATATTGGGGAGCTTTTTTGTGAGGTGATACTGATAAATGGCCTCGCGCGAAGCGGGCATACCGCGAAGGTCGCAGTAGGCAACGGCCTTGTCGGCGTTGTTAAGCAGAGCGTTTTTGACGCTCTCGGGCATTTTGAAGCCGAAAGTGGCGGGATTTCCCGTGTTGAGCCTGAGGACGTCGATACCGGCGGCTCTCATACGGTTGGATTCCTCAAAAATAGGGCCTCTGATGTCGGAATGTACGTATTTCAGCTTTTCTGCTCTTTTGATCTCATTCATAATGAACCTGCATCTCCTATAATGTATTTGTATTATTTGTATAATTAAAAATATTAATCAAATAATTACGGCTGCTCCTCAACGGGACGCTCCTCGGTTTCGGATTCTATGGATATAAAATTGTTTCTTGTGAAATAAAGAGGGTGCATCCTGAGCGGGCGGCAGAAGTCTTCGACCGGAACGAAAAGCTGCTCCCTGTCGAGTCTGAGGCAGGGCCCTGCCATCTGCTGTTCGCCGTCGCGGGTGAGCATAACGCGGCTTCCCTCGGCAAACTCTGCGAATCTGCCGTATATCTCCACTCTGATCCTGCCGGGCGCGCGTTTCGCCGTGCCGCCTGTATAGCTCATTACGGCTCCGGGGCAGATATACCAAAGGCCGTCTATGTATTTCGGAAGGGTGTGCTCGCAGCACATGCCGAGATCATAACCCTTGAATTTAAGGCGCGGACGGTTGTAGACGGGGGCTCTGTCTATGGGATATATGATGTCGTTTTCTTTATCAATTACGCATTCATCAACAAGCCTTCCGTCTTCGACGTAAGCCCTGAGTGTGCACTTATTGCCGTTGACGGTAACGACGCTGAACATTGAAAGGTCTTCTTCATGCTCGTAGGTCTTCGCGTTCCAGACCTTCGGCACGACGCGCGTTCCGGGAGGGTTCCGGTTGCCGCTTCCGAGATTGTAGTGCACCGTTCCTTCGCTCGGCCTGTCGAAAAGGCCGTCGCCCCTTCTGGGATAAGACCTGGCAAACGAATGCTCATGGCCGGAGAACACAACGTCGCATTCGTCCATGCCCTCTTTGAGGGAAGGCCACGTGTCTTCGTTTTCTATGGTGGGGCCTGAATAACAGACGGGAAAATGATGCACTGCGAACTTCCACGTTTTTTTGCTGGCTGAGGCGTCGGCTTTGAGCCAATCGTTCATTTCCTCATACCCGGAGGTGCCGAGCACGTTGAAATGGGCGTTGCCGTAGTCGAAAGCGTAGTTCGCGGTATTTCTCATCGCAGGGCCGTTTTCGTTATACGACCCGCAGAGCATATTGGTGAAATATTCCGCGTATTCGGAATAGTATTTTCCGGTGAACTCGAAATAATTTTCAAAGCCCATGTCGTCGTGGTTGCCCATGGCGAACATAACGGGGATGCGCTCGGAGATACCTGCAAGGCCGTTAAACAGCCCCGTCCACTGGATATCCGTCTGGCCGCAGTTTGTGTTGTCTCCAGCGGTGAGGATGAACTCGCATTCGGGATGGCAGGCGAGGATCTTTTTAAGCACCTCTCCGAAAACGGTGTAGTCCGCGGGAGGCTCGGGGCCGCCCGTCTGCACGTCGGCAAGGCACAGAAACGAAAACTCCTCGACGTTTTCCCGCGCGCTCTTAAACGAAAAAACTTTGCTGCGGTATTCGCCGCTTCCAACCGTGTATTCATAAACGGTATCGGGAGAAAGGCCGCTCATATCGGCAAAAAAGTAATTGCTGTCGTCAAGGTCGGTCTCAAAATGACGACATACAGCGTCCGCTCTCATCCACGGTCCCGTCGAGCCCTTTTCGCGGTAAAGGGCGAAGCCCTCTTTTACCGCGGCGTCGGTTCTCCAGCGGACCGTCATTGAGCGGGACGGATCGCCCTTTATTGAAAGCATTACCTGATCGGGATACTCTTTTGACCCGCGAAAGGTCTTCCACTGAGCCCTGGTGATCATTTTACCACCGTGAGCTCGACGGTTTCGGCGATATCGGTCTTGGAAAGCACTTCGGCTATTATATCGCCCGCGTCGTCCGTGCCCACCTTAAAGTGCTTTGCCGCGGCGCGGACCGCTCCGCTTCCGGGCTCCGCCTCGGGGTTCGCTTTGAACACAAGATTAATGACCGCCTGATCGTCGAAATCCATTGTTCTTGCGGTAAAGCCCGAAATGAGGATGCCGTCTTCAAGATCGGACACCTCGAAATAGAAATCGGATACGTTCTCGGTTTCGTAATCGCTGAGCTTAAGGGCTTTTGTGTCATAACTGACGATAATATCGAAGCACGCGAGATTTTGGGCGCGGTGTATCTTTAATACAACGTTTGCTTCGTCGGACGCAGACACTTCGGTTTTATCGGCGGAAAGAGTGATGTAGGGGTATTCGCCCTCTTCGCCGTAGATGTCTTCTATAAGCTCCTCATCGTCGGCCTTCAGAGTGGTTTCGACTTTTTTGGAGTCGGCATTCTCATTATTCTCCCCTTCGGATGCGGGGGTTACGCTGCCGTCTGTGTTTTCAGACGCGTTTTGCGTTTCGGTATCGGAAGCGTCCTCTTTGTTGCCGGAGGACGGAACTGCTTTTGAACAGCCCGCAAAAACCGAACACAGAAGAGTCAGGATAAGTATTATCGAAATCAATGCTTTTTTATTCATTACAGTATGTTCTCCTTTCACTCGCATGATAAAAAATATCACACGAAGTCCTTGAGGCGCTTCGAACGGTTGGGATGGCGCAGCTTGCGAAGAGCCTTCGCCTCAATCTGACGGATGCGCTCGCGGGTGACGTTGAACTCCTTGCCTACTTCTTCGAGAGTGCGGGAATGGCCGTCCTCAAGCCCGAAGCGCAGAGTGAGCACCTTCGCCTCCCTTGGGGTGAGGGTGGAGAGAGCGAGGGCTATCTCTTTTTTGAGCATGCTCTGAGAGGCGGCCTCGGCGGGAGCGAGGGCGTCTTCATCCGGGATGAAATCACCCAGATGGCTGTCTTCCTCTTCGCCTATGGGCGTTTCAAGGGAAACGGGCTCCTGCGACACGCGCATGATATCGCGCACCTTGTCGGTGGGCATGTCGAGCACGGCGGCTATCTCGTCGGCGGTCGGCTCCTTGCCGTTCTGGTGAAGAAGCTGGGAATTGGCCTTTTTGACCTTGTTTATGGTCTCGACCATATGCACCGGTATGCGGATGGTCCTGGCCTGATCGGCTATCGCCCTTGTTATGGCCTGTCGTATCCACCATGTGGCGTATGTGGAGAATTTGAAGCCCTTCGTGTAGTCGAATTTCTCGACCGCCTTGATAAGGCCGAGGTTGCCCTCCTGGATAAGGTCGAGGAACTGCATTCCGCGTCCGGAATACTTTTTTGCTATGCTGACGACAAGACGGAGATTTGCCTCTATAAGGCGCTTTTTCGCTGCTCTGTCGTTCTGGACGATTTTGATGGCAAGCTCTATTTCCTCTTCGGGGGTAAGGAGCGGGATCTTGCCTATTTCCTTAAGATACATTTTTACGGGATCGTCGATGGCGAGATTCTTGGTCTCGTCGGTCCCGTCGATCCCCTGCGTGCCGTCGGCGTCGAAGCTCAGCGAATCGATGGCGTTTTCGTTCATATCGTCGATGAGCTCTATGCTGTTGGCCTCGAGCAGATCGTAGAGCTTGTCGAGCTCGTCGATATCGAAATCAAGCTCGAGTATCAGCGAATCGATATACTGGGTCGAAAGCTTGCCCGTTGCTTTTCCGCGTTCGATCAAATGGTTGATCGCCGTCTTTTTTTCATGTCCTTCCATGTTTCACACTCCCGGTTTATTTCTTTTTTTACCTATAAGATTTATAAATTCCTCGTCGGAAAGCTTTTCTCCGGACGATGCGTTTTTCTTTATTTTTTCCTCTGCGAGCGCGGCTATGCAGTCGCTGAATTCCTCTTTTGTTCCGGCGATCTTTTCGCCGTACGCCCAAAGATATGAAAGTATGCTTATCTCCTCGTTGGAGGAATCCTCCGAAAAGAATGAAAGATCGAGCGGACGGTCGTTCTTTATCCGTTCGCCGATAGACGCGAACAGCTCGCGGTTTACTTTTGTTATGAAGCAGTCTTCGGAGAGCGTTCCCGAAAAACGCGTAAGATAGTCGGGGTTCCTGAGAAGGGATGCGAGTATGGTCTCTTCTGCTCTACACGCCCTGAGGTTTGCGCGGCGCTCGGGATTGGGGATCTTTCCCCTGTCGTCGCCGGCGGCTGTTCTCGCGTCGTTCTCAAACGCCTCGTATTCGCGCCGTCGCATACGGTTCTTCCGGCTTTTTTCGACCTGCTCGGCGATCGGCTCCCGCCTTGTGCCCGTTTGTTCGGCTACGCGGGAAATATAGAGCTCGCGCTGAACGGAGTTGTTGACGTCGGAAAGTATCTTCACCGCGTCGGAAATAAAGCCGAGCTTGCCGTCGTCGGTGGATATATCGTATTTTTTCAGGGCGTTTCCGAGAGCGAACTCGGTGTCGTTTCTGGCGTTTAAGATGAGGTCGCGCATGGTCTCGCTGCCCTGAGTCTTTATGATCTCGTCAGGGTCCTTGCCCCCCGTCAGGTCGAGGATGCGAAGCTTCATCGGGGAATCCGCCAGAAGCCTTAAAGCGCGCTGAGTCGCCTTCTGCCCCGCTTCGTCGGAATCGAACGAGAGATAAAGCTCGTCGCAGTAGCGCGACAAAAGGGAAATCTGCTCGGTTGTGAAAGCGGTGCCCAGAGCCGCCACGGCGTTTGTGAAGCCTGCCTGGTGCATGGCTATCACGTCCATGTAGCCCTCGCACAGGATGAGCTTGCGGTCGGTGTTGTTCTTGGCAAAATTGAGGGCATATATCCCCTGCCCTTTTTTATAGACGACTGTGTCGGAGGTGTTGAGGTATTTGGGAACGGAATCGTCGAGGACCCTGCCGCCGAACGCGACCACGTTTCCGCGAAGGTCGATTATGGGGAACATCAGCCTATTGCGGAAAGCGTCGATCGGACGGCCTGAGCGGGACTGGCGGGCAAGATAAAAAGCCGTCAGCTCGCTTTCGGTGAACCCCTTGCTTTTAAGATGTTTAATTAAAGAATCCCACGTGTCGGGCGCGTAGCCGAGACCGAAGCGCTTTACGGTTTCGTTTGTAAGGCCGCGTTTTTTGAGGTATTCCCTCGCGCCGGCGGCGGAGTCGGAATTGAGGCAGGCGCAGAAAAAGCGCGCGGCCTCGCGGTTTGCCTCGTAGCACCTGCGCCGAAGGCGTATGTATTCGTCGTCAACGGGGTCGGCGGGCATTGCCATTCCGGCGCGCTCGCACAGAAACCTCACGGCCTCGGCATAGTCGAGATGCTCGATGTTTTTGACAAAGGTTATTGCGTCGCCTCCCGCGCCGCAGCCGAAGCAGTAGTAGCTCTGCGTGTCGCGGTAGATGACGAAGCTGGGCGTTTTTTCGGTGTGGAACGGACACAGAGCGGTGGGCGTGCGGGAGCCGCGGTGCTTTATGTCGGTGTATCTGCCCACAAGCTCTTCGATATCTGTCCTCGCCCGAAGCTCGGATATAAAATCATCGCTGAACCGCATTTTCCCGCCTCTTTTCGTCTTTTCTCAAATAAATATACGAAAATAAACTTAAAATCCCTTTAATTTTTTCAAACGGGGAATTTTCCGTAGCGTTCCCCCGTTTTTACCGCTTTTACGGCCCCGAACGACTGATCGGCGAGCGTTCTTACCATGTCTTCCTCATGCTCGCGGGGAATGCTGAAACAGACGGTCACGCTGTCGGTGAAAACAGTGTCGGTGATAACGCCCGAGCCGAGCGGCACGAGCTTTGAAAGCTTTTCATACATATTATAGGGGCACTTAAACTCCATCTCGGAGCAAAGGCTCATTTTTACAATGCCCGCCGCCTCGACCGCTATGGAGGCGCTGTGCGAATAGGCGCGAACGAGCCCGCCCGTCCCGAGCAGAACGCCGCCGAAATACCGGGTGACGACTATGACGGAATCGGTAAGCAGATTATTTTTTATCACGTCGAGCACAGGCTTTCCGGACGTGCCCGAGGGCTCGCCGTCGTCGCTGAAGCGCGAATACTCTGGACTGCGCACGACGAACGCGAACACGTTGTGCGTGGCGTCGGGGTACTCGGAGCGTATTTTCGCGACAAAAGCGTTTGCTTCCTCCGCCGAGGCCGCAGGACTCGCGTGGGAAATAAAGCGGGACCTGTTTACGGTGTATTCTGCGTCGGCGTTTTTTTCAAGAGTGAGGTAGCTCATGATTCCTCCTCAAAGCATTCGTATAACACAAAAATGGGCCGCGAAAAAATGCAGCCCATAACCCTTTTTTCAATCACGTTACTGATCTTTACCCATATTATAACGCTTCTTGAATCTGTCAACGCGTCCGCCGGTATCAACAAGCTTCTGCTTGCCGGTGAAGAAAGGATGGCAGTTCGAGCAGATATCAACGCGCATATCGCCCTTAGTGGAGCACGTCTCAAAGGTGGCTCCGCAGGCACATCTTACAACACAAGGCTGATAGTTGGGATGGATTCCCTGCTTCATAATATTTTTTCACCTCTTACGATCTTTTCTGCAACATACAAAAACAGTCGAAATACCTTATCCGGGTAAAGATAGATATTTCCGCTTAAATAGTGGAGATATTTTAACACAGGTTTTTTGAAAAATCAATAGTTTGACAAAAATTTTTTTATTTACCGTAAAATGATCATACTCCGATAAAATCCCTCTTTGTCAGAGAATAGAGGATGCGCTCCTTCACTTCATACCCGAACGCTTTTTCAACTGCATCGGAATACAGCTCCATCTGCTCGCCGTAGCGTTCGATAAGCTCTGAGAGGTCGTTTACGCGGTCGGTCTTATAGTCCACCACGACCGCCTTCCCGTCCTCTATGAAAACAAGGTCTATGCGCCCCCTGACCACGGCGTTTTCATCCGCGAACCGACGCGGGAGCGAGGGGTCGAAATCGCACACGCTCTTGCGGATTATAAAGCTTTTTTCCCTGAAAACACACTCCGAGCGCATGATCCTTTCAA
>JAFSWN010000031.1 GCA_017450185.1 Clostridia bacterium | reverse complement strand
CCGAGGACGAGCCAAACCAGGACGAGCCCGAGCAGAAAAAGAAGAAAAAAGCGAAGAAGGAAGGAAAAAAGCGCAGCAGAGTTCCGCTTGTCATCCTTATCATTCTGCTTATACTCATCATCATCCCGCTCCTGCTCTACTTCGTTTGTTCCGTTAAATTCCCGAATTTCAACAACCTTATAACTTCCTACGCCGCCGCTCTCTCCGCTGAGGACGACAGCGCGAGACTCTCAGCCTATGAGGACGTCCTTTCCTACTGCGAGGACGGCTCCACCCCCGAATGGTTCACCCAGAGCATATATGAGGACGTTGCGGTCCTCAAATGCAAATCTGAGGGATACGCTTCCGCTTTGCAGTATGTGGAAGAAAAAATGAGCGAAGAGATGATAGCGAACGCGAAATCAGACGAGTTCAAGGAGCTTCTTAAGGTAAAGGACGTTATAAACGACGTTGCAGGAAAGGCCTTTGAGCAGACCGCCGCCGCGCTCGATACCGCGAAGAGCCCCGCCGACATGGACTTTGACGCTCTCGCAAACGCTCTCGGCACTCCCGAAATAGTTAAAAACGACGTTATTGCCGCTCTCAAAAATCTTGCCGAGGGCATGGCGGCGGAAAAGATAGCCGACACCCGCGAGCTGTTCACCGACGCCGTCTCAAAATATTTCGCGGCAATTTCCGCTTTCAAGAGCCTCGGAGCCGACACCGCCGCGATGAACGAGAATATAGCCGTAAAGGCGTACGACGCCGGATATCTCTATGAGACCACCTATATCATCGACAACTACATTGACGAAGAACAGCTCGATTCTCCCAGGACCGAAAGCTTCGCAGCCGTCCTCAACGACGTAAACTCGCTCAAGGGCGCGGATATCGACGTTTACGGAACCGCTCTCGCCTGCTACAACAACAAGACGTATTCAGACTCCGATCTCAAGGACGCGCTGAACACCAACGTTCCCGAAAAGATCAAGGCTTCTCTCGTTGACCTCGCGAAGACCGTTATCGAGGGAATTGAGAGCGAAAACGAGAAGAACCTCACCAAGGCTTCCGCGAGATACTCCGAAGTGCTCTCCACGCTCGAGGCCTTCGGACTCGACGCTTCAGGCCTTGCGAAACAGCTCATAGGCGTATGCCTCAAAACGGGCGACACCCAGAATGCGAATACTCTCAAGGAAACCTATATCACCGACGAGGTGCTCGCCGATTCGGACGACGCCTTCAAGGCTCAGATCGACGAGCTCACAAAGCTCTATGACGCGCAGTACGCCGTGAACGAGGTGTTCTACCCCTTCTACTACAACGCCTACGCCTACGGCGGAGAGCTCAACAAGGACGAGATAAACGCCGCTCTTGACGAGCTCGTCACCGACGACGCCGACGACTATCTCAAAGCGTTCGTTTCCTACTACAAGTATCTTGCCGAGGGCTTCACCGACGAGGACACCGACACCATGCTCAAATATCTCAACGAATTCGCTTCGCAGATGAAGGATTATCCCGTTCTCTACGGCTCGTCCCTCGCGGAGGTGTACAGGATGTCGGGAGAATACGACAAGGCGGAGGAAACCGCGAAGCAGATCCTTGACATCAACATTGCCGACGACTACGCGAATTCCATCATGGCTCTTTCGAGCAGGATAAAGGGCGACGCCGACAAGGCTCTTGAAATCGCTCTCAAGGGGACCGAGCTTACCGATTCCTCAAACTACTGCGCCGCCGAAGCCGTTATAGGCCTTATGCTCAAGGGCGACTTTGAAAAGGCGTTCTCGTTTGCCAAGGACCTTTACGAGGCCAACATGACCATTGACAACTGCGAATATATCAAGATAATCGCGGCTCTCTACAAGGGCTCCGACGAGGATCTCAAAAAAGAGATCGACTCCCTCAACGCCGACGTTGACACCGTGTTCCAGAACTACAGCATTACTCTTTCCGAAAAAGCTCAGGGCATAATCGACGGCACTCTTACGCTCGAGGACGTTTTCCTCAAGGCTCCCTATTCGTTGAATAAATAAAAAAGGGAAAAAGACGGAATCATTGTGAAAAACGCAAAAAATTCTTTTAACTTTATAAAAATGTATTGACACAGATATGCTTTTTGTAGTATAGTATGTGCGTATGAAAAAAATTATAATGATTTTTTCTACAAGAAAGGGTTGATTTTTATGAAAAAAGTACTTGCCGTTGCAGTTGCACTTGTTTTTGCACTGACTGTAACTCTCTCGATCTCCGCAACCGTTTTCTCGGTGAAGAGCTCCGATAAGGCAGTTCTTACAAGACTTTCCGGTGAAAACATTTTCGGAAGCTCATCGAGCTCAAGCTCCAGCAGTTCAAGCAGCAGCAACAACGGCGGCAGCGATGAACCCGCGACCAACGAATTCGGCGAACCCGTTGATACCGATAACAGCGGCAGCTCCGACTCTTCCTCCAAGTCCGGCGGACTTGATCTCGGCGGAATCGGCGATATGCTCGGCGGCCTCGGTGATCTCGGCGGCATCGGCGACATGCTCGGCGGCCTCGGCGATCTCGGCGGCATCGGCGATATGCTCGGCGGCTTCGACATCAGCAGCCTTCTCGGCGGTCTCGGCGGAAGCTTCGATCTCGGCAGCATCACCGATATGCTCGGCGGTCTTCTCGGCGGCAGCTCCTCCAGCAGCGATAATAACGGCGGAGACAACAGCGGAGACAACAGCGGAGACAACAACGGCGATAACAGCGGTGATAACAGCGGCGACAACAGCGGCGACAACAGCGGCGACAACAGCGGCGACAACAACGTTATCCCCAACAGCAACACCGGCGACATCATCGGCTGATCAAACTTTCAGCTTATGAATAAAAAAAGGCATGCGGGACATGCCTTTTTTTATTTCCTTTTTAGCGTCAGGCGAAATCTGTATGTGAAGCTTCCGGAAAAGCCTGAAAAACTGTTTGTGAAAAGTCCGAACGTACAGCCCGGAGAACCCGCATCATACGGCTCCGGCATAATCGTAAAAGACTGCTCACATAAAGTCAGAGGGGACGGCGCGAACCGTCCCCCGAGAGTTGATATATGAAAAAAGTATTGTCCTTTATTTGATCACCTTAAGAAGCGGACTGACTCTTTTTACAAGCCGAATAAAAAGAGCCACAACGGTGATTGCAGTTCCGATGACCGTAAATACGCTGCTCATACTGATTATGAATTTTTTCATTGAGAACTCCCCTTTTACAATGGAACTGGAAAATATTTTATCAAACGTTTATTAACAGATTTGTGAATTTTATTGTATATTTTTTACTTTTTATATTAACGTTTTGTGAACTTAGTTAATTGTTTAACGATTTCACAAGTAAATCCATATCCTCGGGAAGCTCCGCCTTAAAAACAAGCGTTTCACCCGTTACGGGGTGAGGGACGCTCACCACGGCGCAGTGCAGAGCGGCGCGCCGTATCAGCTCCCTGCCGCCTCCGTACATTTCATCGCCTGCGAGAGGATGCCCGATACTTGAAAAGTGCACCCTTATCTGATGGGTCCTGCCTGTCTCGGGAAAAACTCTGAGCAGGGTAAGCTCGCCGTTCGTTTTAACGGCCTCGTAGTTTGTGACGGCCCGTTCGCCCTCTTCTCCGGCTGCCCTGAGCGTTTTTCCGGGGTCAGGCCTGAAAATCGGCTTGTCCACTGTGCCGGTGCCCTCTATTTTCCCCTCGGCGATCGCGAGGTAAGTCTTTTGCGCGTTTCCCGAAAGCCTGAACGCGGCGTGCTTATTGAGAGCGCACAAAACCACGCCGGAAGTGGATTTATCGAGCCTGCCTACCGCTCTGAAAACGGGATCCTTTCCCTTTGAGAGCATATAGCCCGCCACCTTGTTGGCAAGCGTGTCTCCCTGATGGTTGTGTGTTGGGTGGACCGCAATATACGGGCTTTTGTTTATAACCAGGAGGTCGTCGTCCTCAAATATTATATCGAGGTCGCTGAAATCGGCTGGAGAAATGCCGCTTTTTTCATCGGGCAGCTTTAAGGTTATCGCGTCGCCCTCATAAATGATATCTATCGTTCTTATATGTTCGCCGTTCCTTTTGACGCCGTCGGGGTCTTTCTTGAGCGCGGTAAGCGTGCGCGACGATATTTTAACGCCGCCTCTCAGAAAGGCGACAAGCTTTTTTCCGCTGTATTCGGGCGGCACCGTATATTCCACTATCCTGCTCATTTCTTTCACCCTGTACATTTTAACCAAAAATTTATTAAACGTCAATTATATTATTGAAATTATCGTACATATGTGCTAAAATATCTGTAATTTTACAGAAAGAGTTGAAATTATGAGTAAAAACAACCCGAGTCCCCTGGCTTCGGATGAAAACGCCGTTCAGAAGTTCCTGAGCAAAAAGGAATGGATACTCTATCTCGTGGCGGTGTTCTTCTATACGAACATGACCGGAATGATAGCCGAATACAGAAAGGCGTATCTTGTCGACATCATGATGCTCGACGAGCACCGTATGGCTTTCTTCAATACGTTCACGAGCATTGCCGGCTTTGCCCTGAGCTTTATCTACGCTATGATCCTCGATAACCGCAAACCGAAGAACGGGCAGAAATTCAAGCGTCTCGGCGTACTTTCGGCGATCCCCTGCGGAGTCGTTACCTTTCTTATCTTCTACACTCCGTCCTTTATCGCGAACAACCCCAACGTTTTTCTTATCTACATAATCGCGCTTGCCGTCATACAGGGCTTCGTCTTCTATTTCGGGAACACTGTAAACCTTGTCGCGATGGTCATGACGCCCAACTCAAAAGAGCGTGAAAAGTTAATCTCCTTCAGGCAGATCTCCTCCGCAGTCGGCAACTCCGCGCCGCTCGTCATCGTTCTTGTGATGGGCATGATAGTCAAGGCGATAAACCACGGCGAAAGCGACACCGCGCTGAACTACCTGCTTTCGGCGGGGCTGTGCGCCGTTGTGGGAACGGTCACGATGCTTCTTGGAATGAGCGTGGTAAAGGAGCGCATATCATATAAGCAGGACGCAAAAAAGAACCCGCTCATGGGATTTGCGGACGTTCTGCGCAACAGGCACGCAAGAATAGTGCTCTATTCGGAATTTCTCAAATCCTTCAGAGGCGTCGCCACCTTCATGCAGCCCTTCATTGCCGCCGCGATGCTCGGTTCATCGTCAAAGACGCTGCTCTTTGCGCTGCCGGTGGGCGTTGGCACAATGTGCGGAATGCTGATAGTGAACGTATTGCTCAAAAAGCTGAGCGCAAGGGTCATTTATATCGGTTCGGGCGTTTACTCGGTATTAGCGAACCTGCTCGCCTTCGGAGTGGGCTATATGAAGCTCACCCACGACGAAATGGGCTGGCTGCAGATCCCGTTCATAGTATGCCTGTGGCTTGTCGGCCTCCAGTTCGGCGCGTCGAATCTGCTGCCGCACCAGTTCCAGGCCGATATACTCGACGACCTTGAGCTCAAAACACAGAAGAGGCTCGACGGTTCGCTGCCGTTTGTGCTCACCATCGGCTCAACCATAAGCGCAACGATAGCGAGCGCGTTAGCGCCTATAATCCTCTACGGCGACAAATCGGTAATCCACTACGTTCAGGGCCTTGAGGACGGCACGGCGCAGACTCTTAAAACAAAAATACTGCTGCTGTTTTTCTACACGGTGGTACACGGCATAATGATGTTCCTTGCGGGAGTTCCCTTCTTCTTCTACAAGCTCACCGGCAAGGAAAAAGAAAGGGTACACGAAGAGGTACTGGCACAAAGAGCAAGAATAGCCGAGCAAAACGGCGAGACAGGAGATGCTTACAATGGCTGAGAAATACAGACTTCCAAGAGCAAGATACCCCGAAGAAGTGGGCGTATCAGGCGTTGAAGTTGAAAAATTCTTTATCGACATAGAGGAAAACAACATAAACATTCACTCCTTTATGGTCATCCGCCACGGCAAGGTGGCGGCGGAGTGCTACCGCGCCCCGTTTTCCGCCGACGAGCCCCACGCATTGTATTCGGTGAGCAAGACCTTCACTTCCGCGGCGGTGGGCATCGCCGTTGGCGAAGGGATAATATCGCTTGACGACAAGGTAAAGGACTTTTTTCCCGAATACACCGAAAAGCTGAACGACAAAAAGCTTGACATGCTCACAGTCAGGCACCTTCTTACGATGACGAGCGGCAAAAACCCGAGCATACTCGACAACAAGAGCAAGGGGCACTGGGTTGAATCGTTTTTCTCGTTCCCGTGGAAAAACGCTCCCGGCGAGGAGTTTAAGTATGTGAGCGAAAACATATTCATGCTCTGCGCGATCCTTGTCAAGGCAACGGGAATGAGCGTTCGCGATTACCTTCAGCCGAGGCTCTTTGAGCCGCTCGGAATCGACTACCCGAACTGGGAGACCGACGAAAACGGCATTGAAGCGGGCGGCTGGGGCCTTTACGCCACGACCGAAGACGTTGCGAAGCTGATGCTCTGCATCCACCAAAAGGGCGTTTTCAACGGCAAACAGATAATACCAGAAGACTACGTGACCGAGATGATCTCGTTCCAGGCGGATAACTCACAGGTGAACCACAACCGTGACTCAAAGGTGGGCTACGGCTACTGTGTGTGGCGCAACGAGGCAGCGAACGGCTACCGCGCCGACGGCATGTTCTCACAGTTCGGCATAGTTTTTGAGGACTACGACGCGATTTTCGCGATAAACGCCGCAATACCGATGGAGCAGGACTGCCGCGATTTTATCTGGGAGCACTTCCCCGCCGCGTTCATAGACGAGGATGAAAGCGGCAAAAAGCAGAAGGCCTCCGCTCCGGAGCTTAAGGAAAAGCTTGACAACGCCACTCTTGATACTCCCTTCGAAGCTTCGGAATCGCCTATGGCGGAGTTTATAGAAGGAAGGAACATAAAATTCCGCAAAAAGATATTCCTTAACCTCATCGGCTTCCCCATGAGCATGCTGCCGCTGGCGGTCACCTTCATGTCAACCGACCGCGCGGGCAACATCGACGACATGAGCTTTGTTTTCGAAGACGACGCGCTGTTCATGAGCTGGCGCGAGGGAACCGAAAAGAATACGATAAAGGCCGGAATGAACGGACGCTTCTGCTACGGCGAGATGACGCTCGGAAAGGTTACCTACAAGGTGTGCTGCACCGCTCAGTGGCTGAACGACGACCGTCTGTTCGTGTCGGTGCGTCCAATAGAAACCATCGGCAAGCGCATGCTCGATTTCAAATTCAACTTCAACGGGCGCGTAGTCATGTCGCCCTCAAGCGACCCCTCAGTTGAAACTATATCCGATTACCTTGCGGACAACGTTCAGGAAGTAACAAAAATTAAGCCCGTACAGGCTGTCCTGCGGAAGATAATATCGTATTTCCCGCAGATAGTCGAACCCAGGCACTACGGCAAAATGAAATAAAAAAGGAGAAAAAAGGAGAAAAAACAATGAAAAAAACCATTTGCGTCCTTTTGTCGGTGATCCTTCTTCTCGGCGTATTTTCAGCAGCTTTGAGCGCATCGGCAGAAGAAACTCCAGCTAATAGCGGTTACGTGGCGGTTATGTACCTGTGCGTATCCGGACCTCACTATCCCTATTTCTTCGGACACGCGTGGCTTGTTATCCAGAATATATCCGATCACGATATCACGGTCGGGCCCATCACTCTGGTTCCGGATCAGATGCTCAGCGCCGGAACGCACTTCAGCGGCTTCGCGTTCAATAAGGAACTCAAGGAATACAGAGGCAGCAACGTGGACGCCGTTAAGACGTATCTGACAGAAGAAAAGCTTGAAACTGCTGCGCGCACGATAACCGACCCCACTTGGAAGAGCTTCAACCTGTTCACCAAAAACTGCACGAACTTCGTTTCCGACGTGTGGTACGCCGTTACCGGCAGACGCTTCAGGACGTTTGTTTTCCCCGTCGCTCTGAGAAACCAGTTCGGCTCGAATGAAAAGGTTAAGGTTTATATCGCCTGATAATAACAAGCATAGATCGGCCCGTGAAATTTCACGGGCTGATTTTTTTATAATCTTTTTGTTTGATAGGAAACGAGCAGTTTCCTATCAAATAAAAAAACAACCGCCATGCGTATAATACCGCACGACGGTCGCAGCAAATATTATTATTTATCCGACGTTTACTCTCATAACTCCGAGGCCGCCGTGTATACTTACGGTATTTTTGCCGTCGCCGTAGGTCCCGCTTCTTGAGAGCTTGTCGCCGTTATAATAGCACGCGCCCAGGCCAATCTGGAACGATACGCTGTAGTCGGCCTCCTCGCCTTTAAGAGCTATATCCACCGCGCCGACTGCCGCCGTTACTTCGCTTGTGCCTTTAAGCGCCGCCGCCACTCTTGTGGCTCCCGCGCCACATTTGAGATCGAGGTCGGTGATGGTCCCGCTGCTGATAACAAGCTCGCCGGCGCCCTCTTTTATTTCTGCTGAGCCGCTTATGAATATATCGTCAAAGGTCGCGCTGCCTGCGCCGAGCTCAAGCGAAAGGTTTTCGGCCTTAAGGGAATGAACGATGAGCTTTCCCGCCCCGAACTCAACGTCGACCGAATTAAATGCAGCGTTTTCGGGAACGGTTATAGTGACGTCCATTTTGCGGCGTTCGGATGCGGAGGGATGGCTGTGGTCGTTTTTAAGGGTCATGGTGTCGCCGGAGGTGGAAACTTCGATGACCGACTTGTCGTAATCCACGCTGAACGAGCTTCCCTTAACAAAGGTAAGGCTGCCTGCCGACATTGAAATATCAAGATTGCGCGGCATGTCCGCGTCTGAGGTCACGGTATTTCCGGGTTCGGCCGAAGGAGCTTCGGTTGACGGCTGAGCCTGAGTGTTATCGGCAGTGATAGCGGTCGTCTGCTCTTCGCCCGACGGCTCCCCATCGGAAGTCCCGGAGGGCCGGGGATCGTCCCCCTGGGGGAGGCTCTGATCGGAAACCGCAGGCGGTTCTGTGGTTTTTTTATCCTCCGACCCGCTCTTTTTGCCGAGCAGGAACGCGAGCGCCACTAAAAGTATCACAACTATGACCGCGAGCGCGGCGATGATGTAATTGGATTTTGTTTTCATGGTGTGCCTCCCTTAATCTTGTTTATTCTTTTTTTCGTCTGCGATGTTTATCATTTCTAAGGCCGATTCAAGCTGCTTTTCGGTGTAGCCGCCGCCATAGGTTATGCGGGCGAGCTCACACGCGCGCTCGTTTTTGCCGAGGGGTGTGATCTTAGTGTAGGTCTTGCCGCCGCTGACGGATTTTTCAAGAAACAGATGGCAGTCGGCAAAGGCGGCTATCTGGGCGCTGTGAGTGACGCACAGCACCTGAGCGCTTTTTGAAAGGGACGAAAGCTTGAGCGCGATCTTTCCCGAGGCGCTTCCCGAAACGCCCTGGTCTATCTCGTCAAAGATAAGAGAGCCCGTCCCGTCCCCGCGAAGCACGTTGATAACGGCCAGCATTATTCTCGAAAGCTCGCCGCCGGAAGCGACCTTTCCCAGAGGCTTTTCATCCTCGCCGGGGTTCGCGGAGATCATGAACTCAACTCTGTCCTGCCCGTTTTCGGACATATCGCGCTTTTCGATAAAAACGCTGAAACGCGCGCCCGGCATATCGAGGAACCTCAGCTCCTCAACGATTTTTTCAGCCAGCGTTTTTGCCGCCGCGCTTCTCTTTTTTGTGAGAGCGTCGGCTTTTTTCCTCGCTTCATGGCTCAGTTTTTCATATTCGGCCGTGAGCTTTTCTATTTTTTCATCGGCAAAAACAATGTCGTCAAGCTCGGCTTCGGCGTCAGCCAGGAACCTGAGCATATCCTCTTCCGTCGGTCCGTATTTTTTTGAAAGCCTGAAAAGAAGGTCGAGACGTTCTTCGATCTCTTCAATATCGTCCTCGTTTTCGGTGAGCTGCTGCAAAACGTCGTCGATAACGCTCGCGGCGTCAAGAACGCTCTCCTTGGCGTTTTCAAGGCTTTCGGCGACCACCGCGAGATCCTTTGCCACGTCGGTAACGGAAAAGATCTGTCCCGCCGCCCCGGAGAGAAGAGAATCGGCCCCGGGAGCCTCACCGTCGCCGAGAAGCTGCGAAAGAGCCTTCGACAATGCTTCTGTGACCTTAAGAGAATTGTTGAGGATTGCCTTTTTACGGCGAAGCGCCGCGATCTCGCCCGGCTGCACGCCGGCTTTTTTGAGCTCTCCTATCTGGAAATTCAGAAGATCGAGCCGCCTCGCCTTATACGCCTCGTCAAGCGAAAGCGCCTTGATATCCTCTTTTATCTTTATAAGCTTTTCATAACAGATAAGAAAATCCTCTTTTTCCCGCGAACAGCCTGCGTATTCGTCAAGAAAGCGGATGTGGTTCTCGCTGTCGAGAAGCGCGCCGGAATCGCGCTGGCCGTGAACGTTTATGAGGCTCAAGGCGACCTGCCTCAGCATTGAAACCGTAACGGGCGAGCCGTTTATAAAGCACGAGTTTTTTCCGTCGCGGAAGATTTTCCGCTGCATAAGAAGCGTGCCGTCGTCCTCGGAATTAATCCCGAGGCTTCCGAGCTTTTCATTAACGGCGTTTTTAACGTCTGTGAACAGCGCGCCCACAAAGGCGCTGTCAGCGCCGGTCCTTATAATCTCCCGCGAGGTCTTCGCTCCGGAAACGGCGTTTATCGAGTCTATAAGGATCGACTTGCCGGCGCCCGTTTCACCGGTGAGGATATTGAGCCCCTTTGAAAACTCCACCTCTGCGAAGCTTATCGTGGCTATGTTTTCGATATTCAGCCGGCTGAGCATCGTTTTACTCTCCTAAAATATCGTCTATCTTTTTCTTAACTTCCCTCGCCGCTTCCTCGGTGTAGGCGAGCATGAATATGGTGTCGTCCCCGGCAAGCGTTCCGGCAATGTTTTCAAGCTCAAGGGAGTCTATAGCGGCGCAGGCGGCCTGGGCGGTGCCCACGCTGCATTTGATAACCACCGTGTTCATCGCGATATCGGTATAGAGCACGGAGCCCGTCAGTATGGCCATATACTTGCCGCGGTTCGTTTCGGCGGACTGTTCGGGAAGGACGTATTTGTAGCCTCCGAGAGAATCGGATCTTTTTACTATACCCATATCCTTGATATCCCTTGAAACCGTCGCCTGAGTGGCGTTTATCCCCATGGCAACAAGCAGTCCGAGAAGTTCTTCCTGAGTGCTAACCTTGTTTTCGCTGATTATGGAGGCTATGAGAGCCTGTCTTTCTTTTTTCATTTCCGGACTCCTTATTTGTTTCTGAGTGTTTTTTTGTTGAGCACGTCGATAAAGTTGTCGGATTTGACGCTTATGAACATTGCCGAAATATCCGATTTTTTTATTTCCATGCTGCAGTTTATTTCAAGCGGCGTCGTTCTTTCCCCGTCGCAGGAATAGCAGATATCCGTGCCCTCGGTCTTCTGCTTCCCGCTCACCGTAAAAACGGTGTCCGCCCCGAAGATATAGGGCCTGAACGCAAGCGAATGAGGGCATATGGCGGTGAGCAGGACCGCCTCGAGAGTGGGCTCGACTATGGGCCCTCCGGCGGACATCGAATAGGCGGTGGAGCCCGTGGGCGTGGCGAATATCACGCCGTCGGCGATATAGTCTGCAATAGGCTTCTCGTTTGCCTTGACGCGAAGGTCGACAAGGCCTATTTTTTGTCCCCTGCAGAACACTATGTCGTTAACGCAGAGCTCCGTGCTCTTTTTTACGCCGTCCTCAAAAAGCGATGCCTCGAGCAGCATGCGCTTTTGTATCGTGTATTCCCCGGCGGCTATTTTGCCGAGCAGCGGTATATCCTCGCTGTCGATCCCGCACAGATACGCGAGGTTACCGGCGTTGACGCCGAGTATCTTTTTGCCGTTCACGGCGGCCTGCTTTGCCGCCCTTATAACGGAACCGTCGCCCCCGACGGGGAAGACTACGTCCGACGACGGTATCAGCTCGCTTTCTAAAACGAAGCGGCAGCCGGGAATATCGCCGAAGGCTGCGCGGTTTGCTTCGCTCATCAGCGTTTCAAAGCCCGCTTCTCTCAGCCCCGCCGCAAGCTCGCGGGTTATAGGGGCGGCTTTTTCTCTTGTTAAATTAGGGATAACGGCAGCGATCATATAACGGCCATTGCGGAAAGAATAGATCAAAGACGTATTCTTTCCGTTCCTTTCAGCTTTTTTCTATGCTCACTTATCGAGAGCGGCGTGAGAGCCTTCTACAACGCTCTCGCTTGAATATTCAACGCTTTCCCCGACGCTTTTCGACAGATAGAGCAGGTATTCGATGTTCCCCTCAGGGCCCTTTATCGGTGAAAAATCAAGTCCCTTTATTCTGAAACCGAGCGTAAGAGCGAAAGAACAGATATCCTCCACCACTAAAACGTGGGTGCTTTTTTCTCTGACTACGCCCTTTTTGCCCACCTTTTCTCTTCCCGCCTCAAACTGAGGCTTAATAAGGCACACACACTCGCCTTCGCCTGAAAGAAACTCATACGCCACGGGCAGCACGAGCTTAAGTGAGATGAACGCCACGTCAACGGAGGCGAAATCAAGAGGCTCCGGGACCTGCTCGCGGGTCAGGTACCTTATATTCGTGCGCTCGAGGTTAACGACCCTTTCGTCGTTTCTCAGCTTCCACGCGAGCTGACCGTAGCCGACGTCCACGGCGTAAACCTTTTTCGCGCCGTTCTGCAGCATACAGTCGGTGAAGCCTCCGGTTGACGCGCCGACGTCCATGCACACTTTATCATTAAGGTTCAGCAAAAAGACCTCAACGGCTTTTTTCAGCTTGTGCCCGCCGCGGCTGACGAACTCAGCCCCGCCGCGCACCTCTATTTTATCGTCCGCCCTGACGGCGTCGCCGGGCTTTGACGCCTTTTGTGAGTTTACGTAAACGAGCCCCGCCATCACCGCGGCTCTCGCCTTTTCGCGGCTGTCGAAAAAGCCCTCCTCGGTCAGAAATACGTCAAGTCTTTTTTTCTCAGCCATAGTTCAGCTCTCCCCGACTATCTCTTTCATTCCGGCAGCGTCGAGCTTAAATGCGTGAAGAAGCCCCGAAACGGCGTCCTGCTGGGCGAACTGTCCCTCGACTCCGGTGTTTTTATAGACACCTGAAAAGCCGTACTTAAAAAGCTTGTCGGCGAAGGTCTCGCCGATACCGCCGAAGCGCTGTCCCTCTTCAAAGAAGAATATTTTTTTAGCTTTCATCGCGCAGAAAACCGCTTCCTTGGGCACGGGCTTTATACGGTGCAGCTTGACGACTTTAACGTTTTTAATTTCTTTTGCGGCTTCACAGGCGCTCGAAAAACACCTGCCGTAGGTCACGATGCAGTTTTCGGCGCCGGAGTCGCCGTATTCCTGCCAGTCGCCGCCGTTATATTCATAGTCCTCCGGCAGGCCCGGCTCAACGCCGCGCGGATACCTCACGGCAACGCTGCCGTCGGTTTTATAGAGGGCTTTATAGAAGCTGTTTTGAAGCTCAGTAAAGCTCGACGGCGAATATACGGTTATATCGGGTATGGAATTGAGGAAAGCCGCGTCAAACAGGCCGTGGTGCGATTCTCCGTCGTCGCCCACAAAGCCAGCCCTGTCAACGGCGAAAACTATTTTGAGCTGCTGCATGGCGCAGTCGTGGATTATCTGGTCGTAGGCGCGCTGCAGAAAAGTGGAATAAACGGCGAAAACCGGAAGCATTCCTCCGCGCGAAAGACCTGAGGCAAAGGTGACGGCGTGCTGCTCGGCTATCCCGACGTCAAAGAACCTTGAGGGGAACTTTTCGGAAAAATCCCTGAGCCCTGTTCCGAGAGCCATGGCGGCGGTTATGCAGCAGATGCGCTTGTCCTTTTCGGCGGCGTCGGTGATAAAAGATCCGAAAGCGTCGGAAAATCTCCTGCCGCCGAGCTTCTTTTCGCCCGAAACAACGTCGAACGCCGAAATGCCGTGAAAAGCGTCGGGGCTTTTTTCGGCGAGCTCATAGCCCTTGCCCTTGACGGTGTTTATGTGAAGGAGCACCGGATAATTCGCTTCCACCGCGCCCCTTAAAGCGTCGGTGAGCGTGGGGATGCTGTGGCCGTCTATGGGCCCCATATACCGAAAACCCATATCCTCAAAGAGGGTGCTCTTGTATATTCTGTTTTTGAGGCTCGTTTTAAGGTTGAAAATTGCCTTTGCGAGCTTTTTGCCTATAACGGGGATGTGGTTGAGCACGTCCTCGGTTTTTGCTTTAAGGCGGAAATACCGCGGGTTTGCCCTTATCATAGCGAAGTATTTCGCGAGAGCGCCCACGTTTTTTGAAATGGACATGTCGTTGTCGTTTAAGATGACAATGAGCTTCGTGCCGGTACCGGAGTGGCCCGCGTTGTTGAGCGCCTCGTATACCATGCCTCCGGTGAAGGCTCCGTCGCCCACCACAGCCACAACGTAGTCCTTTTTGTTTTTGAGCTTGTTCGCCTGCGCGATGCCGTAGGCTGCCGAAAGCGCCACGCTTGAATGCCCGCCCGAAAAAACATCGTGCTCGCTCTCGTAGCGCCTTGTGAAGCCCGATATTCCGCCGGGAGCCCTCAATGTGTCGAATTCTCCGAATCTGCCGGTGAGCATTTTATGCGCGTAGCACTGGTGCCCCACGTCCCAAACTATTTTATCGTTCGGGGAGTTAAAAACGCGGTGCAGGGCGATGGAAAGCTCCACCACGCCCAGATTTGAGGCGAGGTGCCCTCCGCTCTTTGAAACGGTGTTTATCATTTTGTCGCGGATCTCCCGGGCGAGCTCTTCAAGCTCGGCGTCGGACAGCTTTTTTACGTCCGCGGGAGAGGCGATGCCGGAAAGATATCTGTATTCCAAAATCTTCCTCCGAAAGAACTATTTCTTTCTGCCCAGCAAAGACAGAGCAAACAAACGCAGCTCTTCGGGACGCTCGAATTCATCGAGGGCCCTTACGGCTTTTTCTGTGAATTCAGAGGCGAGAGCCCTTGCCTTTTCCATGCCGAAAACGGAAACGTAGGTGGCCTTGCCGTTTAATACGTCGCTGTTGTTTTCATCGTTATATTCAAGGATATCGTCGGTTATCTGGAACGCGAGGCCCAGATTTTCGGCAAATTCCCTTGCCGCAGCGATCCTCTGATCGTTTGCGCCCGCCGCTATGCAGCCGAGGACGCACGCGGCCTCTATAAGCGCCCCTGTTTTGAGCGCGTCCATTGTAAAGAGCACCTCGCCCGAGGCCTCTTTTTTTTCAAACATGAGGTCTATATCCTGGCCGCCCACCATACCCTGCGCTCCCGCGAGGCGGGAAAGCTCCTTGACCGCCCGAAGGCAGCCTTCGGCGCCGACCTTTCCCTCTTTAGCTGCCTTCGCGAGAATACCGAAAGCGCGCGTAAGAAGAGCGTCGCCCGCCAGAAGAGCGTTTGCCTCGCCGAATTTTTTGTGCGACGAGGGTTTTCCGCGCCTGAAATCGTCGTTATCCATGCAGGGAAGGTCGTCGTGGATGAGCGAATAAGTGTGGATATACTCCACCGCAGAAGCAAAATACATGGCGTTTTCCGCTTCTCCTCCTGCGGCCGCGCAAAACATAAGGCACAGCGCGGGGCGAACCCTTTTGCCGCCGCTTTCAAGGGAATATAGCATCATTTCGTTAACGCCCGCCGTGAGCTCGCAGGTTTCGGGCAGACAGCTTTTTATCGTTTCTTCTATTTCAGCGGACAACAGATCATTCATCGCCGTTCTCCCGGGAATTGAGCATGGTTATTTTGAGCTCCGCGTTTTTAAGAGCCTTATCGCAGAAATCCGCGAGGCCGGCGCCCTCTTCAAAGAGCTTTACCGATTCGTCAAGGGTCTTACCGCCCTTTTCGAGCTCGTTTACAATTTCTTCAAGTCTTTTTATTGCGTTTTCATAGGTCATTTAGAGCACCTCTGTTGATATGAGAGTTAGGAGTTTGGAGAATTGATTAACGATTTACGATTAATAATTAACGATTTCGTAACGAAACGCGTTTTGAATTTATTTACACTAAATCATATTTTCGTAGCGCGGCACACCGTGCCGCAAAGAAAGAACCCGATTGCAGTTTTTACAGAATAACGCTTTGCATCATAACATACTGTTTTTCATCTATCGGCAGGTCCCATGCGGCACGGTGTGCCGCTCTACCCGTTTTTCATCTTTTTTTATTTTTCGATCTACGGCTTCAGCCGTTTCTCTTCCACCCTGCACCTTAGCTGTCCGTCGGACATGAGCACGGTTATATCGTCGTCCACGTTTATCGCGTCAACGGACGAAGCCATCGTTCCGTTGAGTTCCACTGCGGCGTAGCCGCGCAGCAGCACCGCGAGGGGGTCGAGTCTTTTGAGCGAGGTAACGTCTTTGGCAAATCGCAGCTTCTCAGCGCCTATATAGTTTACGGCGCATCTGTTAAGCCTTTCGGCAGCGGTTTGGCAGCGGCGCGAGTTTTTTTCAACGGCGTCTGAAACAAGGTTATTAATTGAATCCATCATTTTTTCAAGCCTGCGCCTTTCGCCTTCAAATAACCCGGAAACCTCCGAAAACGATCTTTTTGCGGTAAGGAGCTCAAGCCTTAAGCGCTTTTCGCGCACTGCGGATACATAGTTTGAATAAAGCGAATCCGTGAGCGCTTCGAGGGAGTGTGTGAGCGAAATAATATCGGGAACCGCCAGCTCCGCGGCGGCGCTCGGAGTGGGGGCGCGCACGTCGCTTACAAAATCGCATATCGTAAAATCCGTTTCATGCCCCACGGCGGATATAACGGGGATTTCGCTTTTATATACGGCGGCGGCAAGGGCTTCGTCGTTGAAACACCAAAGGTCCTCCGCGCTTCCGCCTCCCCTGCCCACAATGAGCACGTCGGCGAGCTTTTCTTTGTTGAAACGCTCAACGGCTTCGATTATTTCGCCCGAGGCGGCGTTCCCCTGAACGGTCACTCCGGCAACTATGACCTCGCACAACGGGAACCTTCGCCCGATGATATTGAGGATATCCTGCAAAGCGGCGCCGTTAGGAGATGTGATAACGCCCACCCTTTTCGGGAAAGCGGGCAGAGGCTTTTTGTGTGCCGGGTCGAACCAGCCCTTTGACTCAAGGCGCTTTTTGAGCTGCTCGAACGCCACCGAAAGAGCTCCCGCGCCGTCGGGCTCAAGCTCCTTAACGTAGAGCTGGTAAACGCCGTCCCTTTCAAAGACGCTCACCCTTCCGAAGGCAATGACCTTCATGCCGTTTTCGGGCCTGAAGCGAAGGCGGGAGGCCTCCCTTGCGAACATCACGGCTTTGACGCTCGAATTCTCGTCCTTGAGCGAAAAATAGACGTGCCCGCTGCGGTAGTGCGGCGACAGGTTTGAAATTTCGCCCGAAAGTATGACCGAGGCAAAGCTCAAATCGGAATCGAACATCTTTTTTATATACAGATTCAGTTGTGAAACGGTTATGACAGGCAGATTCATACTAAAGTGTTCCAAGAAACGCGAGTCCCGCCGCGTTATCGGAGGCAAGGCCGTCTTTTGCGAAGACCGCGCCGTATTTTTTTGTGAAACGCTCCCTCAACAGAGAATTGGACGTGACGCCGCCGGAAAAAACAAGCGGCGGGTTTCCGTATTTTTCAAGAAGCGCGTCCGTCATTTCTTCAAGGGCGCGGCAGATATAATCGACGCAGTACTTCGCCGCGTCCTCGGGAGGCTCCCCGTCCTTTATCATTTTTGCGCAGCGGTTCTCAACGCCCGAAAGCGAACAGCAGCCGTCCTTTATCGCGGGCTTTATGCAGAATTCCCTTTCGCTTTTTAGGCTCAACGCGTCGAGCGCCGCTCCCGCGGGAAAGGGCAATCCAAGCATTTTTCCGACTCTGTCAACCGCCTGTCCGGCCTTAAGGTCGAGAGAACAGGCTTTTTTTTCGGTGACGAACACTTTTTTTTCATCGGGACGCACAAAAACCGCTTCGGTTGTCCCACCCGAGACGTGGAACGCGAGGAATTCTTTATTCAGAAGGTCTGTATGCCCTGCCGAATATATAGCGGCGGCGATATGTCCCGCCTGATGCGAGAAAAACCGCGCCGGAATGCCCATGGCCGCCGAAAGCGTTTCGCCCGCGCCCTTTCCGACCATGAAGCACGGCATATACGAGCCCTCGAGATCACAGGGCGAAACCGACGCCGCCACCGCTTCGGGGCGCAAGCTTGTTTCGGCGAACACTTCGCCGATTATTTGCGGCAACGCAAGCGTGTGCTGAAACACAGCTTCGGACTGCCTGAGGCCAAGCTCGCCTTCTTTAACCTTAAGGAGGCGCCTTTTTGAGATCATAACGCCGCTTTCGGAATCGTAAAGAGCGGCTGATGTGGTATAGTTGCTCGTATCTATTCCGAGGCAGATCATTCTTTATTACCGCTTCTTATGAAGCTGCCGAGAACGCCGTTTATGAAGGACGCGTCCTTTTCACCGGCGTATTTTTTCGCGAGCTCAACGGCCTCGTTCACACTGACGCTCTCGGGAACGCCGTCAAAATACGTTATCTCGGAAAAGGCGAGGCGAAGAATGGCGAGCGCGGTTTTGGGAAGCCTTTCGAGCTTCCAGTTTTTAAGATATTTTTTTATTTCCTCATCAATGCTCTCGAGGTTCTCCGTTGTTTTAACGTAAAGCTGCTCGGTGAAGCCGTTAATCATTATAACGTCGCTGCCGTCGGACAACTCCTTCATATCTTCAAGCGTGTATTCCGGATTGAAGATATGCTCAAAGATGAGCATGAACGCGCCCTCGCGCGCCTGACTTCTTGTCATGTGTCCGCCTCCTTATTTAACGCTTTCAATAAACTTCATAAACGCCGCTCTTCCCTCGTCGGTCCTCTTATAAACTCCCGCGTGCTCCAGAACCGTGGAGAACACAAGGCCGGTTTCGTCGCGAACGATCTTGCTTACGTTGTTTTCTGTTATATCGGCATATTTTTCCTTTATGCCCTCGGCCCAGGCGGCGTGAGAAGCGGTGAGCGGGTCGGCGGCCATGTCTTTTCCCGAAACAAGCGCTTGTTCAACCGCCGCGAGCTCGGTTTTGAGCCTTGCGGGAAGCACCGCGAGGCCCATAACCTCGATAAGGCCGATGTTCTCTTTTTTGATGTGGTGCAGCTCGGCGTGCGGGTGATACACTCCGAGGGGATGCTCCTTTGTGGTTATGTTGTTTCTGAGCACGAGGTCGAGCTCATAGGCGTCGCCCCTTCTTCTGGCAATAGGGGTTATGGTATTGTGAGGCTCGCCGTTCGTTTCGGCAAAGATGAACACGCCTTCGTCGGTGTAGCCGCGCCACGCCTTAAGAATTTTGTCTGCAAGGTCCACAAGCTTTTCGGGATCGGAGCAAAGAAGGCGGATAGTGGACATCGGCCATTTGACTATACCGGCCTTAACGCCCGGATAGCCCTCGAAAAACACTTCTTTTTCAACCGGAGCTTTCTCCATCGGAAAAACGTACCTTCCGCCCTGGAAGTGCTCGTGCGAGAGAATTGAGCCGCCGACTATCGGCAGGTCGGCGTTGGAACCGACGAAATAGTGCGGGAACAGAGTAACAAACTCAAGGAGCTTGGAAAACGCCGAGCGGTCGATTACCATGGGGGTGTGCTTCGAATTGAAAACTATGCAGTGCTCGTTATAGTAAACGTAGGGCGAATACTGGAAGAACCAGCTCGAGCCGTTTATCGTTATCGGTATCACACGGTGGTTCTGTCTCGCGGGGAAGGTGAGCGTCCCGGCGTAGCCCTCGCTCTCGCGGCAAAGCTGGCACTTGGGATAGCCAGACGAAACGGCGTTTTTCGCGGCGGCTATCGCCTTGGGGTCCTTTTCGGGCTTTGAAAGATTGATGGTTATGTCGAGCGCGCCGTACTGCCCGTCATATTTCCATTTGACGTCCTTTTTTATTCTGTCGCGGCGGATGTAGTTTGTGTCGCAGGAAAACTCATAATAGGCGTCGGTGGCCTTTTCGGGGGACTCCTCATAGTTTGCCCTGAAGGTCCTAATGACCTCGGAGGGCCTCGGGGTGAGAGCGCCCATTAAAGCGGTGTCAAAAAGGTCGCGGCTCGTTATGCCGTCCTCAGTAACGCCCCTGTTCACGGCGTCGTCGCACAGCGCCGAAAGAATTTCGGGAAGGGGCGCGTTCACTGCGGGCGCGTTCTCGTCTATACCATCTTTTTTCATCAGTGAAATAATCAGGTTTGTGCAGTAAACGGCGTCCTCCTCGGGCACAAGGCCGTTTTTCATGCCGTAGTTAATAAGTCCTTTGATGTATCCGTCCATAAAAGCTTTTACCTTTCGCGCGTATAATTATTTATATTATATAATATTTTTTTTAGTTGTTCAAGAGCTAAAAAAAATAATTGCGCTGGGCGCAAAATTCCGTTATAATCATAAACAAAGGAGATGAGAATTCATGAAATATGAAAACAACTGGGCTTCCCTCAATACCCGAAAGGTGCCCGAATGGTTCGCTGACGCTAAATTCGGCATATTCATCCACTGGGGCGTTTATTCCGTCCCGGCGTTCGCCAAAAAGGGCGACTACGCCGAATGGTATTTGAAGCAGCTTGAAGAAAAAGAAGAAACAAAGGCTTTTCACAGGAAAGCTTTCGGCGAAAAAACCTACGAGGACCTTGCTTCAGAATTCAAGGCTGAGCTTTTTGACGCCGATAAATGGGCCGATCTTTTTCAAAAATCTGGCGCGAAATACATGAACATCGTTTCAAAGCACCACGACGGCTACTGCATGTATAAATCAGACTACGCCTGGAACTGGAACAGCGTGGACGTGGGGCCGCACCGCGATTTTCTTATGGAGCTCAAGGAGGCGCTCAAAAAAACGGACGTGCGCTTCGGCGTTTACCACTCGGTATATGAATGGTACAATCCCCTCTATCTTAAGGACCCCGAGGAATACGCCCTAAAGCACCTTCACCCGATGCTCAAAGAGCTTATAACGAAATACGAGCCCGCAACGCTCTTTACAGACGGTGAATGGGACCATCCGAGCAGCGTGTGGCACTCCACGGAATTTTTGCAGTGGCTCTATAACGAAAGCCCCGTGAGGGACTATATCGTCCCGAACGACCGCTGGGGCAGCGAGACCAGAGGCAGGCTCGGGGGCAATTTTACCACCGAATACGGCGTTATAGGCGGCGATCTCGGAGCTATTGACGAAGTAACTCTCGACCGTCCGTTTGAGGAATGCAGGGGCATAGGCAGAAGCTTCGGCCTCAACCGCGCCGAGACCACAGAAGACTATCTGAGCGCAAAAGAGCGTATCGAAATGCTCTGCTCGCTTGTTTCAAAGGGAGGCAACTTCCTTCTTAACATCGGTCCCGCCGCCGACGGCACCATTCCCGTCATTATGGAGGAGCGCCTTCTTCAGATAGGGCAATGGCTCAAAGTGAACGGCGACGCCATATACGGCACAAGGCCCTACTCAAAGAAAACGCAGGACGGCGTCTACTACACGAAAAAAGGAGACAAGGTTTACGCCATAATAAACCGTTTCCCCTTTGGAGAGATAACGCTTCGCGAGGTGGACTATTCGGAGTCGCTCAAAGCAAGGCTGCTTTCGCATCCCGCCCCTGTTAAAACGGCGAATGACGGCGGAAAACTGAAGCTTGTTTTCCCGCCGATAGACCCCGAGGAAGTGAGCTGCGGCTGGCTGTACGCTATTGAGATAACAAAATAAGAAAACTCAATCGAGTAGGGCGGGTTTATCTCGCTCTCTCACACCACCGTACGTGCCGTTCGGCATACGGCGGTTCAATTCAATTTCAAAGCATGTTTCTCAAGATAGTAATCCATCGGACTGACTAAGCCTCGCTTGGTCAGTTT
>JAFSWN010000005.1 GCA_017450185.1 Clostridia bacterium | reverse complement strand
CAAAGACGGCAGAGGAAAATGCAAAATCCATTATATCCGGGACATAGTGCTTGAGAAGATCGTTCACGAAGCCGTATGGGATCTTGCGGATTTCGTTCGGCTGTATGAGCCGGTATTCCTGTATATGCTGGCAAAGAAGAACAGCGCGATCCAGCAGGCGGATCACAAGAAGCTGAAACAGGCGGTCGAGGATGGCGCAAGACGTTTGCTGGAGCTGGACCGGCTGTTGGCAAAGGCGTATGAGGATAACGCTCTGGGCAAGTTGGATGATGAACGTTACGCAAAATATACCCGCAGCTATGAGGCGGAGCAAAAGGAACTCAGCGTTACCGTTGCCGAAGGCAGAAAAAAGCTGGAATCGTCCGAGCAGCAGGCGGTCGACGTCCGACT
Source organism: Clostridia bacterium (assembly GCA_017450185.1). Classification (GTDB taxonomy): domain Bacteria; phylum Bacillota; class Clostridia; order Oscillospirales; family Acutalibacteraceae; genus RUG806. The sequence goes on along the minus strand of JAFSWN010000005.1, from coordinate 16,163 downwards.
GCTCATAAAAACGCTTCGTGAAATGACGGATGTGAAAGAGCTTACGCCTACGATCGTAAATTCATTGATTCAACGCATTGAGGTCCATAACAATGATAAGTACGACGGGCATTGTCATGTAAAAGTGGATATCTATTTTACAGCAGTAGGTATAATCACGATCCCGACCGAAAAAGAAATCCTCGCCATGATGGACGAAATCAGGAACAATCCGAGCGCGTTTAAGCTGGTTGCTTGATAATTATTCGCTATATCCGCCGGAGCGTCAAGAACCACGCCAAAAAACACGGTGTACCCCATTTCTGAGATACACCGTACCCTACATAACAATTACTGCCTTATCTACCCGTGGCAAACCCCAGCCGTTTTTTTGTTATGTTGTTTTTCAGCCCTGAGGAGCGCCTACAGGACATACATCAGCGCAGTTTCCGCAATCGATGCAAACGTCCTCGTTGATAACGTACTTGTCGTCACCCTCGGAGATAGCCTCAACGGGGCACTCTGCCGCGCAAGCGCCGCAGGAGATACAATCGTCTGTGATTTTGAATGCCATAGTATAACCTCCCTTAATGATTGTTTGCAGATTCATTGTAACATATAAAATCAGAATTTCAATAGTTTTTAATAAAAAATTTTTTTAAAAATAAACGGTTCCCCGCCGCTCATGCCCCGGCACAGCCGCTTGCGGGGCACAGGGGCCCCTTTCGACCTTCTTTTTTTGACAAACCCGCTGTTTGATGATATAATACGTTTACACATATTAAAACAGCGGCAAAGGAGGAATACTTTTGTCACATTCCGATATAACCGACTACATCGTTTCTCTCTCCGAAAAATCGTGCGCGAACAACAATATCGAGCCGTCTATGTACGCCGAAAACGACGTAAAGCGGGGCCTTCGCGACCTGAACGGCAACGGGGTCGTTACGGGCCTTACGGAAATATCGCAGATAATCTCGAAGAAACCCGGTGAAAACGGCGAGCTTGTCCCGTGCGAGGGCAGCCTCTACTACAGGGGAATAAACGTGCGCGATTTCGTTCGCGGCTTTATGAGCGAAAACCGTTTCGGCTTTGAGGAGCTGAATTATCTTCTGCTCACAAGCGAGCTTCCGAACGAAAAGCAGCTTTCGGAGTTTTGCGAGGCCATCGGGAACTACCGGAGCCTTCCGCCGTCGTTCGTGCGCGACATCATCATGAAGGCCACGAGCAGGGATATGATGAACGCCCTTTCGCGCTCCGTGCTTGCGCTCTATTCCTACGACGAAAACCCCGACGATATAAGCGTGCCGAACGTGATGCGCCAGAGCCTGCAGCTCATATCAATGTTCCCTCTGCTCGCCGTGTACGGCTACCGCGCCTACAGGCATTACCATCTCGGCAGGACCCTTCTTATAAGGAACCCGCGTCCTGAGCTCTCAACCGCCGAAAACATCCTTTTGATGCTGCGCCGCGACGGAAAGTATTCCGATATCGAGGCAAAGATACTCGACCTGGCGCTGGTGCTTCACGCAGAGCACGGCGGCGGCAACAACTCCACCTTCACGACCCACGTGGTAACGTCGTCGGGCACCGACACGTATTCCTCGGTTGCCGCGGCTCTCGGCTCGCTTAAGGGACCGCGCCACGGAGGAGCGAACATCAAGGTGGTTAAAATGTTCGACGACATGAAGAAAAATATAAACGTTAAAAACGACGGTGAAATAAAGGACTATCTCGTGCGGCTCGTCAACAAGGAGGCCTTTGACAGAGCGGGGCTCGTCTACGGCATGGGACACGCGGTTTATTCGGTATCCGACCCTCGCGCCGACATCCTTAAGGAATGCGCCAAAGAGCTCGCGGTTGAAAACGGCAGAGAGGACGACTATGAGCTTTATTCCAAGGTAGCGAAATACGCGCCCGAGATAATAGCCGAGCGCCGCAGGATGTATAAGGGCGTCAGCCCGAACGTGGATTTCTATTCGGGACTCGTTTACCGTATGCTCTCTCTTCCCGAGGAGCTGTTCACGCCCATCTTCGCCGTTGCCCGCATCGCGGGCTGGAGCGCGCACCGCATTGAAGAGATACAAAACGCCGGAAAGATCATCCGTCCCGCCTATCTCGCCGTGAACGCCCACAGGGATTATGTAAAGCTGGAAAACAGATGACCCGCTGCTCCGGATAAATTTTATAAATCAGCCGAAAACGGTCTCCACAACCTTTTCACTCACGTCCGGCGAATATCTGAAAACGTCCATATGCCTCCCGGTAAAAAAGTATTCAGTCTGCTTTGCCGGGGGCTTTTCCATGCCGGAATCAACAATGATAAGCTTAATTTTCATCCTCTCGGGAATGATGTTTTTTATGTAAACCGCGCAGCGCTCTCCCTCGCTGTAGCGCTCGGAGTATTCCGCGAGCCCGGCCAGATTCGGAGTCAGCTCCACAAAAATACCGTAGCTTTCCACCGAGCGTATAACGCCCGGCACAGTTTCGCCCGCTGAAAAAAGCGCGGCGTTCTGCTCCCAGGTGCCGAGCAGCTCCTTGTGCGTTAAAAGGATGCGCCCCCTCTCGTCGCGCGAGCGCACGACCGCTTTTATCGGCTGCGAAGAAAAAAACCTCGCGCCGGGATGGGGGATGCGCGAAACCGAAATGCTGTCGATAGGCAGCAGCGCGGTCACTCCGGCTCCCACGTCGCAAAAAACTCCGAAGCTTTCTATATGAGACGCCACCGCGCCTATCACGTCGCCGGGCATGAGCTTATCGAGGTATTCCTCGGCGCATTTTTCCTGGGCTCGCCTTCTCGAAAGCGCGGCTTCGTATTTCCCTGCGTCGTTCTTTTTTATATCGGTCACGGTGAACTGAACGCTCTTTCCCACTCTTGAAATGAGCGCGATATCCCTCACGCTGCCGTCCGTTATGCCGAGCGCGCCCTCGCTGCGCGGGATAAGCCCCTGCATACATCCGAGATCCACGTGCAGGAAGTGCTCTTTGTCGCATTTTACCGCTCTTGCCTCGAGCACGGCCCCGGATGCCATCGCCTCCCTGAGCGCGCTCACACTTGAAAGCGCCGCCCTGTTTTCAGGCCTTCCGATAAGCTGCCCCTCGGGGTAGTATATATTCATTTTATCACTGTCCTCAAACCGTATTTTCGCTGTTTACTAAATAACTATTTCTTTTTTTGCAAAAGTATGATAAAATTACAAAAGAATTGATCCGGGCAAGGCCCGGGCCATAAAAAAACAAGTTTAAGGCGGCTTTTTTATGAAAGAACTGATAAAAACTCTCTGCTCGCTCGACAGAGCCTCGGGACGAGAGGACAAAGTAAGGGACTATATAATTTCGCAGATAGGCGAAAACGAATACACTGTCGACGCGCTCGGCAACCTGATCGTGCGCGTGAAAGGTGAAGAGAAGGGCAAAAACACCGTCATGCTCTGCTCGCATATGGACGAGGTGGGCGTGATGGCAACCTTCATAAAACCCGACGGAACCGTAAAGTTCAACACCGTGGGCGGCATACAGAGCACCGCTCTGCTCGGCAAAACTGTCCGCTTTGAAAACGGTACGGTCGGGGCGATAGGCGTAAAGCCCGTACATCTCCTTGAGAAGGATGAGCGCGAAAAGGCCCCCGAAACAGATAAGCTGTACATAGACGTCGGCGCTTCGTCAAAGGAGGATGCCGAAAAGCTCGTTTCTCCGGGCGATACCGCCGTTTTCACAAGCGAGTTCACCGAAATGGGCGAAAAACTTCTTTCAAAGGCCATAGACGACCGCGCGGGCAACGCCGTTATGCTCAAAATGATAAAAAACGGCGTGCGCTACGACACCGTTTTCTGCTTCAACGTTCAGGAGGAGGTTGGCCTTCGCGGAGCAAAGACCTCGACCTTCGCCGTGTCGCCCGACTACGCTATAGTGCTCGAAGCCACCACGGCAGCCGACGTTACAGGCGCCGAAGATGAAAAGCGCGTTTGCGTGCTCGGCGAGGGAGCCGCTGTTTCGCTTATGGACAGGGCGACGGTCTATTCTCCGGAGCTTTATAAAAAGGTTTTTGAAATCGCAAAAGAAAACGGCATTAAGGCCCAGCCCAAAACCATGGTCGCAGGCGGGAACGACGCGGGCAGCGTGCACGTCAGCGGCAAAGGCGTTAAAACCGTAACGATAAACGTGCCGTGCCGCTATATCCATTCCCCCTCGTGCGTGTGCGACATAAGGGACGTGGAGCAAGTTTATAAGCTCGCAACGAAGGTGAGCGAATATTTCACAAATGCCGACTGACGTGTTTATAAGGCCCGAGGGCGGCACGCTCGAAAGGGCGCTCGGTTTTTCATCGTATGGCATAGGCGGAGCGGAGATCTTCACCTTTCTGTCGGTAAATAAGCGGCGCGTTCCCGAGGGAGTTTTGTGGTGCGGCGAAAAAAACGGGCGCACTCAGTGCGTTATATATAATAACGGCGATCTCACCGTTACGCTCAGAGAGGGCGCAGACCCTTATCCCGGGCTTGTTCTGATGAGATTCGTGGGCAAAATTCCGGAGTGCCGCGCCGATGCTCTTTGCACGCGCGACGCGCTCGAAGCCTACCGACTGCTCGGGGGCGGCGTTCTTTCTCCCGCGAACGAGGAGCGCTACGTGTACCGCGCCAGAACTATGCGCGACGGTTTTTCGTTCGGCTTCGGCGTTAAAGAAGAAAACTCGCTTGTTTCTTTCGCCTTCATAACCGCCAAAAATCTCGACAGCTGCCTTATCGGCGACGTTTTCACCGTGCAGGAGTTCAGAAACATAGGCTTTGCGTCGCGGTGCGTTCTCTCCGCCGCCGGAAAAAGCCTTGAAATGAACTGCGAGCCCTTCGTTTTATGCGAAGAAAAAAACAAAAGCTTTTATAAAAAACTCGGATTTGAGGAAACCGATCATATATGATTTATTGTAGTTTTGGGCGCTGATAATATGAACTGCGGCTTATGCCCACGAAAATGCGGCGTCGACCGCGAAAAGGCCGCAGGCTTCTGCGGTATGAAAAACGGCCTTCGCGCTGCGAGGGCTTCTCTTCATTTCTGGGAGGAGCCCTGCGTTTCGGGCTTCGGCGGCGCGGGGACGGTGTTTTTTTCGGGCTGCAACCTTCGGTGCGTATTCTGCCAAAACAAAGAGATAAGCGCCGGAGGGAAGGGGAAGGAGCTATCTGTAAAAAGGCTCAGAGAGATATTCGACGAGCTGATTTTCGACGGAGCCGAGGTCATAGACCTCGTAACTCCCACTCACTTTTCCCACCTTATAGCCGAAGCCCTCAAAGAAGAAAAGCCTCCGGTGCCTGTGGTGTACAATTGCGGAGGCTACGAGAGCGTTGAAACGCTCAAAACGCTTGAAGGGCTCATAGACGTATATTTGCCCGATTATAAATACGCCGATCCCGTTCTCGCGGCGAGGCTTTCCTCCGCTCCCGACTATCCCGCCGCCGCCCTTTCTGCAATAAAAGAGATGCGCCGCCAAACGGGCGACTGGAAGCTCAATGAAGACGGCATAATTGAAAAAGGCGTGCTTGTTCGCCACCTTGTCCTGCCCGGCCACATAAAAAATACGCTCGACTGCATCGACGTCCTCACAAACGCCTTCAGCGAAAAAAACGTCCTTCTGAGCGTGATGAGCCAGTATACCCCGCCGAAAGAGCCTCTTTCGTTCCCCGAGCTTAACCGCCGCCTCACAAAAGAAGAGTATGACGAAGTGACCGGTTACCTCTATCTTCTCGGGCTCGACAACGTCTACGTGCAGGAGCTTTCCTCGGCGAAGGAGGAATATACGCCCGAGTTCGATCTGAGCGGGATATAGCGCGTGCCGAAAAATGCCAGCCACGCAAAAGGGAGTTCGCCGCAAATGATCCTTACCCTAAACGACTACTGCCGCAAAACCTTCGGCAAAAAGCTCTACAAGCTGTCGCTTGACGGCGGGTTCACCTGTCCCAACCGCGACGGCACTCTCGGGACGGGCGGGTGTATTTTCTGCTCCGCTTCGGGCTCGGGCGACTTCACGGGGCGGGGGAGCACGCTTGACGGACAGATAGAGGACGCGAAAAAAAGAATAGCCGCCAAAAACAAAAACGGCGGCTATATAGCGTATTTCCAGAGCTTTACGAACACCTATGCCGACGTAAAAACGCTCCGGCAAAGGTTTCTGCCCGTTATTAAAAGGGACGATATAGACGTGCTGAGCGTCGCCACGCGCCCCGACTGCCTTGAAGAAGAAAAGATAGAATTGTTAAAAGAGCTGAACTCAATTAAGCCCGTGTGGGTGGAGCTCGGGCTTCAGACGACAAAGGAAGAGAGCGTAAAATACATCCGCCGCGCCTATCCGAACGAAATTTACGAAAAAGCAGCCCGCGAGCTTAAGGAAGCCGGGATATATTTTATTACGCATATCATCATAGGGCTTCCCGGAGAGAGCGTGCGGGATATGAAAAACACGCTTCTTTTCGCCCTCGATAACGGCACGAACGGCGTAAAGCTCCAGCTTCTCCACGTCCTCGACGACGCCGATATTTATGAAGACTACAAAAAAGGGAAGGTGAGCGTTCTCACCCTCCCGCAGTATTCAGACGTGTTAAAAGAGCTTCTGCCCCTCATTCCGCCGGACGTGGCGGTGCACCGCCTGACGGGAGACGGAAACAAAAAGCACCTTGTCGCTCCTATGTGGAGCGCCGATAAGAAGAAGGTAATAAACGAGATAAATAAAATTCTTGCAGGCCTCTGATTATTTTATCATCTCTTCAAACTCGTCTTCGCTTATAATTTTTATCCCGAGCTCATTAGCTTTTTTCAGCTTGCTTCCGGCGTTTTCGCCCGCGAGGACGACGCTCGTTTTTTTGGAGACCGAGCCCGAGGCTTTTCCTCCGTAGCTCTCGATTATTTTTTCCGCCTCGTCGCGCGTGAATTTTGAAAGCGCGCCGGTCAGCACGAAGGTCAGCCCCTCGAAGCGGCTGTCTTTTTTTTCTTCAAGGCTTCTCATGTTGAGGCCGTATTCGGTGAAGCGGGCAATGAGCTCCCTTGACTGGGGAAGCGAAAAATAATCAACAACGCTGTTCGCCATAACGCCGCCGAAGCCCTCTATCTGCTCAATGTCTTCGACAGAGGCGTTCATCAGGTTTTCGACGTTCTCAAAACGGACGCTGAGCAGCTTCGCCGCCTTTTCGCCAACGTGGTTAATGCCCAACGCAAATATTAGCCTTGCCAGATCGTTGGATTTTGATTTTTCAATCGCGTTCAAAAGGTTCTCCGCGCTCTTGTCGCCCATTCTGTCGAGCGCGGCGATATCCTCTTTTTTAAGAAGATAGACGTCGGCCGCGTCTTTTATAAGCCCCTCGTTCACAAGAGCCTCGGCAACGCTCTCGCCGAGCCCCTCAACGTCCATCGCGTCGCGCGAGCAGAAGTGGATAATGTTTTTGAGCGCCTGCGCGGGGCATTCGGGGTTCAGGCACCTCAAAAACGCGCCGTCCTCGTCCCTGAATACCTGCGCTCCGCACGAGGGGCAAACCTTAGGTATCTCAAAAACGGGGTTGCCCGAGCGCGTTTTAACGCCCACTATCTCGGGTATCACGTCGCCCGCCTTTCGCACGATGACCATGTCGCCTATGGCGAGAGCTTTTTTGTTTATATTGTCCTGATTGTGCAGCGTTGCCCTTGAAACGCTCGACCCCGCGAGCAAAACGGGATCGAACACAGCGGTGGGCGTCAGCACTCCGGTGCGCCCCACGGTTATCTCCACGTCTCTTAAAACCGTCTCTTTTTCTTCCGGCGGGTATTTGAACGCCACCGCCCAGCGCGGGAATTTCGCCGTGCTGCCGAGAGCCTGCCTCTGCGAAAGGTCGTTTACCTTTATAACGGCTCCGTCTATGTCAAACGCAAGAGAGGACCTTATTTCGCCTATCCTGTTAAGCTCGGCTTTGGCCTCTTCAATGTTTTTGCACGGGGTGTAGAAGGGCACGGTAACAAAGCCCAGCTCCCTTAAAAAGTCAAGCGACTGCTTGTGCGAGGTTATCTCGCCGCCTTCCATGCGCTGCACGTTGAAAACAAAAATATCGAGCTTTCTTTTTGCTGTCATCGCGGCGTTTTTCTGCCGAAGGCTCCCGGCAGCCGCGTTTCGCGGGTTCTTAAAAGGCGTTTCCCCGTTTTCCTCCTGCGCTTTCACGATCTCCTCAAAAACCGCCTTTTTCATATACACTTCGCCCCTCACCTCAATAAAGGGAAGGGCTTTTCTCAGGCGAAGCGGTATGCTCCTGACTGTTTTCAGGTTTTCGGTGATGTCCTCGCCGACGTTTCCGTCGCCCCTGGTGGAGCCTCTTACGAACAAGCCGTTTTCATATTCAAGAGATACAGAAAGCCCGTCGATCTTCGGCTCCACAACGAAGGTGGCGTCCGGGAAGCTCTCGCAAACGCGGGTTCCGAAATCGTCTATCTCGTCAAAAGAAAAAGCGTCCTGAAGGCTCTCCATCCTCACGGTGTGCGTTACCGGAGAAAACAGGCTTTGGGCCTGTCCGCCCACACGCTGAGTGGGCGAGTCGGCGCGCGCGAACTGAGGATACTCCTCCTCGAGCGCCTTGAGCTCACGCTGGAGCATATCGTATTCGTAGTCAGTTATGTCGGACTGGTTTTCAACATAATACTGGTAGCTGTGAAAATTGAGCTTGTCGCAAAGCTCGTCTATCCTTTTTTTTACGTCCATTTTTCTGTGTCCCCGATCCCGGTCTTTTTATCCAACCGCGGTTTTTATGGTTATGGAGGTATTTTCGCCCCGTATCGTTTTAAGAAGCCCCTCAGCGTCGAACGCCGCCGTCACGGTTTCTCCGAGGATCTCGGAGCTTACGCAGTATTCCTCTTTCCCCGTCTTTTCAAACTCGTTGTTCTCAAACAAGAACGTTTTCAGGCTCTCGGCAAAGAGCTTTATCGGCGCGTTGTCGGGAAGCATACCGGGCGAAAGCTCGTCCCTGACCCCGCCTATGTCGGCAAGATAAGAGTCTTTCGTCACCTTGAGCGTCATGTGGGTAAGCCCCTCGGGAGAAGTGAACGTGAACGTGATATCTTCGTATGAGTTCACCTTCACGTTTCCGCTTATTTCAAAGCCGTCGGCGTCTATAGTGAACGCGGCGTCGATATATCTTTCAGGCTCAAACCCGGCCGCTTTTGAGCATGAGCAAAGAACAAGCAGGCAGAAAATGAGCGGTAAAATTTTTTTGACCATAACAACACGCCTTTCGGGATATTATTATTCAGGCGGGATAATTTTATTCCAACAGAAATAATTTTACAATAATCCAAAAATAAAATCAATCTTTTTTCAAAAAACGCCGTTTTCGGGGAGAAAACAAAAAAATAAAATGCTAACATCATGTCAAATATCTTAGACGTGAGGGAAAATATGGCTGAAAACAACCCGAAATATTACTGGCTCAAGCTCAAAGACGATTTCTTTATGGATAAGCGCGTAAAAAAGCTTCGCAAAAGCGAAAAGGGCGATACTGTTGTTATAATCTATCTCAAAATGATGCTGCGCACCCTCAAAACAGGCGGCAGAATGGTTTTTGACGGCCTTGAGGAAAACGACTACGAGGAGCTCGCCCTCGATATCGACGAGGACGAACAGCTTTGCAAAACAGCTCTTAACATGCTTATTAAATACGGCCTGATTGAAAAACCGGGCGACGGCGCGTATTTTCTCCCGGAGGTGGCAGTCTCCACCGGCAACGAAAGCGCTTCCGCCGTCAGGGTAAGGGAGTACCGTGAAAAAAAGAAAGCGTTACATTGTAACGGCGATGTAACGCAGTGTAACGCCGACGTAACAAAATGTAACACAGAGATAGAGAAAGATATAGAGAGAGATACAGAGAAAGATATATATACAGAGAAAGAAACAGAAATAAAAGAAGATATATATTCAGAAAATAAAGAAGATTACGCCGCTTCGGCAGCGGCGGCGCGTCTTCCTCTTCGGAACGGAAAAGAATATTATGTTTTTGAAAATGAAATAGAGGATTGGAAAAGCGCGTACCCGAAGGTGGATATCGCGCAGGAGCTGAAAATAATGAGAAGCTGGCTTGAAGCGAATGCCGAAAGGCAAAAGGACAAGGACGGGATGCCGAGGTTCATAAACGCGTGGCTTGCCAGAAAGCAGGAGCAAGCGTTTTTACAGCCTGAGAAAAACGCTTATGAGCCAGAGGAATTTAAGAAACCGAAGTTCTCTTATTCAACGTCCCCTTCCTACGATATTGAGGCGGCGCAGCGGAAAATGGATATGTCGGTGCCCGTTCTACCGCCGAAAAAGAGGAAATCCCGCTAATCTCCGGTGAACGCTCCCTCGACGTAAGGTTACGACGCGGCGTTTTGCCGAAAAAAAGACCCGCCTCGGCGCTTCAAAGGAATGAAAGCTTTTAGCGGGTTTCGCTCTTTTTTCAGTTGTCCTCTATTTCCTTGAGCGCCTCGAGCTCGGCCTTGTTGACCTTTATCTGCGCGTCCTTTATGATGCGCACGTCGCGGCGGTGGAAGGAGGTGGGCGCGGCGTCGGGGTGGCGGTCGAGCTTTATTTTCAGCATACCCGTGAGCAGGTTGTTGTCCACCACTTCGCCTCTGCCGTCGCCGGTTTCAACAATAGCGCCTATCGTGGGCGTGTGCTTAAGAAGGTAATCATACGATTCCTGTTCATATTTGAGGCAGCACATCAGCCTTCCGCACGTGCCGCTTATTTTGGCGGTGTTGAGCGACAGACCCTGCTCCTTTGCCATTTTTATTGAAACGGGCTGGAATTCGTGCAAAAACTCCCTGCAGCAAAGGGGCCTTCCGCACGGGCCGAGGCCGCCGAGCATACGCGCTTCGTCTCTGACGCCAATCTGCCTGAGCTCTATCCTCACCTTGAAAACGGAAGCGAGCGATTTGACGAGCTCCCTGAAATCGACCCTCTCGGGCGCGGTGTAGAAAAACAGCACCTTGCTTCCGTCAAACGTGTATTCCACGTCCACAAGGCTCATATTAAGCCCCGACTGCTCGATCTTTTCCTTCGCTATGGCGTAGGCGCGCTTTTCCTTTTCCTTGTTTTCCGCAAGCGTCTTAAGGTCCTCCTCATTCGCGGGGCGGATTATCCTTTTGAGGGGCTTTACTATCTCCTCGTCCGGCGCTACCGTGTTGGGAGTGGCGCAAACGCCGCATTCTATCCCCCTCACCGTTTCAACGATGACGAGCATGTCTTTTTGTATTTTATATCCTGCGGGGTCAAAGAAATATACCTTGCCCGCCTCTTTGAATTTAACTCCTATTACCTCTGCCATAACGACCGGCGTTTTGCCGCTCCTTTCTGAGATTTTTATAAAAAAGCGTTATTTTCTGTTTTTTTGTATCATAGTGAGCATCGATGAAAACTGCGTTATCAACAGGTTTTCGTTTGCGTTGCTTTTCGACCATTCCGATATTTTTTCCATGCTGTCTTTAAGCGCAAGAAGCTCTTTAAGCGAAAAGCTCCTCTCGAGCATGGCGGGAGCGCCGCTTTCGGTCTCGGGGGGCTGCCCCGCTATGGAAGCGCTCGCGTCGCGGACGAAAACAATTATCTTTTCCGCGGTTTTTCGCATAAGCTCCCTGTTTTTCACCATCGGGGCGGTGGCGAGCAGAACGCCGAATTCATCCTCGCGGCAAAGGGCCTTTACGAGTCCTTCGGCAATTTGGGTCAGCTCCTGCTCTTTGTTTTTGCGTCCCGCCGAAAGCGAGTCGCCCAAAGAAAATTCCGTCAGCCTTGAAATGACCGTGGAAAGCAGCTTTTCGCGCTGGTCGCACAAAAAAACGAACATCACGAAGCCGGGGGGCTCCTCAATTGTTTTGAGCAGCGAGTTCTGAATCAGCGGCGAAAGCTCGTCGGCGGCGTGGAAAATATATACCTTGTTTTTCGCTTCGTTCGGCGCGACGTACAGCGAATCGAGCACGAGCTCCCTTACAGCGGCGATCTGCACGGTCTTTCTGTCCTTTGCGGGGCGCACGTGTATCACGTCGGGATGGGCCTCGGCCTTTATTTTTAAGCAGGCGCGGCATTTCCCGCAGCCCTCGCCGTTTTTCGGGCTTTCGCATATCACGGCCGAAGCGAGCTCAAGGGCGCATTTGTCGCGGGTTTTTTCGCTGCCGCCCGAGAGAAGCGCGGCGCAGGGAAGCCGGCCCCTTTTGGCAAGGGCGCCCACTCTCTGTTTTGTTGTTTCGGGAACGCCGTCAAAATCAAAAAACATGGCTCGGTTCTTTACAGTTTAATAAATTTCTCAACGTCCACAACGAAGACGGTGGCCCCGCCCACGGTCACCTCAACGGGGAGCGACGCGAAGAAATGCTCGGTGCAGTTTCCGGCGGAGGAGGTGACTATCTCAACTCTCTGCGAGCAGCATTCGGCGATTATGTCGATAACGGCCTGCACCTTTTCCTCTTCAACGCCGATGAGCAGCGTTATGTTGCCCGCGCGCAGAAAGCCGCCGGTGGTTGAGAGCTTTGTGGACGTGAAGCCCGATTTGTTGAGCTTGTGTATGAGGTCGGACGAATCGTCACGGTTCACTATAGCTATAACGAGTTTCATTTGTTTTCGCTCCTTTTAATATCGTTTACAGCCGCCAGGTTCCTTTCTATCACTTTCTGTCCCCTCCACGCGAAGGCTCTGCCCTCGATGCTGTCGGAGCTCGTAACAAAAGGCCTTGCGGTTTCAAAAAAGGCTTCAATGGGCGTAACTGCGGCGTTTTTGTTCATCGGGCACACCTTCTGGCACACGTCGCAGCCCCAGGCGCAGTCGTTTTCGGCCATTTTTTCGGCAACCTCGTCGCTGAGCTCGCCCTTTTTCTGTGAGAGATACGAAAGGCATTTTTCGGGAGTGACGCCGTTTTCGCCAATGGCTCCCGCGGGGCATGCCGCAACGCATTTTTCGCACCCGTCGCACACGTCGCCTTCGGTTTTTGCCGGTTCAAAGAATTTATCGGTGACTATTTCTCCCAGAAACACCCAGGAGCCGTATTTTTTGTTTATGAAAAGGGCGTTCCTGCCCAGCGCCCCGAGCCCCGCGTTCACAGCCGCCCTGACCTCCGGAACGGGAGAATTGTCCACAAAATACGGGAAGGCGTTTTCGGGGTACTCTTTTTTCAGCTCGTTTGTTATCTTTTCCATTATGGCGCCGGTTATCAGGTGGTAGTCGGCGCTCACGGCATACCGCGAAACGTTTGAGTTTTTGTTGTATTCCTCGCCGAGGTAGTAGGGAAAAGCACCGAGATAACGGTTTTGGCGTTTTCGGGCAGGCGGGCTTTCGCGCGGCAGTCTATAAGCCGGTCTTTTATTTTATCAAAGGATGAAAAGCCGTAGGGAAGGCCGCAGAATATATCGTCAAGCTTCATCGAAGTTCTTCGTTTGTTTCGTCCTTGCCCGCGGTTTCGCCGGCGGGAGCGGCTTCTTCAGTAGCAGGGACTTCGGCCGCTTTCTCTGTTGTTTCGGGAGTTTCGGCAGCTTTTACCTCTTCTGCCGCGGGCGCTTCGTCCGTGTTGTTTTTCAGTTCTTCGGGAGAGAGTCTGAAGGGCACCGTCTCAACCACTTCGTCCGTTTCGGGAACGTAGTCGGGCACCTTGTTTTTCAGCATCACGGCAAGAGCGGCCATGCAGAACAGCGCCGCGGCGGGACGGTAGAGGTCGCTGTAGCTTCCCGAAAGAACGCTGTGTGAAAACGCCGTGAGCTCCAGAAGGGCGCACATCAGGGCGCTGTAGATATATATGGGGGAGTTCTCGTCGCCGTAGATCCCCGAGAACTTTTTGGCGAACTGGAATAAGAAGAGCATAAGGAACGCGTCGGCAAAAATGTTTATAAGCAGAACGCTGTTGTTGAGATAGCTTGTGGTTATTGAAAAGTTTGACACCGTGAGGCTCAGAGCCCATAAAACGGGGATAAGGTTCGGTATTTTGAGCTTGTTCGTGAGTCTGCCGTCCTTAAAGAACGAAAACGCGTCAATGAGCAGCACAAGGCACGAGAGCGCGCCCGCTGCCATCGCAACAACTGCTATCTTCGTACGGTCGCCCGAAGAAAAGACGCCGTAGGCTTTATAGCCGGCCGCGGCGGCGAGAATAAGGCAGAAAAACCCGAGCAGGCCGTGCCTTTCCGGCGCGATATATTCCGCCTTCGACAGCGGCGCGAGATACAAAAGCACGGGCGTTACGAGCGCGAGCGCCGCCGAAAGCACAACGAAGAGCTTGACCGTGATATGGTCGCGGTCGGTAAAGAAGCCCGATTCGTTTATGAGGTTGAGCGACTGGTATATCCTTACCGCCAGAAACGCCGCGCCTAAAACGGCGAACAGCGCGATGATTTTTTTTGCGCTTAAATTTTTTGAGGATCCTTTGAGTTTCATTTTGTTTTCTCCCTTTTTTGCGATCAGATCAGCTGTTGGTTTTTTCTTTTATCTCATATCGATCGGGATGTAGTCGGTGTGTCTGGCGAGGCTCTTGTAGCCGGGACGGATTATCTTGTTGCTGGTGACGATCTCCTCGATCCTGTGGGCGCTCCAGCCCGCCACTCTCGCAATTGCGAACATCGGGGTGTAGAGGTCCATCGGTATGCCGAGGGTTTTGTAGATGAGGCCGGAATAGAGGTCAACGTTGGCGCACATCATTTTTTCAAGGCCCTTTTCCTCCTTGAAGACTCTGGGAGATACGCGCTCGATTATGTCGAGCAGCGTCCATTCGTCAACAAAGCCCTTTTCTTTGGCGAGCGTTTCGGCGTTTGCCTTAAGAAGCACTTCTCTGGGATCGGAGAGCGTGTATACCGCGTGGCCCATGCCGTAGATGAGGCCCGAGCCGTCGCCCGCCTCTCTGCGGACTATTTTACGAAGGAAGCTTTCCACCTCGTCCTCGTCGGTGATGTCGCTCACGTTTTCCTTGATGCACTCCACCATTTCCGACACTTTTATGTTGGCGCCGCCGTGGCGGAAGCCCTTGAGCGAGGCTATGCCGGCTGAAATCGCCGAATAGGTGTCGGTGCCGGAGGAGGTGACGCAGCGAGTGGCGAAGGTGGAGTTGTTGCCTCCGCCGTGGTCGGCGTGTATCATAAGGCAAAGATCGAGCAGCTTCGCCTCGGCGTCGGTGAACTTCTTGTCGGAGCGAAGGGAGTTAAGTATGGTTTCCGCCGTTTGCTGTTCGGGCTTTATCGGGTGGATGTACATGCTCTTTTTGTAGTAGAAGCGGCGTTTCACCTGATAAGCGTAGCTCATGATGACCGGAAGACGGGCAATGAGCATAACGGACTGCCTCAGAACGTTTTCAACGGATATGTCGTCGGGATTGTCGTCGTAGGCGTACAGCGCGTTTACCGACGAGCCCATTTTGTTCATGATGTTGGGCGAGGGAGCGCGCATGATGACGTCCTCAACGAAATCGTCGGGCAGCTCGCGGTAGGAGGCGAGAAGCTGCGTGAAGCTTTCGAGCTCTTTTTTTGACGGAAGCGAGCCGAAGAGCAGCAGGTATACAAGCTCCTCAAAGCCGAAGCGGTCCTCGGCCTTGCAGCCGGCGACAAAATCGTAGAGGTCGACGCCTCTGTATATCAGCTTGCCGTTTTTCGGGATGCGCTCGCCGTCGTCCATATAGTAGCCTTCAACGCTGCATATCTTTGTTATTCCGGCGATAACGCCCGTGCCGTCGGCGTTGCGAAGTCCCCTCTTTACGTTGTAGCGGTCAAAATCCGCCTGTTTTATTTTTTGCTGCGAGTTTATCTTTTCGGTAAGCTCGCCGAGAATAAGCTTTGGATCAAAATCGTCTGACATCGGATTGCTCTTTTCTTTATAAAGATTTGTGTATAATATCTTAGTTTATCATTATATTATAATATTTTGGGGTTGTCAAGTGCGGATGTCGGATATTGCTCGCTGCGTTTTGTGTGTTTGTCAATGATGTGAGACCGGAATTGTAAAGAAAAAAGAGTTCTGTAGAAATCTTGGATCAGCCCAATACGAAGTGGAAGCCGAAGTGAAGCTGAAACCCTTCGCCTCGGACAGATACTTCAGGTTTATCAACGAATAATATGCATTTTTTTATGAAAACCTTCGGCGCCATCCCTGTAGCACGGCAGACCCTTGCCGTATGCGGGTGGAGGTGTGGCCGTCCGACGTGTGCAGCGGACGGTCCGCCGACATCCGCCGAAAAATCAGATAACAGCATTTGGTTGGT
>JAFSWN010000030.1 GCA_017450185.1 Clostridia bacterium | reverse complement strand
GAGAGGTTGTGCCCCTTTTCGCCGACTAGGGTGTTGTAGCCGTCGGGAAGGTCCATTATGAAGCCGTGAGCGTTAGCGGCCTTCGCCGCGGCGATTATATCGCTGGGCTCGGCTGTGGGACGCGCGTATGCTATGTTGTCGTAAACCGTTCCCGCGAAAAGGAAGGTCTCCTGGAAAACCACAGCGGTTTTGCTTCTGTATACGTTTTCCGGAATAAGACGGATATCCCTCGACGCAAGGTTAATGGAGCCGCTGTCTACGTCATAGAGCCTTAAAATGAGGTTTATCATTGTGGATTTCCCGGCTCCGGAGTGGCCCACGAGCCCAACCATCTGCCCCTGTTTTACCTTCAGGTTTATGTCCTTCAGAACGCTTTCATAGGGCTTGTAGCCGAAACGGACGTTTTTGAATTCAATATCGCCGTTCACAAAATCCGCGTCCGGATCGGCGGCAACGGAAGGTTCGTCGCGCTCGTCTAATATCTCAAATATCTTGACGAGGCTGGTCGTGAACTCACCGAGCCTTCTCGGAAGCGTTGAGATCCAGCGAAGCGGCTGATAAATATATGCAAGGTAAAGTGAAAACTCAAGAAGCTGACCAACACTCAGCGTTCCGTTTATTACCGCGCGGCCTCCGAAATAGATGACGAGAAATTCGCCGCAGCCCATCAGAAATGAGATGAAAGGGAAGGAAAGCGCCCAAAGCTGCTCGTTCTTTGTTGACACATAGGCGAGCTTTTTGCAAATAAGATCGAATTTTTCTATCTCGCGTTTTTCGGTCCCGAAGGATTTTATAACTCTGATCCCCTGAACTATATCGTGCAAAACGGAGTTTACTCTCGATTCCACTCTCCATTGTTTGTCATATTTGACTCTGATGACCGACCAAAACTTATATATAATGAAAACGACTATGGGAACGGGAATAAAAATAAGAAAAGTCAAAAACGGGCTTATTGTAAGAAGTATCGAGAGGACCGCGATAAAGCTTATTGCCTTTTCGAGCGCATAGAGACCCTGCTCGGTGATAAAGCTCCTAACTCTCTCGGTGTCTCTCGTCACTCTTTTTATGAGGTCGCCCGGAGTCTTTTTTGAGATCGAAGTCATTGAAAGACGCTGAACCTTGTCGTAAAGCCTTTTTCTGAGCTCGTCCGAAAGAGAGCAGCTTATCCTGTTCGCCCTTCGCTGGCTTATTATCCTTAAAAAAGCGCTCGCGAGCTGCAGGCACACAAGTATGATAACGCACTTTATAACGCCGTTTACTGCACCGTCAGTTGATAAGGACGGGTTGTTGAGATAGCTGTCGACAAGCCTCGCGTTGAATATCGGGGCCGCGGCGGAACACAGAGACGCGAGAGTTATGATAACGCTTGCGAAGAGGAGCTTTTTTATATAGGGCCTCACGAGCTCGGCGGTGTGCCTTATAATATAGCCCCTGTCAACGCAGAACAGGCAAACGTCGAGGCCTTTGGGATAAGCCCGCCCGCATTTAGGGCATACTCTGAGGGCGTCTCTCGATATTGCGGTCTCCTCACCGGTCTCGATGTAGTGGTTCACCACTTTACAGAACTCGCCGATCTCGTTGAGATGAGTCATTGAAAAGCGGCACAGCATGATGCTGTCGGAACAGTCTTCTTTTCCGTTTTCGGGAACGAGCTCAACGGCTGAACAGCCTGAATACGTGCGCTGTACGGCTTCCTTGACGCCGTCGAGCGAAAAGCATTTAACGTTACCGTTCTCACTCAAAAATATCCGCCCGTCGGAAAAGCTCAGCGTCCCGTCGGTGTATTCGTTGTTGTTATCGAGGTCGAAACGGACCTCGTTTTTTTGTGAAGTCATTAAATCGCCTCCGCTAAGCAGTTGGATTGGGACTGCTTAATAGATATAAGGCTCAAGCTTTCTTCTGCTCTTGCCGGGGATGCCCGAAAGGTCGGTTATGCGGTACCTGTTTCCGTCAACGTCGGTTATGTCGATATTCTCTCCGTGCTTTCTTATGTTTTTTGAGATATCCTTAACGGTGAACGACTTTTTTCTGCCCCTGATTTTAACGTCAAAATAGAAATGTCCCATTTTTTCTTTAATGGAGAGAATATCGGTAATAACCGGGCAAAAATATCTGAGCCCGAGCTCGGCGTTTATTATTTCGCGCTGTCCTTCGCTGAAGGAGGAGACGTGCTCTATGATGCCGAGCTCATTTTTTTCCTCGTCCGTTACGCAGACGTAGTCGTCCGGAAAAGCGTAAGGCATGGCTCTTTTCAGAATGACCCTGTCGTGTCCCTCACCGTTTATACGCATTCCGGTGAATCCGTTTTCGGAAACGTAGAATTCACAGTTTTCGGGGGATAAATATTCCGTTTTCAGAGTTTCGGGAGAAATGGTATCTGTATATTCGTTCATTTTTTAATCCTCGTTTTCTTCGTCTTCCTGCTCGCCGCCGTTTCCGTCGTCAAGTATCCCGGCGGCTTTGAGGGCGTCGCTTTGAAGCTTGAACTGCTTATAGAACTCGCCCTTTTGCTTTATGAGCTCGGTGAAAGCGCCGTATTCAACAAGAGTGCCTTCGTTTATTACGGCAAGCTGATCGGCGTCGCGAAGCGTTGATAGCCTGTGCGCAATGGCTATGGTCGTTCTGCCTGTTTTAAGGCGGCTCAGCGAATTTTGGATGTTTCTCTCGGTTTCCGTGTCCATCGCGGCGGTGGCTTCGTCAAGAATAAGTATTTTTGGGTTCTGCATTATGGTCCTTGCTATTGAGATCCTCTGTTTTTCTCCGCCCGAAAGCTTCTGTCCGCCGGAACCTATATAGGTCTCATAAGCGTCCGGCAGCTTCATGATGAAGTCGTGCGCGCTCGCGGCTTTCGCTGCAGCTATGACCTCGTCCATTGAAGCGTCGGGCTTTGCGTATCGGATATTGTCTGCTACCGACCCCATGAAAATATAGATATCCTGAGATACTATTCCGATGTTGGATCTGAGCGACTTGAAGCTTATATCTCTGAGGTCGACTCCGTCAAGCTTTATCGAGCCTTTTTTCGGGTCGTAGAGCCTTGCGATAAGGTTTGCTATTGTGGATTTGCCGGCGCCGGTTTTGCCGACGATGCCGAGCATCTGCCCCGTTTCAACACGGAGATTAAAGTCTTTTATTATGGGGCGGGCTGGCTCATATTCAAAATCGAGCCCCGTTATCTCTATCGAGCCTTTGAAATCCCTGAGCTCGACGGAGTCTTCCTTTTCGGTTATTTCCGCCGTTGAATCAACTATTTCAAATACCCTCTGTGCGGAGTCTGCGCAGCGAGACCACCAGTTCGATACCCATGACAGAAAATCGAACGGCTCGCGGAGCATCTCGAGATAAACAATATAGCTCAAAAGAGTGCCGGTGGTCATTTGTCCCTTCGCGACCATAGTTCCGCCCATTCCCAGAACGACGCCGGTGAGGATTATCACTGCGGCTTCCGCGAGAGGGAAGACCGTTGCTTCGGTGAGAGCAAGCTTGAGCTCAGCGTCTTTATAGCCCTTGCTCACTTTGGAAAAGCGTTCGTATTCGTCGTCCTCCTTGGCAAAAGCCTTTATTTCTCTCTGTCCGTTTACGTTATCGCTTACAATGGACGATACCTTTGAATTGTGAATCCACGCGCTGTGGTGCATGTTTCTGAAAAGCTTTTCACCGATATAAAGAAGGATGAATATGACCGGCGTAACAAAAAGCACAAGCAGGGAAAGCTTGGGGCTCATGATAAAGATTATGATCATAACGCCGATGACTGTAGCGAGCTCTATTATAATACCGGGGATGCCGTCGACAAAAAACCAGTAGATATTATTTGCGTCGCGCATGACGCGCTCCATCAGCGAGCCGGTCTGCTTTGAAGAATAGAAGCCTACGCTGAGCCTTTGCATCGCCTTAAATATCTTTACCTTTATGTCGTATATGACCTTGGGCATAAGAGAGCCCTGTATATACTGGCGAAAGGAAGTCATGACGGTGTTGAGAAGCTTTATTCCGAATATGGAGAGCGTCAGAGCTCCGAGCGCTTTGAGCATTTCCTCAGGTGAAAAACCGGAGCCTGTTGAAAGAACGTCGTCAAACAGCTTTCTGGTGGAGAGCTGCGGCATAAAAACAGAAATCGCAGAGCCTGAGAGCATAACAAGAAGGATGACGATGATCTGCGGGATGTAGCCGCCGAAGAAGCTGAACAGCCTTATCGCGGTTTTTGAGCTTTTGTCGTGTTTTTTGCAAAAATCCTTATCGGGCGGGCAGGGCTCTCCGCATTTTTTGCAGCGTCCTTCTTTTTTTTCTTTTTCCTTCGGTAATTCCGCCGTACCTGTACCCTTAAAGGAATTGAACGCCTTCGCGAGATCGTCGAAGCCTTCGATCATGCCGATGGAGAAGCCCAGCGAATACACGATCCTGTCACCCTTACGAATATAGAGCCTTCCGGTAGAAACAAATCTGTCGCATAAAAGATTGTCTGCCTCGTCCGGATCGAAAAATCGGGCGTCTGTAATGACTATTTCGGGTTCAAGACGTTTTTTGCGGTTTTTGGTCTGTTTGATTATAACGCTGCCTTCGGCGATATAAAGTCCCTTCGGGCCGAACCAGAGCCATGTGTCGCAAAAACACATCTCTTTATCCATGTCGCCCCTGCAGCAGAAAATCGCGCCGTCGGTTTCAAGCCCTGCGTTGTTCAGGGCTTTGGTCTCCGCCGGAGAAAAAGTCTCATTTCTACCGGATAGATCCGGAACGTTTTTTTTGTTTTTTTTCATTTTAATATTCATATTAATATTCATATTGTGG
>JAFSWN010000029.1 GCA_017450185.1 Clostridia bacterium | reverse complement strand
CGGGATAGTATTTCTCGAATATCTCGCGGTATAAAAGCGATTCCTTCGTGAAGGGCCTCGCGTGGGAGTATTTTTGCCGTTTTTCCTCAAATTCGGCGTCGGTATACTGTTTTTCGGCGTATTCCTTCAGGTCGTCCACCATCGAGTGGCCGACGGCGTCCGAGAAGGCAGCCTTTTCACGCCAGAGTATTTCGTCGGGCAGTATATCCGTCCCCTCGAACGCGTGACGCAGCAGGTATTTGCCCTTGTTGTATTTGTTCATCTTTATTTCCGGATCGAGCGCCATAACGTATTCCACGAAATCTATATCGCCGAAGGGGACCCTCGCCTCGAGAGAGTTCACCGAGATGCACCTGTCTGCGCGCAGCACGTCGTACATATGCAGCTCTCTTATGCGCTTTTCGGCCTCCTTTTGGAAGGCCTCGGCCGACGGCGCGAAATCGGTGTATTTATAGCCGAACAGCTCGTCGGAGATCTCTCCGGTGAGCAGCACGCGGATATCGGTGTTTTCGTGAATCGCCTTGCACACAAGGTACATGCCCATGCTCGCGCGAACCGTTGTTATGTCGAAGGTGCCCAGCGCCTTAATAACGGTCTCGAGCGATGAAAGCACTTCTTCGGGAGTCATAAAGACCTCTGTGTGGTCGCTGCCGATAAACCGGGCTACCTGTCGGGCGTATTTAAGGTCTATAGCGTCCTTTTCCATGCCTATGGCAAAGGTCTTTATGGGCTCTTTGCTTTCTTTGGCGGCAATGGCGCAAACAAGCGAGGAATCGAGCCCGCCCGAAAGAAGGAACCCCACCTTCGCGTCGGCAACAAGGCGCTTTTTAACTCCCTCGGAGAGCTTTTCGCGGATGTTTTTGCACGCCGTTTCAACGTCGTCGCCGCAAACCTCGTCCACCTTCGCTATATCGTTATAGCAGACGAATTCGCCGTCCTTCCAGTAGTGCCCGGGAGGGAAGGGCATGATTTTATCGGTAAGCCCCACAAGGTTTTTAGGCTCGCTGGCGAAAACCGGCGCGCCGTTTTTCTCAAAGCCGTAATAGAGCGGGCGTATGCCTATGGGGTCGCGCGCGGCAATATATCCGCCGCTCTTTTTATCGTATATCACAAGGGCGTATTCGGCGTCGAGCATAGCGAACATATCGACTCCGTATTCCCGCCACATGGGCAGAAGCACCTCGCAGTCGGAATCGCTTTCAAAGGTATAGCCCTTTTCTTTTAACTGCTCGCGTATTTTTTCAAAGCCGTATATTTCGCCGTTGCATATAACCATGTCGCCTTCAAGGGAAAAAGGCTGCATGCCCTCCGGGTGCAGCCCCATGATCGAAAGCCTGTGAAAGCCGAGAAGCCCCTTCCCGGTGCCGATGACGCGGGTGTCGTCGGGTCCTCTCGATTTTGTTCTTGAAAAGCCTTTCTGAAAGGCCTCGGCGTCGTATTCTTCGCCGCATATGCTTATGATGGAACACATATCAACATACCTCTTTTATTTCAGGTCTCAGTCCCAGGACGTGGGATTCCTGGTGTAGTCAGAATCACTGTCGTTTTTGCCGTTATAGAATTCAAGTTCGTTTTTGTCTGCCTCGCGGTAGGCGTTCAGTTCGGGTGTGAACTTTGAGGTGATAAAGTATAACTGGGTTTTGATTTTACTGTGTGTAACGTCGGAACAAACCGTAAACATTTATACAACCTCCTTTATATTATTCAACGTCCTGAAGCGCGTCGTACCCTTCTTCTCCGGTACGCACCTTCACCACGTTTTCAACATCGTAAACAAATATCTTTCCGTCGCCTATGTGGCCGGTGTAGAGCACGTTCTTGGCGGTTTCAATAACGCTCCGTACGGGCACCTTGCTCACAACTATATCCACCTGCACCTTGGGCAGCAGGTTCGCCTCAACCTGAACTCCGCGGTAGTATTCGGGCTTGCCCTGCTGAACTCCGCAGCCGAGCACGTGGGAAACCGTCATGCCGGTTATGCCGAGCTCCATCATCGCGGTTTTCAGAGGCTCAAGGCGCGATTCCTTGCAAACGATCTCGATCTTTGTGAATTTAGGCGAGCCGTCCGAAAACGCGGGCTCCCTCTTCACGGGAACGGCCTCGGCGGCCGGGATATCGCCGGTAACGGCGAGGGCCTGGGGATAGCCGTAATCAAGATTTTCAACAGCCGGAACGAAATCGGCGTAGGCGCTGGGAAGTCCGTGCTCCGTTTTGTCGAGCCCCTTTATTTCTTCTTCTTCCGAAACGCGAAGCCCCACGGTCTTTTTGATAATAAAGAACGTGAGCGTCATAGCAGCCGCGGTCCAAACGAGGATCGCCGTTATGCCGAGCGTCTGCAGCCCGAGCAGGCGGAAGCTTCCGGTGTAAAACAGACCGCTCAGTCCCGCGGGGGCTTTGGGGTTGGCGAGCAGACCGACTGCAACAGTTCCCCAAACGCCGTTCGCGAAGTGCACGCCCACCGCGCCCACGGGAGCGTCGATGTGGAGCTTAAGGTCGAGCAGCTCAACGATCACAACAACAAGCACGCCCGAAACAATTCCTATTACCGCGGCGCCCAGAGCGTCGACCGCGTCGCATCCGGCGGTCACGCCCACAAGTCCCGCAAGGGAACCGTTGAGGCACATCGAAACGTCGGGCTTGCCGTTTTTGACCCATGTGAATATCATGGTCACGCAGGTCGCCACGGCGGGGGCTATCGTGGTGGTAACGAAAATGGAGGCAAGACTGCTCCCGTTCCACGCGGCGGCGCCGTTGAAGCCGTACCAGCCGAACCAGAGGATGAAGCACCCGAGAGCCCCGAGGGTGATGGAATGGCCGGGTATCGCGTTGACCTTTTTTATTTTGCCCGAAGCGTCCTTTACGTATTTCCCGAGCCTCGGGCCAACCATCACAGCGCCTATGAGGGCTGTGATTCCTCCCACGGAATGTATGGCGGCTGACCCCGCGAAATCGTGGAAGCCGAGCTTATAGAGCCACCCCTGGGAGTTCCACACCCATCCCGCCTCAATGGGATAAACCACCAGCGATATAACGCCGGAATAGATGCAGTATGACAAAAATTTTGTTCTTTCGGCCATCGAGCCCGAAACGATGGTTGCGGCCGTGGCGCAGAAAACAAGATTAAAAACGAACGAGGGAGCCTTGCCGCCTTCAAGAAACGCTCCGAAATCGGTGAATATGGTTAGATCGGGAGCCCCGATAAATCCCATGATATAGTTCTCCGACATCATCAGCCCGAAGCCCAGCAGCACGAAAACCACCGTGCCGATGCAGAAATCCATCAGATTCTTCATTATGATGTTTCCAGCGTTTTTCGCTCTTGTGAAGCCTGTTTCCACCATTGCGAAGCCGGCCTGCATCAGAAAAACCAGCGCCGCGCCGATCAAAAACCAGACTCCGAAAACCTCGGCTGTTACGTTTTCTTCTATGATCTTCGTTATCTCTTGACTCATCATAATAAGGTTTCAGCTCCCCGTTCAGGCCGTTTTACACTCCGAACAGCAGGTCTGCGTAGGTCGGGAACGGCCAGTCTTCTTTTGAAGTAAGTGTTTCCGCTTCGTCGCACAGCGCTCTTAAGGCCTCCATGCCGGGAAGCACCGTGTCGCGTATCATCGCGGATTCTTCTATGATGTCTTTTGCTTTTTCAAGCTCTTTTACCGCTGAAATAAGATCGGCGGTCTTTTCGGCTATGCCGTCTGTGAGAAGCGAGAGCTTTTCGGTAAGCTTCGTTTCGTAGGCGCAGCCCACACCGGGCAAAACGGCTTTTTTAGCGGCTATGCCTGCGGCGGTCTTCGCCGCGAAGCCTGCCGCTGCCGGAGCTATCTGGCGCTCGGCCATCTCGATCATCGTGCGCGCCTCTATAGTTACCGTTTTGCAGTAGTTCTCAAGCATTATATCGCAGCGCGACTGAAGCTCCGCCTGTGAGAACACGCCCTGTGAAATGAGCATATCGGCGTTCTTTTTGTCGAGCAGGTGCGGCATACAGTCTGCGGTGGTGCGGTAGTTGAGAAGGCCGCGTTTTTCGGTGGCTTCGGCTATCCACGCGTCGTCGTAGCCGTTGCCGTTGAAAATGATGCGCTTGTGGTCCTTTATGGTCTTTTTTATCATTTCATGCAGCGCGGTTTCAAAATCCTCAGCTCCCTCGAGCCTGTCGGCGTAGGTCTTCAGCGACTGGGCCACTGCGGAGTTTAGCATGATGTTGGCGCACGCTATCGAGTTTGAGGAGCCGAGCATCCTGAACTCGAATTTGTTCCCGGTGAAGGCGAAGGGCGAGGTCCTGTTTCTGTCGGTCGCGTCGCGGTTGAATTTCGGCAGCACGTTCACGCCGAGCTTCATCTGCGTTTTTTCGGCGCCCTGATAGGGGGTGTCGTTTTCAATGGCCTCAAGCACCGCGTTTAGCTCGTCGCCGAGGAAGATTGAAACAACCGCGGGCGGAGCTTCGTTCGCGCCGAGCCTGTGGTCGTTTCCGGCTGTTGCCACCGAAATTCTCAGAAGGTCCTGATAATCGTCCACAGCCTTTATAACGGCGCACAAAAACAGCAAAAACTGCGCGTTTTCATAGGGCGTTTCTCCGGGAGACAGCAGGTTTTGCCCGAGGTCGGTCGCAATGGACCAGTTGTTATGCTTGCCGCTGCCGTTCACTCCGGCAAAGGGCTTTTCATGCAGAAGGCAGACAAGCCCGTGCTTTGAGGCTACCTTCTGCATTATCTCCATCGTGAGCTGGTTCTGGTCGGTAGCGAGGTTCGTTGTTGTGTAGATAGGGGCGAGCTCATGCTGAGCGGGGGCCACCTCGTTGTGTTCGGTCTTCGCGAGGATGCCGAGCTTCCACAGCTCACGGTTCAGCTCCTCCATATAAGCCGCCACGCGGGGCTTTATTACTCCGAAGTAGTGGTCGTCCATCTCCTGGCCTTTGGGGGCGGGAGCGCCGAACAGCGTGCGTCCGGTAAGGCGCAGGTCAAGACGCTTGTCATATAGCTTTTTATCGACCAAAAAGTATTCCTGCTCAGGGCCTACGTTCGTGCGAACGGCTCTGGCCTCGGTGTTCCCGAAGAGCCTGAGGATCCTCAGCGCCTGTTTGTTCAGAGCCTCCATCGAGCGCAGAAGGGGAGTCTTTTTGTCGAGCGCGTGGCCGCTGTAGGAGCAGAAAGCCGTGGGGATGCAGAGCGTTTTCCCTTTGATGAACGCGAACGAGGTGGGGTCCCACGCCGTGTAGCCTCTGGCTTCAAACGTGGCTCTGAGCCCGCCGCTCGGGAAGGACGATGCGTCCGGCTCGCCCTTTATGAGCTCCTTGCCCGAGAATTCCATTATGACTCCGCCGTCCGGCGCGGGAGAAATAAAGCTGTCGTGCTTTTCGGCGGTGATGCCGGTGAGCGGCTGGAACCAGTGGGTGTAGTGGGTGGCGCCGTTAGCGACCGCCCAGTCCTTCATGGCCGTCGCCGCCCCTTCGGCAACGCCGGCGTCAAGAGGTTTGCCCTCGTCGATCGTCTTTTTGATCGACGCGTATACGTTAGCCGGCAGAGTCGCCTTCATGGTTCTGTCGTCAAATACGAGACTTCCGAAAATATCCTTTACCGTTTCCATATATGTCGCCTCCCTGATCGTTTTTTTGTTTTTTATATGGTTAATTCAGTAAATAAACTTAAATTATACGATGCCCTGGCTTATCATGGCGTCGACGACCTTTTCAAAGCCCGCTATGTTCGCGCCGTCCACGTAGTTGCCCTCTCTGCCGTAGCGCTTGGCGGCGTCGTCTATGTGGTGATAGAGGTCCACCATGATCTCCCTCAGCTGCGCGTCGACCTGCTCGAAGGTCCAGTGGAGCCTTTCGCTGTTCTGGCTCATTTCGAGAGCCGACGTTGCCACGCCGCCCGCGTTTGAAGCCTTGCCGGGAAGGAACAGTATGCCGTTTTGGAGCAGATAATCGGTGGCGTCCGCCGTGGTGGGCATGTTCGCGCCCTCGGCAACGGCCGTCACGCCGTTTTTAACAAGCGTTTTCACGTCGTCAAGAGTGAGCTCGTTCTGCGTGGCGCAGGGGAGAGCTATGTCGCACGGGGTGACCCAAACGCCGCGTCCCTCGTGGTATACCGACTGCGGACGGTATTTCGCGTATTCGGTGAGCCTTAAGCGTTTCCTTTCTTTGATCTCCTTAAGGGCCGCGACGTCGATGCCGTCGGGATCGTATACCCAGCCTGTGGAATCGGAGCAGGTAACCACCTTCGCGCCGAGCTGCTGCGCCTTTTCAATGGCGTATATCGCAACGTTGCCCGAGCCCGAGACCGTCACGGTCTTCCCCGCGATATCGTGCCCGTGGCACCTTAGCATCTCCTGAGTTATGTATAAAAGCCCGTAGCCGGTGGCTTCGGTCCTCGCGAGCGAACCGCCGAACGAAAGCCCCTTGCCGGTGAGAACGCCTGTGAACAGTCCGCGAAGCTTTTTGTATTCGCCGAAAAGATAGCCTATCTCCCTTGCGCCGGTGCCTATGTCGCCCGCGGGGATGTCGGTGTCGGAACCTATATATTTGCAAAGCTCGCTCATGAAGCTCTGGCAGAAGGCCATCACCTCGCGGTCGGATTTGCCCTTGGGGTCAAAATCGGATCCGCCCTTGCCTCCGCCTATCGGAAGGCCGGTGAGGCTGTTTTTGAACACCTGCTCAAAGCCGAGGAATTTAATGATACCGAGATTAACGGAAGGATGGAGCCTGAGTCCGCCCTTGTAGGGGCCTATTGCGCTCGAGAACTGCACGCGGTAGCCGGTGTTTACGTGAACCTGGCCGTTGTCGTCTATCCACGGAACGCGGAACTTTATCTGCCTTTCGGGATTGACAAGCCGCTCAAGCAGCGCGTCGCGGCGGTAGGTCTCTTCATTCTTTTCAATTACGGGCCTGAGAGAATTGAGCACCTCTCTTACGGCCTGGTGGAACTCCGGCTCTCCCGGGTTTTCTTTTTCGATCTTTGCGATCACTTCATCAACGTACGACATTACGTTTCCTCCTTTTTTTGAAAAAACAAGGCGCCCTTCCCGCGTGTTTTGATTCGCGGAAAAGACGCCGTTGCCTTTTCATTTTTTTGATAAAGAGAAAACGTCCCTGAACACTGATGTTCAAAGACGCCTTTGCCTTTTCACCTACATTATACGCCGGCCTTCGAAAATGTCAATCCCGATTTTTCCATTTGTGAATTATTTGACGATTTTCAACAAAAAATTCGGGCTTTGTCCTGTGATTTTTGGAAACTGCATCGCCCGAACGCCGAAATTTCGGCTTGACTGCAAATAAAATAAGGGGTATAATGCAGATAATGAGCAAAGGCGTTCATTCCTTCACGGCTGTCCGTGCGGGAACGGCGCTTTTTTGTTTTTTATGAAAGAAGGAATGAACAATGCTCCCAAAAGAGGGCGACGTGCGCATACCCTCCGGCTGCGCGATAGCCGCGGTGATATCTAAAAGCGGCGAACGGATGTCGGGCGAGGATATAATTAAAGCCATGGTCCCGATGCACGAGCGTTCAAACGGCCTCGGCGGCGGCTTCGCCGGCTACGGCATATATCCCGAATATAAGGACCATTACGCGCTGCATATGTTTTTTGACAGCCGTGACACAAGAAAAAGCTGCGAGGCGCTGCTCAAGGAGGGCTTTGAGATATATAAGGCCGAGCGCATCCCCACGCGAAAAATGCCCGCAATTACCGACGAGCCGATGATATGGAGGTATTTCGTTTCGCCTCTCGGATCGGTGCTCGGCGACCTCCAGCTCGACGAAAACGAGTTCGTTGTGCGCACGGTGATGAAAATAAACACAACTCTCAAGGGAGCCTACGTGTTTTCGAGCGGGAAAAACATGGGCACCTTCAAGGCGGTGGGCTATCCCGAGGATATAGGCGCATACTATATGCTCGACGAATACGCCGGTTACTCCTGGACCGCGCACGGCCGTTATCCCACCAACACTCCCGGCTGGTGGGGCGGGGCGCATCCCTTCACTCTGCTCGACAGAAGCGTTGTGCACAACGGAGAAATAAGCTCCTACGACGCGAACCGGCGTTTTATAGAGATGTTCGGTTACAGCTGCACGCTTCAGACCGACACCGAGGTGATAACATATATAATGGATTACCTTTTGCGCATCCAGGGGCTCACCCTCGGCGAGGCGGCGAGCGTCGTGGCCGCTCCGTTCTGGAGCACGATTGAAAACAAGGCCGACCCATACGAAAAGGAAAAGCACAGATATCTCAGGATGACGTTCCCGAGCCTTCTGGTCACCGGGCCGTTTTCAATAATCCTCGGCTTTGACGGCGGACTTATGGCTCTAAACGACCGCCTCAAGCTTCGCTCGATGGTGGTAGGGGAGAAAAACGACAGGGTGTATATCGCAAGCGAAGAGGCGGCGATAAGGATGATAGAGCCAGACGCCGAAAACATCTGGGCGCCGGCGGGCGGCGAACCTGTAATAGTGCGTGTAAAGGAGGGAGCCGAAATATGAGCATACGGTTTCTTTTCCCCGAATTTGAGGTGGCGCGAAATGAATCGCGCTGCATAGCCTGCCGTGTGTGCGAACGGCAGTGCGCGAACGAGGTGCATTCGTTTTCTCCCGAAAGGGGAGTGATGGTGAGCGACGAAGCAAGGTGCGTCAACTGCCAGCGCTGCGTTTCGCTGTGCCCCACGAGAGCTCTGAGAATAATAAAAAGCGACTGCCGCCTGCGCGAGAACGCGAACTGGGACAACGACACCATTCGCGAGATATATAAGCAGGCGGATTCGGGCGGCGTGCTGCTTTCGTCCATGGGCAATCCGAAGCCCCTGCCCGTATACTGGGACAGGCTTTTGATAAACGCCTCGCAGGTCACAAACCCCCCGATAGATCCTTTGAGGGAGCCGATGGAAACTAAAGTGTTTCTCGGCAAAAAGCCCGAAAAGATCAGCCGGACAAAAGACGGCAGGCTCGACTGTTCTCTGCCGCCGTATATCGAGCTTTCAATGCCCGTGATGTTTTCCGCCATGAGCTACGGCTCGATAAGCTACAACGCCCACGCATCCCTCGCGAGAGCCGCAAGAGAACTCGGCATACTCTACAACACAGGCGAGGGCGGCCTTCACGAGGATTTCTACCAATACGGAGAAAACACCGTGGTGCAGGTGGCGAGCGGACGCTTCGGCGTGCACGAGGGCTACCTTGAGGCGGGAGCCGCGATAGAGATAAAAATGGGGCAGGGAGCAAAGCCCGGCATAGGCGGCCACCTTCCCGGAACGAAAACAGTGGGAGACGTATCGCGCACGCGCATGATACCCGAGGGCTCCGACGCGATATCTCCCGCGCCGCACCACGATATTTATTCAATAGAGGACTTAAGGCAGCTCGTTTATTCTCTCAAGGAGGCGACCGAGTACCGCAAGCCCGTAATAGTCAAGGTCGCCGCCGTGCACAACATAGCCGCCATTGCGAGCGGCATCGCGCGAAGCGGCGCGGATATTATAGCCATCGACGGTTTTCGCGGCGGCACGGGCGCGGCGCCCACCCGCATACGCGACAACGTGGGCATACCCATAGAGCTCGCCCTGGCGTCGGTTGACCGCCGTTTGAGGGACGAGGGCATACGAAACAACGTATCCCTCATTGCCGGAGGCTCGGTGCGAAGCGCGGCGGACGTTGTGAAGGCAGTTGCCCTCGGCGCGGACGCCTGCTATATTGCCACCGCGGCGCTTCTGGCTCTCGGCTGCCATCTGTGCCGCACCTGCCAGACCGGAAGATGCAACTGGGGCATAGCCACCCAGAAGCCCGAGCTCGTTAAGAGGCTCGATCCCGATATAGGCTGCTTAAGGCTCGTCAATCTCATGAACGCGTGGCGGCGCGAAATAAAAGAGCTTATGGGCGGAATGGGCATAAATTCCATTGAGGCGCTTCGCGGGAACAGGCTCATGCTGCGCGCAGTGGGGCTGAACAACAAAGAGCTTGAGATCCTCGGGGTCTCTCACGCGGGGGAATAAAAAATGAAACGTGTTGCGACCAGCGCCGCGTTTTCGGCGGAAAAACGCAAAGAATTGTTCGGAGGCGAGCCGGAATGACAATAGACGTAAAAGACATGGACTATAAAACGATAAACGAGCGCCTGAGAGACGAAACGGGCGGATTCGAGCTTATTAACTGCTGCGGACAGCGTTTTATAGGAGCCGGAATGTCAAACAAAAAAATAAACATAAAAGGCACTCCCGGTAACGCTCTCGGAGCTTATCTGAACGGAGCCTTCATAACGGTTGACGGCAACGCTCAGGACGCTGTTGGCGACACAATGAACGCGGGTCGCATAACCGTTCACGGCAACATAGGCGACGCCGCGGGCTACGCCATGCGCGGAGGGCAGATATTCGTTAAGGGCAGCGCGGGCTACAGGGCGGGCATTCACATGAAGGCCTACCGCGAGAAGTCCCCTCAGCTCATAATCGGCGGCAGCGCGGGAAGCTTCCTCGGCGAATACCAGGCCGGCGGAGTTATTCTGGTGCTTGGGCTCGCAAGAGGAAACAGGCCCATAGTCAGCAATTTTCCGTGCACCGGTATGCACGGCGGCAAAATGATGCTTCGCTGCTCCCCCGGCGAAGCGCGCCTGCCCGAAGGGTTGAAGGTGAGAAGCGCCAATGATGAAGACAGCGCGCAGCTAAAAAAGATTTTGCTTGATTATTGCGAAGCGTTCGGCTATGATATTAATGAAGTGCTGGACCACGATTTTACCGTTATCGAGCCCTACACAAAGGATCCATACCATCAGATGTATGTGGAAAACTGAAGAGCTAAGCGAACGGCGGCATGGTTTTCAGATAAAACGCGCCGGATAAACGATTCAACAGGAGATGTCATGATGCAATACGATACCAACGAAATAATGCAGTATATGCTTGAGGAGGACGTCAAGTTCATACGGCTCGCTTTTTGCGACGTGTTCGGCAGAAGGAAAAACATTTCCATAATGCCCGACGAGCTTCCCCGCGCCTTCACGCACGGTATAGCCTTCGACGCCTCGGCGATAGCCGGCTTCGGCGGCGAAACGCGCAGCGACCTTTTCCTCTGCCCCGACGCGTCCACCATAACCGCTTTGCCGTGGCGGCCGGAGCACGGGCGCGTGGTGAGGATGATATCGTCCGTAAAATATCCCGACGGCAGCCCCTTCCCGTGCGACACGCGCCGGATCCTCAAAAACGCCGTTGACGAGGCGGGGGCAAAGGGCTACCGCTTTTCGTTCGGCGCGGAGCAGGAATTCTATCTGTTCAGGCTCGATGAGAGCGGCAGGCCCACAAGGATCCCCTGCGACGAGGCGGGCTACATGGATATCGCGCCCGACGACAGAGGCGAGAACGTGAGAAGGGAAGTGTGCCTCACTCTTGAGCAGATGGGCGTGCGCCCCGAAAGCTCACATCACGAGGAGGGACCCGGACAGAACGAAAT
Organism: Clostridia bacterium; assembly: GCA_017450185.1. Lineage (GTDB taxonomy): Bacteria > Bacillota > Clostridia > Oscillospirales > Acutalibacteraceae > RUG806. The sequence goes on along the minus strand of JAFSWN010000029.1, from coordinate 9,185 downwards.
AGATCTTCGCTACGCCGACCCCGTCGCCGCCGCCGACCACGCCATCATGTTTCAGACCGTTGTGAAGACCGTGGCGCACAGAAACGGCTACCACGCCGATTTTTCCGCGAAGCCTCTTGAAAACGCTCCGGGCAACGGCCTCCACATCAATTTCTCGATGTCGGGACAGGAGAATGAGGATATGCTCGGCTGCATGATAGCGGGCGTGCTCGACAAAATAAGCGAAATGACGGTTTTTATGAACCCAACCGAAAATTCCTACCTTCGCCTCGGGCAGAACAAAGCTCCTGGCTACGTTTCATGGTCAAGGGAAAACCGCTCCCAGCTCGTGCGCATACCCGCCGCCGAGGGCGAATACAGGCGCATGGAGCTGCGCTCGCCCGATCCCGCTGCGAATCCCTACCTCGCCTTCGCTCTGATGATCCGCGCGGCCCTTTACGGCATAGAAAACAGGCTCCCGCTGCCCGAGCCGTCGGCGATAAACCTGTTCAGCGCCACCGACGAGCAGCTTTCGCTTATAAAAAAGCTGCCCGCCACGCTTGAAGAGGCCCGCGCTCTCGCAAAGAAAAGCGATTTCGTGCGCGAATTCGTGCCTCAGGCCGTTATAGCCGCCTACTGCGGCTGAGCATAATAAAAAACCGGGGAAAGGAGGGGAATCGATGTCTCTTATGGAGCAGACGTACAGCGTATTGCTGGTTTCGTCTTCTCAAAGCGTGAACAGCGCATTTGAGGGGCTTTTGTCCCCGTCCGTCTTTTCGCCGGTCAGAAGGGTTTCGGATATAAGCTCGGCGAAACGCGCTTTCGCGGAAAGGGCGTTCGACATAGTCATAGTCAATTCACCTCTTCTCGACGATCCCGGCTCAAGGTTCGCGATAGATTCATGCTCGTCGGGCGGAACTGTTGCGCTGCTCATTGTAAAAACCGAACTTTTCGACGAGATAACGGGCGGCGTTTCTCCTCACGGAGTGTTCACCCTTTCAAAGCCCACCTCGGGAATTATGCTGCAAAACGCTGTTTCCTGGCTTGTCAGCGCGAGGGAGCGCCTGAGAAAGACCGAGAAGAAAACGCTGACGCTTGAAGAAAAGATGGATGAAATTCGTATAGTCAACCGCGCTAAATGGGCGCTTATTGAAAAACGCGCGATGGACGAGCCCTCCGCTCACCGCTACATAGAAAAGCAGGCTATGGACCGCTGCGTTACGAGAAGGGCCGTGGCCGAGGATATCCTCAAGGAGCTTTTAGGCGGCTGAGAAGCAGTTAAAGCCGGTTCCCGTCTCTGGGAGAGAGGCAAATATATTACAAATAAACAAAGCATATCCCCGTTTTGACGCTTTCGGTTTTTGAAAGACTTCAAAGCGGTTTTTTTTGTTTTTTTATATATTTTTTCCGGCGTAATCTTGATTATTATAATAAATAAAGCTATACTGAAAGCGCCGGCCGGTTTATTTAGGCGGGTAAGGAGGAGTTTCAATGAAAAAAATAATCGCGTTATTTTTGTGCGCCGCGCTGTTTTTCGGCGTTGCCGTCCCCGCTTTCGGGGCGAATACCGGGGCGAGGCTCTATAACGTATACGGCGACGACATGCTGTTCCAGAGAAACGCCGACGCCGTTCTGGCGGGCGAGGCGCCTTCGGGCGGCAATATCCTCGCCGAGCTCTACGATAAAAACGGAGAGCTTACGGCCTACGGGAAGTCCGTAGCCTCAGACGGCGCGTTTACCGTTTCGTTTCCCGCTCCTTCGGGCGGCTACGATACGTATACCGTGAAGGTGAGCTGCAACGGCAGCGTTTTCGCAGAGCTTAAAAACATTGTTTTCGGCGAGCTGTGGCTTGCTGTCGGCCAGAGCAACATGGAATATTATCTGAGCATGACGCCTGAGGGCAAGGATATGATCGCCAAAGGCGAAACAGGCCCCCACGACCTGCACGTGCTGCACGTGCGCCCGCCTTATGCCGACGGCGCTTATCAGACCCGCGCAAAGCCGCAGACCGACGCCGTAAACTGCAGCTGGTTCCCCGGCGACGACGCGCAGGTCTACAACATGAGCGCTCCCGCCTATTTCTTTGCCTTAAAGCTCATGGAGTTCCTCGATATGCCCGTGGGCGTGCTCAGCGCGCCGCTCGGAGGCTCGTGCATTTCGCCGTGGCTTTCAAGGGCAGCCATCGACGGCAGCGAGAAGGTTAAGAGCCACATCGTAAACGACGGCAGGTACCGCGACGAGGATTTCTGGAACACGTCCGATTGCTCCATAACCGTTGATATGACAAACCTCTACAACACAAACATTGCCCCGCTTCTCAATTTCCGTCCCCAGGGAGCCATTTGGTATCAGGGCTGCAGCGACCTTATACTCGACCACAGCGCCGAATACTATTTCGACTGCTTCGAGCTCATGCAGGACAGCTACACCGCCGATTTCAACTATACGCGCGGCAGGATGCCCTTCATCTTCACGCAGATCGCCTGCTACGACTACGGCCGCGGCCCGTTCAGCGTGACCGAGTTTAACGAGGTGTTCACCGATCTCGCGAAAGCCGATCCCTCTTCAAGAGGCGAAGTGACGATCTACGATCTACCGCTTGATTATAACGAAATGGGTTATATACATCCCATGACGAAAAAGCCCGTAGGCGAGCGCATGTTCAGCCTTGCCGAGAGCCTTGTCTACGGTAAAAAATCTCCCTCGAGCGCGCCGTACTGCATTAATGAAGAGGTAAGCGGCGGCAGCGTGTATCTTACCTTCGCCAGCTTCGGCGGCAAACTCGGTTTCGTTGGCGGAACGCCCCGAGGCTTCGCCGTGTGCGGCAGCGACGGAACGGCGGTTGAAGCTTCGGCCGAGATCGTTTCAAACGATACCGTTCGCGTTTACAGCGAATACGTTAAGGAGCCTGTGGCCGCTACCTACGCCGCCGGAAGCTGGAGCGAGCGCGCGAACCTGTGGAGCTATTACGGCGGCGAGCCGTTTATGCCGGCGGCTCCGTACGGCATCCGCGACGCGGCCGTTAAACACCGCTATGCCGACAACTCCTGGATGGACTGCGAAGACATGACCACGTTCAAAAGCGGCGACGACGCGGGCTATATTGAAACATGGAAATATTCGGGCTGCTCTGTGTGCCTTGAATCAAACGATTTCACCGAAGGCGACGGCTCGCTTAGAATCACGTCGCTTCTGCCCTTTTTCACACTCTCTCCGAATATCAGCTATATAGACGATAACAAGCTCGAGGTTTTCGACAACATAGACTCTAATTGGAGCGACTACGGCGTTCTCAGCCTCAAGCTCAAAAACTGCGGTGAAAAGCCCGTCAGGCTCACTGAACTGCGCCTTTATACGGGTATGCTTACCTATTACACTCCCGTTTGCGCCGAAACCGGGCTCAAGGGCCTTTCGGTTCCCGCCGACGGCGAGTGGCATACCTACACGTTCGATCTGGGCCGCCTGTTCCTTGCCGGCGCCGCCGCGGTTGAGAATACGGGCGGAAAGCTCGGCGAAATAAAGAATATCCGCTTCACGTTTGAGGGAGCCTGCGCCGAGCTTCTTCTCGACGAAATTAGACCTCTTCCCTCTGAAAACGGCGAAAACGGAAAAACAGGCGTGTTCGAAAGCATTTTAAGCTATATAAAAGCTCTGTTCAAAGCCTTTACGGACCGTATTTTTTCAATATTTAATTTCAACGCGCAGTAAACGGCGGCTGTTTATTTAGCCGAGGGAGGTATGTGTGATGCTCAGTAAGATCACCGCGATATTCATAAGCATTATTTCATTCTTTTATTCACTTGCGGGAGTTTCGTTTAAGCAAAACGCCGAAACAAAAACGGACCTGTATGTTTCGGAGCACGTTTCTCCCGGAGGCAACGCCAAAACCGACGAGTTAAAAGCTCTGTATGCTTCGGTTCTGCAGCGCGTCCCTCGGGTAACGCCCTGCCCCGAAAAGGACCCCTATCCAAGCGACGGGCGCATATCGGCCCTATACTATGAAGGCGAGCAGTGCCTCGGAAAGAGCGCACGGGTGTTCGCATATATCGGCTTTCCCGAAGGCGCTTCAGAAGAAAATCCTGTGCCCGGGATGGTCCTCGTGCACGGAGGAGGCGGTCACGCCGGCGCGGACTGGGTGCAGTACTGGGCGGATCACGGCTACGCCGCCATATCCATGGACGGCTTCGGCCAGGGCTACACAGGGCAGAACAACACCTATGAGCTCTCTTCCGATTACTGGCAGATAGATCCCGAGTCGCATCTGCCAATGGATAATTTCGCTTCAAAAAACGAGCCTCTTAACGAGCAGTGGTTTTATTACTACATAGCGGATATTCTGCTCGCGAACAGCATCCTTCGCGCCGATTCCCGCGTAAACGCCGAAAAAATAGGCCTCACCGGCATCTCCTGGGGAGGCTTCGCTTCAAGCTTCGCCGCGTGCTGCGATAACCGCTTTGCCTTTGCGGCTCCCGTGTACGGCAGCGGCTTTCAGGACGTTTCAAAAACTGTGTGGGGCGAGGTGTTCCGCGGCGACGGCGTAACGAACGTTTGGGACGCGAAAAACCTGCTTCCCGAAACGAATATGCCGATAATGTGGTTCACCGGCGACAACGATCCGTTTTTCTCCGCCGAATCTGCCACCGCCTCCGCGGCCGCGGCCCCCAACGGCGCGCTCACTCTGGTGCCTTTTTATCCGCACGGCTATCTTCAGGGCATAGAGCTTCCCGAGATACTGCGATTTGCCAATGAACAAAACGGAATAGGTTTTGGAAATATCAAAATTGACGAGCTATCTTTTACCGGCGGCAGAGCGGTACTGTCGTTTACCCTGCCGGAGGACGTAAAACATCCCTCGGTGTGGGTTTATTACCGCTTCAGTCCCCTTGAATACGAGGACGGAGAGCTCAAAGAAGAGTGGCAGAGCAAAAAGGGAAGCGTGCTCGGCACAAACGCCTGCGTGAAGGTCCCCGAAGGCGCCGAAATGGTGTATTTTGCCGTTGTGGGCAAAGCCGGAAACCTTTGTGACAGATACGAGGTCAGGGCAACCACGGGGATATACTCAGCTTCCGCGCTTGAGGCCGTTCCGGGCTGAAATGCTTTTTAAGAAAGGATTTTTTATGGACAGCATAAAGGTTTTGAAAGGTTTTTCAGGCAGGAGCATCAAACCGCTCAACGGCGTCAACGGCGGTCCGGTTTCAAACAATTTCCGCAACGACGCGCGCCAGCTTTTTGCCGAAGCGCACATTCCCTATTGCCGCCTGCACGACACCGAGGGCACGCTCGGACGGGGCAAATTCGTTGACGTGCGAAATATCTTCCCCATCTGGGAGCTGGATGAAAACGACCCCGTTTCTTATGATTTCACTTTTACCGACGAATACCTTCGCTGCATAGACGATTGCGGCGCGAAGGCCTTCTACCGTCTCGGCGAAACGATAGACCACGGCTATTTTAAGGCTCACGTCCGTCCTCCCGAGGACGCCGCGAAATGGGCTCGCATCTGCGCCAATATCGTTCGCCACTATAACGAGGGGTGGGCAAACGGCTTTCACTACGGCATAAAATACTGGGAGATATGGAACGAGCCCGAGAACCCGCCGATGTGGACGGGCACAAAAGAGCAGTTTTTTGAGCTGTACCGCGAAACCGCGAAGCTGCTGAGAAGCGAGTTTCCGGACATAAAAATAGGAGGCTATGCCTCCTGCGGGGTTTACGCCGCCTTCAACGAGAACGCCGACGATTTCTACCGCTCTTTTATTGAATGGTTCGACGATTTTCTCGCCTTCGTCAAAGCTCCCGAAACCGCCTGCCCGCTCGATTTCTTCTCATGGCACATTTATTCCCACGATCCCTACGAGGTCATGGCGCACGCCCGCTACTGCCGCGAAAAGCTCGACGCCGCCGGACTTGAAAACGTTGAGGCGATACTCGACGAATGGAACTGGGCGGGAAGGGACATGTTTGAAAAAATGCGCGATATGACGGGCGCTTCATTCGCTGCCGACGTTATGTGCCGCATGCAGCAGACAGACGACGTTGACGTTGCGTGCTACTACGACGCGCAGCCCGACCAGGCCTACGGCGGCCTGTTTTTAAGGCACACTCTCACGCCCTCAAGGGCCTACTACGCGATAAAAGCCTTCGGCGCTCTCAGAGAGCTCGAAAACGAGGCCGTGACCGTTGCCGACACCGAGCTTGCGTTTGCCGCAGCAGCGAACGGGGAAAGCGCCGCGCTGCTTATAGTGAACCGCGAAAAAGAGCCGCGCCCCGTTTCAATAAGCTTTCCCGAGGCGCGCTGTGTTAAGCTTTATTTGCTTGACGGCCTTCACGACCTGTCGCTCATTGCCGAAGCGCCGTGCGATACCGTTACCGCGGCGGCGGACAAAAACACCGTTCTGCTGGCGGTCGCGCGGTATTGAGCGCCGCGAAAACTCAGGTCTTTACGGCAATTCAAACGAATACAGTTTCCCCGCTTCGAGCGGGGTTTCTTTTTTACCGTCAAAGAACGTTCCGCCGGAAACGGTTGCGCGGACTGAAACGAACGGTTTTTTATAGCTGATTTCAACTTCTCCTTCTCCCGCCGGGACCCTTGCGCTGAAAGAATCATATTTTCCGGGGTTCGGCGCGACTCTGAAAGCGCCGCCGCCGTTCGTTTGGGAAACTCCCGCGACGTAGCGGCATAAAAGCAGTATCGGGCCGCTGCCCCAGGCGTGGCAGAGCGATTTGCCGTAGGGCGAGCCGTACATGGCGTAGTGCTCCGCGCCGTGCTGCTCCGGGTCGTAAGCCTCCCAAACGGAGGTCGCGCCCTCTTTAAGCATTCCGCCCCAGTAGCTCGAAATATAGTCCTGCGCAGCTTCTATCTGCCCTGTTTCGCACAGGGCCATCAGCTCGTAAAGCTTGAAATAGGGCGTTGTTATTTCAGGGAGGGAGGGGGAGAGAAGCGCATTTTTTATCACGCTGTTTTTCTTTTCGCCGTCAACAAGGCCGTAAAGAACGGCAAAAATATTCGTCTGGCGCGTCACAAAGCGTTTGCCCGAAGTAAAGCTGTCAATAAACGCTCCCTTTTCTTCGTCCCAGAATTCACGCAGGATGAGTTCTTTAAGCTCGTCGGCTCTTTTTGTGTAAACGTCCTCTTCGCCCATGGCCTTTGAAAGGGCAGCCATCGCGAGATGCGCCTTCCACAACACTATCTGTTCGAAGCATATGGGGCCGTCCTTGTCGAGCACGCCCCAGTCAACGAATATCCAGTCGCCGTCGCGCCTTACCGACCTGCCGCTTTCGTCAAGACGTGAAACGATAAAAGAATACAGCTCCTTTACGTTCCTCCACACCGTTTTCAGAAAACCCATTCTGAGAGTGGCTTCGAAGTGCTCATAAACCGAAATGATAAGATAGGCGGAATAGTCGTTTATCGTGTTTATGTGCCGTCTGTAGGGCGGCTTGCCGAGAAGGGCTGTGATGGTGCGCTCGGTGACGGACGGGTCGTTATAGAGGTACCTTGCTATCATAAAAGACTGGTATGCGTCGCCCGACCACACCCAGCGGTCGCGCTTTATGCCGTCAAGAAAGAATTCGCGAGTGTTGAGGTGGAAGGTGCGTGAGCACAGCGCCCAAATCTTTTCTATATTCGGGTCGTCCGCCGAAAATGAGGCCCTGTCCTCTATAGGGAGGTATTCGTATTTCGCTTCGATCCCGGCTTTTCCGGCGTTCTCGCCGAGCACGGAAATATAGCGAAACGCTCTTGCGGGCCTTTCGGGTCCGTCGGCGGACGTTACGGTTTCACGGATTATGGCGTTTTCGGGGTCGAGCGCCTCCTCGCGGCTTTCGCCGTATACGAGCGTAAGCTTATTTCCCTCCGGCACGCTTATTTTAACGGGGCCGAACTGCTCCTGCCCGAAATCATACAGTATTCCGTTTGGAATGTTTTCCTTTGATACGGGAGAAATATCGCTGTAGGCGAACGGGAACACTGCGGGATCGTCTTTTGGAGAATAAAACTCCGGCGAACAGGCGGCGGCAACGGGGGAGGCGTCGTAGATCTCCGCGGTCCAGCTCTCGTCCGTTATAAGTATTTCTGAATCGATGAACATCGAAACAAAGCCGTTGAGGTCGAAAAGCTCAACGGTGACGTCGCAGTCTCCCGCCTTTGCATCCACCGGCTCGTTCACCCTCCACAGCCTTCCGCCGCAGCGCACCATGCCCTTCGCGCGGGTGACCACGGTAAAAGAGCCGTCCTTCTGCAAATTGAAGCGCTTGTGGAATTTTACGCTCGCCTCGGGCGTGCTTATGTGCCAGCAGCATGGGTAGTCGCAGCCCATTTCCTGCCGCCTGAACGACAGCAGCATGTGGTGGTATATCTCAAATTCACCGGGGTACCATATCCATTTAGCCTTGTTCAATGCTTTATCCTCCGAAGATCTTTGTTTCTTTTAACACGGCGGAATAAAACCATCCCGCGCCGTTTTTTTTTGTTTTAAGTATATCACAGCCGTTTTCGGAATACAACGGTTTCTGAAATAAAAAACGTCAGCGGCAGCCCTGTTGAGCCGCCGCTGCGGATATTATACGTTTTGATCTTCTGTTCAGCCGAAGATCCTGAAAAGATTTCTGAAAAACGCCGCTATTCTCTGAATAAGATTCATGAAGAAGTTTGTGCCGCTTCCGCCGGAGGGATTTTCAGGCTGTGTTTCGGGCGGGGTGAGCTTTGGAACGGTGTGGTGGGTGGTCTCTCCGCACACGGTGCAAAGAACGTCATAGCTGCCTTCGGCGCTGACTGTTGGAGCGATATAGTTTATCTGCTCGCCGAGCTCGTTGTGTATTATTTCATGTCCCGAGAGCCAAGCACCGCATTCTGCGCAGTAGACGCCCGCGGTATAGCCGTGCTCTGTTGCGGTGGCGGGGACGGCTGCAAATTCTCCGGCGCCGGCGTGATTGCAGGTTTTTATTTTCAGAAGGCCGAAAACCTGCGCTGATTCGGGGAGCCACTGTTCATAGAGCACTCCGTCGTCCTCGATCGATATCTTGCCGGTCACAACTAAGTCCGTAAGGTCGGCGTACCATTCTCCGTTAAGGAGAATATCGAGTTCCTGCTGAGAGGGAGCGGTGCTCATGTTGAAAGCTGCCATCACGGCGGCAACGTCGGTAAAGTCAAGGTAGTATTCTCCCCAGTCGGCTGCTTCTCTCGAAGCCGCAACACGGATCCAGCT